>DQQH01000052.1 GCA_015664425.1 Planctomycetota bacterium
AGCTGGTCCGGTGTCTCCTCGAAAGGGAAAGAGGCATCGAATTCCTTCTGCTGGTGGCTGTCCTCGGCAAAGGAATGGCCGGGACGCTCGGCGCGTAACGCCTGGATCTCGAGCATCTCCGAAGCGAGATCGTGCAGGCCCTCCTCGACCTTCGCTTTTCTCTTCGACCAGGCGGTGCCGCTGATCTTGTCGAGTCGAGCGTGTCTGCCGCCGCCGCCGATGTACTTCTGGACCAGGTCGATGCGCTCGACAGGTACAAGCAGCTGAACACCCTCGGAAAATTCCAGTACCAGGAAATCTCCACGGCGGAAACCTCGTTTGACGTTTCGGATGCCACGGAAGCGGGCAATCCCGTGGGCGATATGAACGACAAGGCTGCCCTCTTCCAGTTCGAGGAACGAATCGACGATTCGCCCTTCGGCACGTTTCTTCTGCTTGCGCTCGAGTGACCGGCTACGCCCGAGTGCAGCGCTGCCACTGACGAGTACCCCGCCCCCATCTTCTTGCCAGCGAAAACCGCTCGAGATGTCACCGATCCTCGTGCGGCAGTTGCCCTCGATCGATGCTTCCTCGAGGACTTCGCCAAAACGCTCGACCTCTGCCTCCTGGCGAAAGAAGACCACCACCTCGCCGCCGCGGGCTACCTCTTCGCCGATGGCAACAATCGAGCTTTCCATCGAGCCCTGAAACGCCTCCGCCGAGATCACCGGCAGATTGATGGCGCCCCGTCCCTGCTCCGGAACGAACTGATCGAGCTGAAGGCGGGTGTTCCGACCGGCGCGCGCCCAGAACTCATCGAGGACAGCTTTCTCGCGGCGTCCCGACCACTGACCGACGAGGAAGCGGGCCTTCTCCTCGACCTCCTGCGGGTTCCACACCGCCAGCACTGCATCCTCTGGAAGCAGATCGAAGAGCAACCGTTCCTTGCCGGTGAACCCGCGGATGAACCAGTTCTCCTTCGGCTCCAGTGTCAGCACCACCATCTCGACCTGTTCACCCGAGCGACCGTCGCTGACCGACACCGTCGAGATGGAATCGATCTCTTCATCGAAGAAGTCGATGCGATAGGGATGGACCCCCTCGCGCGGATAGATGTCGAAGATCCCACCGCGAACCGAGAAGTCACCGGGGCGCGCCACCTGCGGGAAACGACGGTAGCCGGCATCGACCAGCGACCTTGCAAGGTCGCCGGGGGAGATCCGGTCACCGACTCGCAGGACGATGCGCGGATCGGAGCCGGCATCGCGACTGATCGGCTGGAGCACCGCCTGCACCGGGGCAACAACGGTCTTAAGCGATCCATCGACCAATGAGCGCGCCGCCTCCGTTCGCTCCCTGAAGGTGTCGGTGTCCGGTTCGGAGTCCTCCTCGAAGAGGCTCTCCCACATCGGAAAGGACCCGATCGGTTCATCGGTAAAGGTCCCAGCATCGCGCCTGAGACGCTCCGCTCCGTCGGGGGAAGAGGTGAGCACCAGCAGGGGTCGCCCGAGACGCTCGCTGAGAGCCGCTATCAGCAGGCCTGTAGGGCCCTCACCGCAGCGGCTGACTTCGACGACGCCGGAGGTCGCCAGTCTCTCGAGAAGGGTCGCGATGGCTGATGAATCGTTGATGATCCGATCGACGATCGGATCCCTGTCAGCAAAGGAACTGGCGGACATCGATTTCCTGGCCTTCGGGGAAGAGGAGGAGGGCGGTACGACCGCTGGAGCCGCCTCTGGACAGCTGGAGAATCACTCGCCCATCGCAGGATCGATCTCGAGGATTTCGAGGGAGACCCGCGCTGCTTCCTGCTCGGCGTCCTTTTTGTTGGGCCCGGTTCCAACGCCCAGTTTCTTGCCAGCAACAACCGCCTGGACGACGAACTCCTTGGCGTGATCGGGTCCACTCTCATCCAGAACCCTGTAGGAAGGAGTGCGGTTCTCGATCTTCTGGACGTATTGCTGGAGGATCGACTTGTAGTTGAGGGAGTGCTCGTTCTTCTCCACCGCAAGAACCTGGTGGTAGAGGTTCTTGACGATGAACTCCTTCGCCACATCGATACCACCGTCGAGATAGATGGCGGCGACCACCGCCTCGAACACGTTGGCAAGGAGGGAATTGGGAAGTTTCCTGCGGTGAGTCACGCCCTTGCCGACCTGAAACGCCTCGTCGAGGCCAAGACGCAGGCTCTCCTCGGCGAGGGTGTTGGTCGAAACCACCACCGATTTGATCTGGGTGAGATCTCCCTCGGTGTGTTCCTCGAAGAAGTTGAAGAGGAACTCGGTCATCACCAGGCCGAGCACGGAATCACCGAGGAACTCCATTCGCTCGTTGCAGGGATTATCGATCGTCTTTATCGACGAGTGGGTGAGAGCCTGGAGAAGGTGGTTGGGATCCTTGAACTTGTAGCCGACCCGTCTCTCGCACACCTCCAGGCGCTTGAGATCCTCCGGGGTGATGTTCTCGTGTTCAAAACTGCGTGGGCCGACCATGAAACTCCCAAGTCCGCTGGGGCAGCGGGCCAGACGGACCCGGGGGGCGTACTTCCCGGGACCCGTCCTGGTGGCCCGGGAGACCCCCTGGCCGACATATCCAGTTCTTCGACCTGTCGGCTGAGGAACTTCAGGCCGACGACCACCGACAAGACCGTATCAGCCCCTGGTGCTGACGATCACACGGGTTAAGTCCTTAGGATAGGGGTAGTTGACTCGCCATTCAAGGAGACCCATCGGTTCTTCAACTTCCATGCCCGAGAGACAGAGCAGAAACGCATAGCAGGGAAATTCCCCGATGGAGGCGGGAGGAACCTCTCCTCGCTGCTTGCGCCGGCAAGGACGAGAAGGAAGCCCATCGTCCCCTTCAGCAATGCCATCGCCACGGCCGGTGATACACCTCGCCCCCGACCCCTGCCCAGCTGGAATTGGTTCCCCCCAGACGCTCCCGGGAAGCACTGGCTGGGGCGGATCAAATCGAACGATCTCGGACGCCCGACGCTGCGATCCCAAGGGCTCATCACCGGCCGCTTGGATGTGGTCCTTGTGAAGAAGACTGAAGGCGTTCCTGCCCGGTGACTCACCGCCCTTGGGCAATTGGATTCTTGCTCAACAGGATGCAGAGAAATCGCCTTACTCATCACTGATTCACCACCAGCGCAGAAACACTCCGCCAGCCACTTCTCCAGCACCTCGAGGACGGTAGCTGCGTTTCTGCATTGCCGGCGTGGGAACCAGAAATCGCCTCCCCGGGGCACGAACGGTTGCTGGAGTAAGAGCGATCTCCCTCAACAACGCGGCCCCAATAGCAGGAAGTAAAAGCACGTTGTCCCGAGCCCCGAGCACCGCTATAATCCGCCTTCTCTGAACATTTTCACGGGAAAGACAAATGTCGATGTTCGCCGATCAGAGCGTACTAATAACCGGAGGCACAGGGTCCTTCGGCTCGAGCCTTACTCGCTACCTGCTGGAACACCAGCCGCCGCGACGGCTGATCATCTTCAGCCGCGATGAGTTCAAGCAATTCGAGATGCAGAAGAAGTTCGAACACCCGTGCCTGAGGTTCTTCCTGGGTGATGTCCGCGACCGCGATCGGCTCAGGACCGCCTTCCACGACGTCGACTACGTGTTCCATGCAGCCGCCCTGAAACAGGTACCCGCAGCCGAGTACAACCCATTCGAGGCGGTAAAAACCAACATCCTCGGTGCCCAGAACATCATCGAGACGGCTATCGAAACGGGCGTCAAGCGGGTGATCGCCCTCTCGACCGACAAGGCCGCCAACCCGATCAATCTCTACGGAGCCACCAAACTCTGCTCCGACAAGCTGTTCATCGCCGGCAATTCTTACGCCGGTGGACAGGTCACT
>DQQH01000257.1 GCA_015664425.1 Planctomycetota bacterium
CCCTGAGCAGGCCGTCGGAGATCCACAGGCGCTGAAGGTCGGGGAAGAGCCGGGCGATTACAGAATCTCCGAGGAGGGAATCACCTCCCGAGGCGAGGAGGAAGCAGAGCAGCGTCACCGCCAGTGTCGCCACCTGCGGCAGCCGGGTCGAGGCTGCCAGGGCGATCGCTGCAAAGAGCAGGGTCGCCTCGTTGATGAGAAGGATCGCCGACAGCAATTGCCAATCGAAGGTCCAGAAGATCGGCCCCTCGCCGCTGGTGGAAACGACGTGGAACAGAAAAGCTCCCGGGATGAGCACCAGCAGGGACCGGTGGAGGCTGGCGGAGAAGGGGACGGCGCGCTCGAAGTTGCTCCAGATCGCCCAGATGGTGGCGCCGATCACCGCCAGGGTGCCGCCGAGGAGAGCGCGGGGATCCGGCTCCACCGCCAGGATCAGCATCAGCGCCCAGATCAGGTTGGTGGTGGTGAGGGCGAGGGCGATTCCGATGTACTTGCCGAGGATCAGGGCCGTCCGGCTCACCGGCTTGCTCAGGACGGTGACCAGGGTGTGGCTGCGGATCTCCTCTCCGAGTGCTGCCGAGGCGGTGAAGGCGCTGAGGAGGAGTCCGCAGAGAAGGAGAGAACTGAGTCCGAGGTCCCGCAGAAGAAGATCCTCGTCTCCCAGTGCGAATGCGCTGATCAGCGGGGTGAGACCGACCATCGCCAGTCCGAGGTAACAGAGAACGGAGTGGAAGGACTGGCGCCAGGATTCCCTCGCTGTCGACAGGGCGATCTCGAGGGACTGCTTGACGGAGAGCTGGACCCCTCCTTTCCTCGGTACCGTCCTGCTGGCGTCGATCATGGTTCCATCCGTTCCACCACGCTCTTGCTGATGTAGAGTATCGTCAATGGCAGTGGCTCGTGAAGGGGTCGTCACCGGAAGGGTGGTTTCGACGTTGGATTCGTCCCTCGCCATCGACTGCAGAAATTTGCGCAAGGTCTTCCGGGACTTCTGGCTGCGTCCGCGCGTCGTCGCCGTCGATGGAGTTGATCTCAGCGTCGCCTCAGGGGAGGTCTTTGGCCTTCTGGGGCCCAACGGCTCGGGAAAGTCGACGACGATCAAGATGCTCCTGGGCCTCCTCTTTCCCAGCGGGGGAGAGGTCCGGGTGCTGGGCCATCCGCCGGGAGATCCCCGGTCGCAGTCGCGCCTGGGGTACCTGCCAGAAGAGTCGTGTTTCTATCCCTATCTCAGCGGTCGTGAGACCCTCGACTTCTACGGGCGCCTCTTTGGCCTCTCCCCATCGGTGAGAGCAGAGAGAGTTTCCGCATTGCTGGCGATGGTCGGGCTGGAGGGAGCTGCGGATCGTCCCCTGCGCGAGTACTCCAAGGGGATGCAGCGGCGGATTGGTCTCGCTCAGGCCCTCATCAACGATCCCGAGCTGCTGATTCTCGACGAGCCGACCAGCGGCCTCGACCCCATCGGGACGCGGCAGGTGAAGGACCTCATCGGTAAGTTGCGCGACAATGGCAAGTCGGTGCTGGTGAGCAGTCACCTTCTCGCCGACATGGAGGAGATCTGTGATCGGGTTGCGATCCTCTACGGAGGCAGGATCCAGGAGGTGGGAAGCGTTTCGAAGATCCTGGTGCGAGATGACCGTCTCGAGTGGCTGACTTCCGGTGCGACGACGAAGACCCTCCGCCTGGCGAGAGAAGCAGTGGTCGAGGCCGGGATCGAGGTCGAGGAGGTGGCCCCCGCCCGTCGGCGCCTCGAGGACCGATTCCTCGAGATTGTCGAGGAGGCGAGAGATTCCGGAACTGAGAATTCCGGCGTGACAGGTGGGGGAAAACTCGCCTCGTTCCTGACCAAGGAGGGGGATGGTGGCCCCGCCGAGGGCCGTTCCGATGGCGGGGATTCCTCAGAGAGTGCCGAAGGTTCCTCGTGACTGGCCCCGTCGAATTCCTTCTCTTCCTGCTCGGCGCTTCTCTCCTTTCCGGCGTCGCTCTTCACCTCAGTGATCGTCTCCTGCGTTCTGTGGGAGCCATCGGTGCCGTCGCCCGGGTACTCCTCGCCGAGGGGATGCGCCGCGGTGCCATCCCCATCGCCTTGCTGATCCTCTTTGCCGGACTCCTGGCACTTCCCGACCTCCTGTCGGAGAATCGGATCGTCGAGTATCGCGTACAGAGCCTCTTGCAGTACGGGCAGGCGTGGATCTCCGTTGTTTTGATGACCCTCACGGTCCTGCTCGGTTGTGGCAGCCTCTCCGAGGAGATCGCAGCAAGAAGACTCGATGTCACCTTGACCAAGCCGGTCGGGCGGGGGAGGTACCTGCTCGGGAAATGGCTCGGACTCGTCCTGATCGATGGGGTTCTTCTCGCCGTCGCCATCTCCCTTCTCCTCGTGCTGATTCCAAGGTGTGCGGGGGAGGATCATCTCGATGCCATTCCCGCGGCTGACCGCGTGGTGGAGCCGCTCCTGCCGGCGGTGACTGACGAGCAGGTGGCGGATTTCCTCGAACGGGGAAGGGTAACGGACCCTGATAGATGGGATTCCCTGTCGGCGGATGAGGCGAAGCAACGGGCAAGAGGAGCGCTCAGCCGCTCGGCGAGGAGCATTCAACCGGGCTCTGAGAGAAGCTACCGCTTCGAAGTCCCACCCCGACTTCCCGAGGGGTCGGTGCTGGCGTTGCGCCCTTACCTCGGAAGATCCACACACCGCTCGATCGGGGCGGTCCTCGAGATCCTCAGCGGCGACCAAATCCACGGCGCCATCGTCGGCAATGCCGAGTTGACCGAGATCCCGCTTCCAGCTGGGCCGGTCGAGCAGCCGCTGGAGATCACAATCGCCTTCAAGGGGGCGGTCGAGGAGGGTGTCGACCTGCCCGCAATCCTGTGGGCGGGGCGAGATTCCATCCGCCTGCGGATTCCTGATGACTCCCTCGCGGCCAACATCGCTCGAAGTTCCCTGATGCTCTGGTTGCGTCTTGCATTCACGGCTGCCCTGTCGACGGTGGCGGTGACAGTTCTCGGATTTCCTGTTGCGACCCTCTCACTCTTCATCTTCCTCGTCACTGCGTCGACGGGGAGCCTTCTCGTTATCGACGGGTCTACCGAAGTTGCCCACGCTCACTCCCATGGCCAGGAGGTCCCAAGGAGTTTCGGTAAGGAGGTGCTGGAAGCTCTTGCTCTCATCGGTGAGTGGGTTGTCGTTGCCCTCTCCGACTGGGAGCGCCACGACGCATCATCGACCGTCTCGACGGGAATCCTCGTTCCCGGGAGTGACGTCCTTCGTTGCCTCGGAGTCATCGGCCTGTTGTGGACCGGGCTCTCCCTCTTCGCCGGTCGGTGGCTCCTCCGCCGCCGCGAACTGGGGGGAGCATCCCCATGAGGATCTCACCCTCCCTGATCCTGGCCTTTGCGCTGTGGCTGGCGGCCGCGGGACTCGTCGGGCCCATCGATGAGTTGAGGCGTCGCGACAACCTCACCTGGAAGAGCACCGACTCCACCGGCGTACCCGCGGATGTGAGGATGCTCCAGCAGGCTCTCGGGAGTTTCAGGGGCTGGGCGATCGATGCTCTGTGGCTGCGCGCCCAGAATCTCCTCGAGAAGGGAGAGGTACACGAGGCGATGCAACTCGCCGACTGGATCACACGGCTCCAACCACATTTTCCGAAGGTGTGGAATTTCCAGGCGTGGAACCTGGCATTCAACATCGCTCTCGACGCTCGCGATCCCGCCGAGCGCTGGACCTGGGTCGATGCAGGGATCTCCCTGCTGCGCGACCGCGGGTTGCAATCAAATCCGCGCAGTCGGGAGATCCACCGCCAACTCAGTTACTTCTTCTGGTTCAAACTGGGCGAGAATACCGATGAGATGCACCGATACTACAAGTGGCAGGTAGCGAGGATCTGGAACGGAATCCTGGGTCCTTCATGCGGGGTCGACGGAGCTGTGAAGGAACTGAAGATGGCGAGTGTTGCTCCACGATCGATCACCGAACTGATCGAGGAACGGCCCGCGCTCGCCGGCGTCGAGAAGGCGATCAGCGCCCAACTCGAGGATCCCCAACTGCTGGCGGACGGCTGGAATCTGGCGCGATTCGAGGAAGAAGTACGGATCGACGGCATTTCCCGCGAGGATCTACTGATCCTCGAGGCGTTCTTCCGACGCCATATCCTCGAGGGTCGTCACAGGATGGACCCCGAGCTGATGTCGGACCTGGTCACGATCCTCGGTCCCATCGACTGGCGGCTCCCTGGAGCCCACGCCATCTACTGGTCGGTGAGGGGGACTCTCGTCAGCGAGGATTCGAGAGGTTCGGAGGGCGCCGGTGAGAAGCCCCTCCTCCCCTCCCAGCTCTACCCGGCGATGCTCGATTCCGGCGCTCAGATCGGTCTCCAGCAGCTGGTCCAGTCGGGGCGCCTCCATTTCGATGAAGCCGCGGGCATCTACAGGACCTTCCCTCAGTGGCGCCTGCTCGACAGCCTCTTTCGGGTCGTCCGGACCACCTTCACCGACCCGGAGTCCGAGGGGGTTCCGCGCCCCTATCGAGAGAATTTCCGCACGCTCCTGGTCAGGGCCGCGCTCGCGGCCTGGCGCCAGGGAGACGATGAGAGCGCGATGAGGTGCCGCGAATCGCTGCGCGAACTGGGTGTCGATGACAGCGAGAAGACCTGGAGCCTCGATCGCTGGGTCGAGGAGAAGGTGAGAATCTCCCTCTCCTCCGACCAGGAACCCGGCGACAGGATCGTCGGGATGCTCGGCCAGGCAATCCTCGATGGAGTCAGCGGCGGGGACCCGATGGGGATCGAACGGACTTCGAGATTGGCCCTCCTGCTTCACGCGGAACTTTTCGCCCGGGGAGCCGCCCCTGACATCAGCGAGGTGCGCAGGCTCGCTCTTCGTGGGCTCCTGAGGGCTCCTTCGGCCAGCATCGGGATCGGGCTCAAGGCTGAAATTTGGGCGCGGGTTCCCGCTGCCGAACGGTCGAGGGTGGACAAGGTCACCCGCTTGATTCTGATGGAACAGGGGGAACTCGAGGGGGTCGACTTCACTTCCGAGTTCCCCGGGCTGGACAGCGACGTCGATGAGGACAAGATGGAAGAGAATCCCGGTGCAGTACCGGTGAGAGACGGGGAAGAATGACGGGAGAGAACCCGGTGGGTCTGGATCTGGAAACGATTCGTGGATTGCCGAAGGTGCTCCTGCACGATCATCTCGATGGCGGGTTGCGCCCCCTGACGATCATCGAACTCGCCCGGGAACGGAAGATCGAGCTTCCCAGTAGCGATCCGGAAGAGCTCGAGGCCTGGTTCTTTCGCGGGGCGAACCGTGGCAGCCTTCCCCTCTATCTCGAGGGATTCGGGATCACCTGCTCCCTCACACAGGACACCGAAGCACTCCGCCGGATCGCTCTGGAACGGGTCGAGGATCTTGCCGCCGATGGAGTCGTCTACGCAGAGATCCGCTTTGCCCCCATCCTCCACATCCAGGGAGGATTGAACCTCGAACAGGTGATGGAGTCGGTTCTCGGAGGGATTCATCGCGGCTGTGAGAAGACGGGGATCGATGCTCGCGTCATCGTCTGTGCCCTGCGCAACATGGATCCTGCGATTTCACTGGAGATGGCGGAACTCGCGGTCGATTTTCGCGATCGTGGTGTCGTCGGGTTCGACCTCGCCGGGGATGAGAGCGGCCACCCGCCGAAGAAGCACATCGAGGCGTTCCAGTATCTCCGGCGCTGCAATTTCAACATCACCATCCATGCTGGAGAGGCGTTCGGGATCTCCTCGATTTGGCAGGCGATTCAGTACTGCGGTGCGCACCGGATCGGTCATGCGACAAGGCTGGTCGAGGACTTCGCCGAGCACCATGGTGGTCAACTCTCGGGAGGCACACTCGCGAAGTACATCCTGGACAAGAGGATCTCCCTCGAAATGTGCCTCAGTTCCAATCTCCACACCGGCGCAATCGAGGATGTGAAGGAGCACCCCTTTCTCAGGGTTCTCCAGGAGGGTTACCGGGTGACTCTCAACGTCGACAATTACCTGATGTCCGCAACCACTCTCAGCAGCGAATGGGATCTTGCCCAGCGGGTTTTCGGAATCGGAATCGATCAGTTCGAGATCCTGGCGCTCAACGGAGCCAAGGGCGCATTCTGCGGTCACAGCGACCGTGTTGCGCTGATCCGAAACTCACTGCTCGAGGCCTACGCCGATGCCCGCACCAAACTCGGTGGTGAGGGAATCCCTGTCGACGCCTCCTGAGGTCGTGAACGGGGGGAAACATCTTCACATCCGTTGATCCGGGCAGGCCGACAGCAGATAATGGGTGCGCGAGCGGTGGGTCGATCTCACCTCCGACCGCCGAGGCTGGCTGAAGCACCCGTGATCCCGACGGGTCCCCAGGAATTCGAAATGAGGAGATGGACAGATGTCAGGTCTCGTTGACACCCTGAGAAATCGAGAAGTGCACCGGCGGCGGGATGAAATTTCCGTCGAAGGCCGGGTTCTCTTCCTCGTCGATGACCCCGAAGCTATCGAGCGTCAGCTCGCAGGGGAGGACTTTCCAACAGGTCACGGCATTCCCCTGCGCGACGACATCTCTACCGATGAAATCACCCCATCCTGGGTCTGCTACTACTTCGATGAGACCCTCGGCGATTTTCCTTACGTTGGATTTCGTGCAGGAGAGAAGTTCCCCATCGGCCGTTGTTCCGTCAAAGAGGGGGGGTTTGGAGTCAGCGTCAGTGGCAAGCGCCGCGGCAAGGGTTCCAGCCGTGAGGCATCTCCCTATGCGGAACTGTGTGCCGGAATCCAGGTCGTCGTGGCGGAGAATATCGAACGCATTTACCAGCAGAACTGCGACAACCTCGGTCTTCTCACCTGCACCGACTTCTCGGTGATCGACAGAATCACCAGTGGCGAGTCGATTCCTCTCTCTGTCTTCACCGATGGCAAGGATGCGGTCACGCGACAGATCATCGAGTGGGGGGGGCTCTTCGAGTTCAATGTCGCCCGGATTCAGGGCAAGGTCGACCTTCCCGCTCCCGGCGGCGCAGATGGGCCGCAGACGATCACCCAGAAGGTCTTCGCCCGCAGCCGAGTGGTCGATCTCGCAGTTGGCAAGATCGGCTGCGATGACATCGCCGTTGGTGATGCCGGATTTTTCAGAACTGACCTTCGTTTCAGCCACGAATACGTCACGCCGATGGCCGCGAGTTTCTTCGAACAGAAGGTTGGTCCGGGGCAATCGGTCAACGATCCTCATTCAATCGTTCTCTTCCGGGACCATCTGACATTTCTTGCGATGGCGATGACTCCCGAACGGCGAGCGCAGGGGCTCTTGGAGGTCGCCGACCAGCTGCGAATCAAGCAGGAGGAGTTTTCCAGGGAGCAGGGAATCAAGCTCCACGGCGAGACGGAACACGGTGGCTCCGAGGCGATCTGCCACTCGAAAATCCTCCAGGACTACGCCCTTCCCGGGCAGTTGATCGTGGGCAGCGATTCCCACACCCCTCACTCCGGTGCGGTCGGCTGCGTCGCCTTTGGAGTCGGAACGACGGCGATCTTCAATTCCTGGATCACCAGGGATGTTTACTCCTATGTCCCCGAAACTGTACGTGTCGAAGTTCACGGCATTCGCCCCGCAGGAATCACCGCCAAGGACATGATGCTTGCCATCCTGAGGACCGACTACGTAAGGGATGGCCACGCCATCGGCAAGATGGTGGAGTACTGCGGGGAGGCGGTCGAGGCGCTTGGCATCGATGAGCGTGCGACGATGACCAACATGGCCGCGGAGGTCGGTGCATTCAGCGGAATCGTCGCTCCCGATGACAAGACGGTCGATTACCTCGTCAGCGAGCGTGGTCTCGATCCATCCGAGGTGAAGGAAATGTGTTCCGGGCTCTTCTCCGACCCCGGTGCCCAGTACTGCCACGAAATAAAAATCGATGTCGCGGCGCTCGAACCGCTTGTGGCCCTCCCCGGTGACCCCGGGAACGGGGTCGAGATTTCCTCTCTCGAGGAGGAGGTCGCCATCGAAATCGCCTACGGGGGCTCTTGCACCGCCGGCAAGAAGGAGGACATGGACATGTATGCCGAGGTCCTCCGTCATGGTCTCGAGCACGGAGTACGGGTCAAGGAAGGGGTCGAGTTCTGGATCCAATTCGGATCCCAGGAGGTGAAGCAATACTGTCACGAGATGGGTTACCTTGAACTGTTCGAGAATGCCGGGGCGCAGCTGATCGAGCCCTCGTGCGGCGCCTGTATCAACGCCGGCCCGGGCGTCAGCAGGAGCCCCGACCAGGTGAGCATCAGCGCCATCAACCGGAACTTCCCCGGTCGTTCGGGGCCGGGTCAGATGTACCTGGCAAGCCCCATCACCGTCGCTGCCAGCGCTCTTGCCGGTCGAATCGTCGCTTACGACCCCGACGCCATCGCGGCGCTGAAGGATTCCTGAGTCTGCTCAGTCAGCCGTTGATTCCCGCCCGCCGGACGAGGTCCTCTCTCTTGAGCAACAGTTCCATCGCTGGATCGACCAGAGGCCCCAGTTCGATTCCACCGTGGGCGTTCCGGGAGGGGTGGTAGGGGCGAGGACAGGCCACCGCCAGCAGTGCGAGCGCTTCGCCGATCACAGGAAATCGCAGCAGAGTGCTGGCAGGAGTCTGCGCGCCGCTGTCGGGAGCGGGAGCCCGCCACCATGCCTCTGGCTGCCCAAGGAGGGCGATGACCTCGACGGGAAGGGGTTCAACGGCGCACCTGGCGCAATGGGCTTCGAGGTCGCTGATGAGCCAGCGTCGGAGAGGATCGACCCTCTCCAGCAGGCGTGTTTCGACCGACCGGAGCCTCTCGAGGGCGCGCATCTTTTCGAGGGCGTCGCCTTCAACCATCTCCCCCCCTTCCCCAGATCCTGGCATCATGCGGGCGGCGATGGCGGAGGGTCAAGGGCGTCGATGACGGAGGTTGACAATGTTCGAGGGAGATCGGGGAATCCGCCTCGGGACCTCTTCGTGGTCAGCGAAGGACTGGCGGGGTGTCTTCTATCCGGAGAAAACCGCTTCCATCGATTTCATCCGCCACTACTCGACCGTTTACGACACTGTCGAGATCGACGCGACCTTCTATCACATGCCCAGGGAGAGCACAGTTCTCGGCTGGCGCGACCGAACTCCAGAGGGTTTTGTCTTCGCTGCCAAGGTTCCCCGGGTCATCACCCACGAGAAGGTCCTCGAAGATGCATCTGGAGAGATGAATCTCTTCATCGAGACGATGGCCCTGCTCGGCGACAGGCTCGGACCGCTTCTTCTCCAGTTTCCTTACTTCAACAGGAACGCGTTCGAATCACAGGAGCCCTTCATGAAGAGGCTCGACGGTTTCCTGGCCACCCTGCCCGAGGGATTTCGTTATGTGGTGGAGGTGCGCAACGCCAACTGGGTTGGTAGGCGTCTCAACGAGATCTGTCGCAGCCATCGAGTGGCCCTTGCCTGGGTCGATCAGGCGTGGATGCCCGACCCGCAGCAGTGGGCGATGCGCTGCGAGGGGCCGAGTACGGACTTCGCCTACTTCCGTTTTCTCGGCGATCGCAAGAGGATCGAGAAGATCACGACCAGTTGGGACAGCCAGGTGATCGACCGCTCCGATCGCCTGCGCGAGTGGGCGCCGATCCTGAGGGATGCACGCAGCATGGGCGTTGACGTCTATGGTTTCTTCAACAATCACTACGCCGGTCATGCTCCGGCGACCATCGAGACCTTCCGGGAAATCTGGGGAGAGTGACGGCGAAGCGAGAGGACTACTCGTCCTCATCCTCGAAGGGGGGCAGTCCTTCGAGGGGAGCCCACGATCCGACCGGATAGACGAGCATCAGGTTGGTGCTGCCCATCCGGTAGGTGGGGGCGCCCAACAGCAGCACCAGTCGGTCCCCCGGGGATGCCAGGTCATCGGCGACGAGAACCCTGTCGAGTTCCTTGATCAGGTCGTCGGTGGTCCGTGCGCTCGGGAGCCAGTAGGGGCGGACACCCCAGGCGAGGGTCAACTGGTCGCGCACCATTGGGCTGGAGGTGAAGGCGAGAATCGGCCGCTGGGGGCGCCGCTGGGAGGCGAGCAGAGCGGTGCTGCCGGTGCGGGTGAATGCGACGATGGCATGGGCGTCGAGATGATGGGAGACCTGGCATGCGGCATCGACGACCGCCTCGGCAGTGGAGTTGACCGCATTCTCCGATTGGCGCAACCTGGTGAGGGATCTCGGGATTGACTTCTCTGTGTGGGTGATGATGTCTGCCATCATCTGCACCGATTCGACGGGATACTTGCCGACGGCGGTTTCCTGGGAGAGCATCACGGCGTCGGTTCCGTCAAGGACCGCATTGGCCACGTCGCTCGCCTCGGCTCGTGTCGGCCTCGGGTTGCGGGTCATGCTGTCGAGCATCTGGGTGGCGGTGATAACCGGCCTGCCTGCTGCCCGTGATTCCCTGATAATTTGCTTCTGGAGCACCGGCACCTGCGGTGCTGGCATCTCGACCCCGAGGTCCCCCCGAGCGACCATCACTCCGACCGAGACATCGAGGATTTCGGAGAGTTCCTCGATCGCTCGAGGCTTCTCGATCTTGCTGATGATGGGAGTTCTGGCGCCGGTATCTTCGATCACCTGCTTCAATTCGAGGACGTCAGCCGCCTTGCGGACGAAGGAGAGGGCGATGTAGTCGACACCCTGGGAGATGGCGAAGAGGGTGTCCTCCCGGTCGCGGTCGGTGAATGCAGAGGCCGAGACGGAACTCTCGGGAAGGTTGATCCCCTTGCGGGGTCGGAGCTTGCCGCCATTCTCAGCCCTGCAGACGACCGTCCCCGCCTCGACGGAGATCACCTCGCAACTGACGTTGCCGTCATCGATGAGAAGAGGGTCGCCGATCTTGACGTCCTGGTCGAGAAGGTCGTAATCGCTGCCGATCTCCCCATCCTCGGCGGGGCGTCCCACTGCCAGGATGATTTCATCCCCTCGCTCGATGCGCCGGAAGCCGCCTTCGAAGTCTGCGAGGCGGATCTTTGGGCCCTGGAGGTCGAAGAGGACTCCGACCGGTCTCCCCAGTTTGGCCGAGATCTTGCGAATGCTTGCGATCAACCTGGAGTGCTCCTGATGGTTGCCGTGAGATGCGTTGATGCGGGCAACGTCGATTCCGGCCGTGATCAACTGTCGGAGGATCTCCGGTGTTGAGGAGGAAGGACCGAGGGTGGCAACGATCTTCGTGGCTCGCCAGTGGATTCGATCGAATGATGTCATGGGAACAGGATGGGGACTGCTCTCGAAGTTGTAAAGGTCGTTGGCAGAAGGTCCTGGGAATTCCAAAGAAGGAGGAATCGTCGCTCTGACTCCTTCCTTGGGCGTGACCGCTTCGTTACCATTGGGGCTCTTTGGCATGACGGGCGCCGTCGACGGCGTGGTAGGCAAATATCGAGTTCCAGCGAGGAGCATTTCGGAGGAGTTATGCCGGAAATGATGCGAGCCCTGTGCAAGACCGGTCCAGAGCCAGGACTTCATCTGGTCGAGAAACCGATCCCCACGATCAAGCCTGATGAGGTCCTCGTCAGGGTGATGGCGACCTCGATTTGTGGAACCGATCTTCACATTTTTAATTGGGATGCCTGGGCTCGGAGCAAGGTCGTCCAGCCGCTCACCATTGGACACGAATTCTGTGGTGAGGTGGTCGAGGTCGGCGCAAAGGTGATGACAATCGAAACTGGTGACTTCGTGGCAGCGGAGAGCCATGTTTTCTGTGGCGATTGCTACCAGTGCAAGATCGGCAACCGCCACATCTGCGAGAACGAGGAGATCATCGGCATCCATCGCGACGGAGCCTTCGCCGACTTCATCGCCATGCCCCAGCGATGCATCTGGAAGACCTCGCGCGATATCCCCCCAGAGATCGCGACGCTTCAGGAGCCCCTGGGGAACTCGGTCCATGCGACCCTCATTGCTGATCTCTCGCGCAAGGACGTCGCCGTATTTGGCTGTGGCCCCACCGGACTCTTCGCTGTGGCAATTGCGAAGATCTGCGGTGCGTCATCGGTGGTCGCTATCGATGTTCAGCCCTACCGTCTCGAACTCGCGAGGAAGATGGGCGCAGATCAGGTCGCCAATCCCCTGGAAACCGATGTTCCGCACTTCATCAGAGAGTTGACCGGTGGCCACGGTACCGATGTGGTCCTCGAGATGTCGGGAAACCCGAATGCTGTGGAGGATGGCTTCAAGTGCCTGGCGAGGGGAGGGGATTTTCGCTTCTTTGGAGTTCCCAAAGAGCGCCTCTCCATCGATGTCGCCAGGGATGTGATCTTCAAGGGTGCTCGTATTCGTGGGATCATCGGCAGGAAGATTTTCAAGACGTGGTTCGAGGCCACACGCTTGCTCCAGGGGGGTCTCGATCTCCGGCCGCTGGTGACACACAAATTCCCTCTCGAAGATTTCGGCAAGGCATTCGACCTGATCCAGAGTGGGGAATGTGGAAAGATCGTCATGTTCCCTTCAGCCATCGACGAGTAACCAGAGGAGGCCGGGGTGTACAGCAATCGCGAGAAACTCGTCTCCGAACTGCAGCAGATTCGCGATGCGGGTCTCTACAAGGCGGAGCGGATCATCACCAGTCCCCAGGGAGCGAGAATCGAGACTGTCGATGGCGAGGCGCTCAATTTCTGCTCGAACAACTACCTCGGCCTCTCGTGCCACCCTGAAATCGTCGAAGCGGCGAGAAGTGCCCTCGACAGCCACGGATTCGGGCTCTCCTCGGTTCGCTTCATCTGCGGCACCCAGAACATCCACAAGGAACTCGAGGAGAAAATCGCCGGCTTCCTCGGGCTCGACGACGCCATCCTCTACACCTCTTGTTTCGATGCCAACGGCGGCCTCTTCGAGACGATCCTCGGTCCCGAGGATGCAGTGATCTCCGATGAGTTCAATCACGCGAGCATCATCGACGGAGTTCGTCTCTGCAAGGCGAGCAGATTCCGTTACTCCCATGCCGACATCAACGACCTCGAGCGCTGTCTCGAGGAGGCTTCCAGTGCCGGGACTCGCTTCGTTGTCACCGATGGCGTCTTCAGCATGCATGGCGACGTCGCGCCTCTCGAGGAGATCTGTAACCTGTGCGAGAAACACGATGCACTCCTCTGCGTCGACGACTCCCATGCGACCGGTTTCGTCGGCGCGACCGGCCGAGGCACTCCCGAGCACTGTGGCGTCGAAGGGCGAGTCGACATCATCACAAGCACTCTCGGAAAAGCTCTCGGGGGTGCTTCCGGTGGCTTCACCGCCGGCCACTCGGAGATCGTCGAAATGCTCAGGCAGCGCTCGCGTCCCTACCTCTTTTCCAACACGGTTGCACCTCCGGTCGTGGCTGCAGGTATCAAGGTGCTCGAGTTGATCGAACGGGAGCCGGAGAGGGTGCAGAAGGTCCAGGAAAACACCCGGGTCTTCCGTGCGGGAATGACGAAAGCAGGCTTCTCCATCGCCTCTGGAGGCCATCCGATCATTCCGATCATGCTCGGTGATGAGATCAAGACGATGGAGATGGCCGACAGAATGAACGCCCGCGGGATCTTTGTCGTCGGGTTCTCCTACCCCGTCGTTCCCCGGGGGCAGGCCCGGATCCGGGTGCAGGTATCTGCTGCTCACACCACAGAGCAGATCGAGCGTGCGATTGCGATCTTCCGCGAAGTTGGGCAGGAGCTGGGCATCATCGGCTAGCTTCCCTGACCTCGAGCTGGTCGTTCTGCTTGCGATCAGGGCGTTGGCGTCCCATCCTGCCTCGATCCCACGGCGGGGGAGGTTGGAGGAGCGATGAAGGCCCAGACGCTGCGTGGTTTTCGAGATTACCTTCCCGAGGAGATGCTCGCGAAGGACCAGATGCTGGCCACCATCCGCCGTGTTTTCGAGCTCCACGGATACCCTCCTTTGATGACACCCGCTCTCGAGTACGCATCGGTCCTGCTCGGCAAGATCGGCGACGAGGAGGAGATGCTCCTCTACAGGTTCCTCGATCATGGCGAGCGCGATGTTGCCCTCCGTTACGATCTCACCGTGCCTCTCGCTCGAGTGATGGCCCAGCACGGAGGCCTTCAGATGCCTTTCCGCCGTTACCAGATCGCTCCGGTGTGGAGAGCAGAGAAGCCGGCGAAGGGGAGATTTCGCGAGTTTCTCCAGTGCGACGTCGACCTCGTAGGGGTCGACAACGCTGTTGCGGATTCGGAGATGTTGCTGATTGGTTGCTTCCTTCTCGACGCCCTCGGGGTGACCGGATACTCGCTCCGTGTCGGTCACCGCGGGATCCTTGCGGCGATGATCGCCTGGCTCGGAATCGAGGGCGGGAAGGCAGAAAGGGATTTTCTGCGCACCTTCGACAAACTGAAGAAGATCGGGCCAGACAGGTTCAAGGTGGAGATCGACCGCCTCCTCGGTCTTGGTGGCGAGAAGGTGGACGCTCTCCTCGCTCTCGCCGGTGACAGCGGTTCGACCTCGGAAATTCTCGGGCGCCTCGGTGAAGAGTTGGGTGAGGAGGCTGCCGAGCCGCTGGGCCGTCTCGAGGAGGTTTTTGCTCTCGTCGACGGTGCAGGGTATTCCGACCACGTGAAGATCGATGTGACCATTGCCAGGGGCCTCAGTTACTACACCGGCATCATCTACGAGACGTTCCTGGATGATATGAGTGATTACGGCAGTGTTCTCAGCGGAGGGCGCTACGATCAACTGATCGGTTCCCTCTCGGGGAAGGAGTTCCCGGCGATTGGAATCAGCCTGGG
This sequence comes from Planctomycetota bacterium, assembly GCA_015664425.1. Lineage (GTDB taxonomy): Bacteria > Planctomycetota > UBA8108 > UBA1146 > UBA1146 > DTRS01. Next base: position 14,766 of record DQQH01000257.1, read on the forward strand.
GGTGGATCGCCTCTTCAGCGCTCTCAAGGAGATGGGCATCCTCGCCCAGAAGAGTTCTCCCGCCGATGTCCTGGTGGTCCAGTTCTCCGAATCCAAGGCCCGGAGTTCGGTTCAACTCGCCCAGCGCCTGAGAGACGCAGGGATCTCGGCACTTCTCTACCCGACCGCAGCCAAGCTCAAGAAGCAGTTCCAGTTCGCTAACAACCTCCAGATTCCTTACACCGCGGTGATTGGCGAGGAAGAGGAACGCACCGGGACTCTGCAACTGAAGGTGATGGAGAGTGGCGAGCAGTTCCAGCTCTCCCTCGAGGATGCAGTGAAGCGGATCCTCTCGGGGGGAGGTGGGCAGTGAAGGAAGGGGAGGTTCTCTGCCACCACTACGAGGTGGAGGTCGGCGGTGACAGGACGGTGCGCGGCACCCTCCACGAGCCGACGGGAATCTCCGGCCCCCTGCCTGTTGTCCTCTTCTGCCACGGCTTCAAGGGGTTCAAGGACTGGGGGTGCTGGCCGTGGTTCTGCGAAGGTCTCGCTGAACGCGGCTTCCTCGTCCATCGGATCAACTTCTCGATGTCGGGGGTCGGCCCCTCTCTCACCGACCACGACGAGCCGGAGAAGTTCTCACGAAACACGCTTTCTCACGACATCGAGGACGTCAAGGCGGTCCTCGAGGATCCGGTGAACTGGGGAGTTCCCCCGGCCAGAGTTCGTTCGGAACTCGCCCTCGTCGGTCACTCTCGCGGGGGGATCGTCGCGGCTCTCGTCGCCGCCGAGGAGCCAGCTGTCAGGACCGTTGTGACCCTTGCTACGCCCTCTCGCCTCTTTGCTGTTTCTCCCCAGGAGATCCAGGCGTGGCGCAGATCGGGCCGGAGAGAGGTGATCAACTCGCGGACCGGTCAGGTTCTCCACATCGATGTCGGGGTACTCGACGATTACGAGGAAAATTCCAGCCGATACTCCCTCGAGGAGGCGATGCGAGCTCGACCCGTTTCGATGCTGATCATCCACGGTGAAGCGGATGAGGCGGTCTCCGTCGATGAGGCTGACCGGCTTCGCAGCTGGTGCCACCATTCCCGCTGCCGTCGCATCACCATTCCCGATGCTGGACACACCTTCGGCGGAGCCCATCCCTTCGAGGGGCCGAACCAATATCTCGAGAGGGCTCAGGGGCTGGCAGCAGATTGGATTGCAGAGGAACTCGAACCTTGAAGCGCTACCGAGCATTCGATCCGCCGGAGTACATCGACTGGCTTCCAGACGAGGAAGTGATGGCCGACTGGAAGGGCCACTTCGCCGATGACCCCCGTTTCGCGTCAGCCCTCGAGGAAC
>DQQH01000149.1 GCA_015664425.1 Planctomycetota bacterium
ACCCTCGCCTGGAACTACGGCGGCGGGAGAACTCGTATTTTTCCTCACCGTCGTCGGTCAGCTGGATCGCCTGGCTCTCGTCGATGTCGTCGGCCCACTTCTCTCTCTCATCGACCTTCTTCTCATTCTTATTGTCGGAGTCCTTCTCATCGGAGTCCTTCTCATCGGAATCCTTCTTATCGGAGTCCTTCTTATCGGAGTCCTTCTTATCGGAATCCTTCTTATCGGAGACCTTCTTATCGGAATCCTTCTTATCGGAGACCTTCTTATCGGAGACCTTCTTATCGGAGACCTTCTTATCGGAGACCTTCTTATCGGAGACCTTCTTGTCGGAATCCTTCTTGTCGGAGACCTTCTTATCGGAGTCCTTCTTGTCGGAGTCCTTCTTATCGGAGTCCTTCTTATCGGAGTCCTTTTTGTCGGAGTCCTTCTTATCGGAGACCTTTTTGTCGGAGTCCTTCTTGTCGGAGACCTTCTTGTCGGAGTCCTTCTTATCGGAGTCCTTCTTATCGGAGACCTTCTTGTCGGAGTCCTTCTTGTCAGAGTCCTTCTTGTCAGAGTCCTTCTTGTCGGAGTCCTTCTTGTCGGAGTCCTTCTTGTCGGAGTCCTTCTCGTCGGAATCCTTCTTGCCGGAATCCTTCTTGCCGGAGTCCTGTTCCTCCTCCTGTTTACCGCTCTCCACCTTTGTCGAGCCCGATTTCTCTGCTGCTTTCTTCTCTGCTTTCTCCTTCTTCAGCCTCACGTCGATGGCCTTGATCTCTTCCTTCACCTCGTCGGAAGCCTCGACGTAGTAGAGGTTGAACTCCTGGACGAAGAGATATGCAGTCCGGTCAGGGGAGAAATTTCGATGGGCCCTCGGGTCCTTTTCTGGAGGATTCGAGCCGCGCTGAGATGAACTGCCGCGCCTGGACCCTCTCGATCTCCGGCGGCTCAGTTCCTCCTTCGACGCTTCCCCGAGATCGACCAGCTCGCCAGTGGCGAGTTCGAGTTCGAACTTGGTCTTCTCCATGACGAAGCTGAGTTTCTTGCCATCCTCATCGATCTTGGCGCTCCCGAGGCTGAGGTTGCTGCCGTCGAGTGGCTTCTTGAGTGCCTGGGATAGATCGCTGGCTAGCCTCTGGTGATCGAAGAGAGCCACCTTTGTCTTCGCATTCGGGTCGACGAGGTGATAGCGGGTTCCGGTGCTCGTGCGGAAGCTGTACCAGAACCGATCGGTCTTGCCGATCCATTTCGGTGAAACCGAGGTGGTGTAGGTCCTCTGTTTCAGGTACTCGGGAGAGAAGAGTTGGGCTTGCCTGAAGTTGGGACCGTCGACACTGCTCCCCTGGGCTGGAGAAGTGAAGGTGAGCGGGGCTGCGAGCCCTTCTTCGGAGATGATGGCTCCAGTGAAGAGAGTGCTCAGGAAAAAGAAAAAGAGGAATGCCACCGTTCGAGATCGGTGCGCCAGTGAAAGAAGGGTGATCATAATTTGCCTCCTCGGGACTTACCGACCGGGGGAGTAAAATTGTGCTTGTGACCCGGTCCAGCGATTCCAACTTACATCAACCTAATAGCCTCTCAAGGTTTGACTCCTGCCCATCGGCCAGATCGAGAGTACTCAGGGGTTGTGAAGCCGTTCAGTGGGCCTCAGGGGGTCGCTGGGGGTTTCTGAACTGGGGTCGATTCCAGGGGTGGGAGACATTGACCAGTTGGAGAATGGTTCCGGTGTCCGAAGGAGAACTCTCTTGATCGGGAGAGGTCTCGAGCTCCCGGCTCGAAAGGTGTCCTGGCACCGCCAGAGGTGGAAATCTCGATGGAAGTGAGGTGCGAAGTCGAGACATTCCTGCGATGCTACCGATGGAGCGCTCAGGATTGCCTCTCTCGAGGGAGGAGCACCTCGGCTGGCCGGGAATTGAGTGGAGGCATGATGGTGGTGATGGGATTGCCGGCAAGGTTCGCCGGAATATTCCGGGGAGTTGCAAGCAAACTCGATCTTGCCGCAGGAGAGACCTTCATCACCGAAGGTGATTTCGATGAGTGTATCTACTACATCGAGTCTGGGTCCGTGGAGGTCACGCGTGGCAACGAGAGTGTCGGCACTATCGAGGCTGGCGACGTTGTTGGTGAGATCGCGTTCATCGACCGCCGCCCCCGGACAGCCAGCGTCACCACGAAGGAGCCGACGAATCTTCTCATGGTCGAACGGCCCGAACTCTTGCGAGCACTGGGAGATTCTCCCAAACTGCTGATGGAGTTCGTCCGCTCCATCGAAGGAAGCCGGCGAACTCATCTCCAGGATTCTGAAGGGGAAATGGTCGAGGCGTTCCTGACCAGGGTGACTCAGGAAGCGATCAGTCATCGAGCCGTGAATCATCCATATCTCATCGCCTTGAGTGAGGGCACGTTCCCCGACATGGTCTGGGCGCTGAAGGACTTCGCTCGCCAGTATTACGGCTATTCTGCACACTTCCCTCGTTACCTGACGACGGTGATCGGCCGCCTCGAAATGCCCGAGCATCGCCTCGCCTTGATGGAGAACCTGACCGAGGAATCGGGGATCTACGGGCAGGAAGAACTGGATGAACTGGCGGAGATCGGCGTTGAGCCGGAGTGGGTGAACGGGGTGCCTCACCCGGTTCTCTTCCTCCGATTCTGTAACGCTGCCGGAGTCGAGGCCCTCGACCCTGACTCGGATGGCATCGAGGTGGTCTGCTGGCGGGAGATGTTCCTCTCGGTTCTTTCCGGAGGCTCACCCGCTCAGGCGATCGGTGCTCTCGGCCTCGGCACCGAGAACGTTGTCAGCACGATGTACCAGTACTTTCTGCCGGCCCTCGAATTTCTCGGTGCAAAACCTTCCGATACGGTCTTCTTCCCGTTACATGCAGCGGTCGATGACCATCACCAGGCGACCCTCCTCGATATTTCCAGGCATTTTGCCGCCACCGCCGAGGGACGTCTCGACCTGGTGAAAGGAATGCGCAAGGCTCTGGCCTTGAGAGCCGGGTTCTGGGACTGGTTGATGTCGAGGGTAGAGGCCCGGGGCGCGTGAGTTGAAGGGATGAAGACAGGTTGAAACTATCGATCAGCGGGAATCCTGATTTCGGGGAGGCGCACCTGACCCTCTCTCCAGGGGAGCGGTTTCGCGTCGTCAGCGGGGCGATGAATACGATGGATCCTCATCTGGGGATGCGGATCCGTCTTCTCGGAGGCTTCTTCGCCTCTCTGATCAGGAAAGTTCTCGGCGGGGTGTCGCTCTTCATCACGGAATACTCCTCCGATCAGGAGCGCACCCTCACCGTCGCGCCTGAACTTCCCGGAACCCTCTGTCAACTCAAGCTCGAGGGGGGAACTTTGATCCTGACTTCGGGAGCGTTCCTCGGATGCAGTGAGGGGATTCGGCTGCGCACCATCTTCGGTGGATTCCGCGCCTTCTTCTCCGGAAAAGGAGCATTCTTCATCGAGGCGTCAGGAACTGGCGATCTTCTTTATGGTGCATACGGGGCCATCATCGAACATCACCTCGATGGCGAGTTGATCGCCGACAACGGTCACGCCCTGGCGTGGGAGCCGTCGGTCGACTTCAAACTCACCGGCATGGGCGGGATCAAACAGACCCTCTTCTCCGGTGAGGGATTGGTGTTGCGCTTTTCCGGCAGGGGAAAGATCTGGCTGCAGACTCGTCATCTCGGCGCGACCGCGGGGTGGCTCACAGGATTCTGCAAGGGGTAGTTGCAGATGGAAATCGAAACGATCCGTGGGGGAGCTTTCCAGTCGGTGCTGGTGACTTTTGCACCGGGAGAGCATCTCGTTTCCGATTCGGGGGCGATGTTCCGTGCCAGCGCCAATGTCGACATCGACATCCAGGCGCGTGCCAAGGGAAGCAGCGGGATCTTTGGAGCCGCCAAGCGGATGTTCGGCGGAGACACCTTCTTCCAGTCGACCTACACCATCACCGAAGGGGCCTCCGGCGAGGTCGGCCTGGCGGCAACGCTGCCGGGGGAAGTGAGGGTCATCGACCTCGCTGGCCAGACCTGGATGGCGACCGGTGGAAGCTTCCTGGTGGCGTGTGGCGATGTCTCGATGGAGGCGCGCTTTCAGGGGATGCGAGGTTTCTTCAGCGGCGAGTCCCTCTTCTTCCTCGAACTCAAGGGGACTGGCAAGGTGGTCGTCGGCGCCTTCGGCGCGATCCGCGAAATCGAGGTCGATGGAGAGTTGACCGTCGACAGCGGTCAGGTGGTCGCCTTCGAGTCCTCACTCGAGTTCCGGGCGACGAAGGCGGGCGGGTCGTGGATCAAGAGTTTCCTGGCTGGAGAGGGAATCGTGCTGAGATTCACAGGCAGCGGTCGAATCCTGGTGCAGTCTCATTCCGCCCCTGAACTGGGTCGAAGACTCGGCCCGATGCTGCCGCAGAGAGGGTGACGATGGAACATCGCATCGACTGCAACCCAGGCTACAGCCGGCTGGAAGTGACTCTCGGAGCAGGCGAGAAAATCGTCAGCGAATCGGGTGCGATGGCGTGGATGGATCCCGAGATCGATGTCGAGACCACCACTCGCGGGGGGATCTTCCGCGGGCTCAAGCGCAAGATCCTGTCGGGGGAGAGTTTTTTCCAGAACACCTACATCTCGACTGTCGACGGAGCCCGGGTCTCCTTCGTGCCCGGTTGCCCGGGGGACATCGCAAACCTCGATCTCTCGGGCGAACTGTTCCTCCAGAAGGGGGCTTTCCTCGCTTCCGAGGAGAGCGTCAAGGTCGACAGCAAGTGGGACGGGCTGCGAGGCTTCTTCAACGAGGGGCTCTTCATCCTCCGCCTCAGCGGTGAGGGCCAGCTCTTCTTCAACGCCTACGGGGACATCCAGATGGTCGAGGTCGATGGGGAGTACGTCGTGGACAACGGTTATGCCGTGGCGTGGGAGCCGACTCTCCAGTATCGCCTCTCGAGATCGGGGAAGATCCGCTCCTTCCTCTTCTCCGACCAGTTGCTCCTGCGATTCAGCGGCCGCGGCAGGGTCTGGGTGCAGTCACGGAGCCCCCACGCGATGGCATCATGGGTGTACCCCTATCGGCCGAAGAGGCAGCGCAATCGCTAGTCCGGAAGGGTCTTTCGCCGCTCCTCGAAAACCGCCTCGAACATCTCTTCCAGCGCCGGTTACAGCGCTTCGGGGGCTTCACCATCGAGTTCTCACCGGGAGGCGATTGCTGCCAGGCCTCCGCCAGTAGTGGAGATCAGGGAGACCCAGGTGGGAGCGTGGGGCGTGCGAGAACCCTGCCAGGAGCGAGGTATCCCCCGGCGGTGCCGAAATCTGCAAGCATCGGTCTGCTTCTCTGATCGCTGAGTCGCATCGGAGGTACACGGGAAGGATTGTTCCCTAACCCCTGTTGGTGGACAACTGTGGGTGGAGAGACGGGCTGCCTCGAAGTATGATGGATCGGTGGAGATGGTCGCTGTCTGATTGCCGAAAGATCTCCAGGAAAGGAAGCAGGATGGGCTCCGAAATCGAGATCGTCGTCGAGGAAGTGGCACAGGATTCCGACACCTGTCTGATCAAGACCAGCAGGGCGGTCGCGAGCACTCCTGAGTACTTCAGCACCGTCGAGGAGGCCCAGCAATCTCCTCTCGGACGCCAGCTCCTGGAGATCGGAGGGCTGGAAGCAGTACTGATGCAGGACCGGACGATCACCCTTCTCAAGCCGGTTCCCGGGGAGCCGTGGGGGAGGATCGCCGAGGCGGCGAAGAGAGTCATCGAGGAGCATTTCGCCGACCTGGATCGGATCCATTCGACCCAGGCACGCGAGATGAACGAAGAGGAGAAGGCCCTCTTCATCCAGATCCAGAACCTGCTCAACGAGGAGATCAACCCGATGGTCGCTTCTCATGGCGGCTTCATTGAGGTGCATGACGTCAAGGAGAAGGACGTGTTCATTCACATGGGAGGGGGCTGTCAAGGCTGTGGAATGGCGGCGGCGACGTTGCGCCAGGGAGTCGAGTCCCTCCTCAGAGAGAAGGTTCCTCAAATACAGGCGATTCACGATTCGACCGATCACGCCTCCGGCGAGAACCCTTACTATGCCTCCGGCTCGATGTGAACCGGAAGGAAGGCAGCAGCCGGCTCTTCCCAGCGAGGGTTCCCCTTTCCCCGAGGGCATGCACCGGTTCGAGTTTGTGACTCTCGATGAGGTCCGATCCGGGGAAAGGCCTCATCTCCCGAGATCGAGGGGCGCTCCCCCGTCGTCAGCCGTTGCGGTGGCCGCCTGGCAGTCTTCGACGATCGATGTCCCGACGCTGGGTGCTCCTTGATGCGGCGGAAGGGACGGAGACCGAGTTGATCTGCCCCATCTACGATCGAATTGCAGCAGTTCTCCCACGGGGGGAGGCTGAAGATGAAGTTCCCTGAGCTTCAGATCGAACTGGCTGGCAAGACGATCCGGGCACCGCTCACCAGTGACTCCCTCACCATCGGCCGGTCTTCCGGTTGCGACATCGTTCTCGACCATCCTTCTGTCTCCAAGTGTCACGCCAGCATCGAACGGATCGCAGAGGGGCGCTGGCGAATCACCGATCTCGACTCGAAAAATGGACTGGTGGTCACCGGCGTTCTGGAGAGGCGGATGATCCTCACGGGGGAGGAGGTCGTGCTCCTCGGCGAGGCGACGATTAAAATCGACCTGCACCCCCGGCGGGGGTCTACTGCTCTCCGCTCGGCGGTCAAGGTGGCGCTCCTCATCGCCGTCGTCGCTTTCCTCTACCGCGAAAATTTCAGCACCACCCCGAACTCTCCCACTCCGGAGAGAACCTCGGTGGCGCCTCCTTCCACGCCACTTCCAGAAACGCCAGAGACGAACCTCGAACCTCCACCTCCGGTTCCAGCAGCAGTCGCACCAGCGCTGGCGGAGATCGACGGCGAGGACACGGTGGTTTCTGAAGTTACCGATGAGGGGAGGCCGGAAGTTCACGCGGATCTCCCCTGGGTAGAAGCGGTCGGAATCTACCGCAGGCTCGCCGCCAGAGCCCCGTCTGCAAAGGAGTTCGAACTCCTGAGGATGCGCGGCCTCCAGGAGGCGACCCTCGCCGCTCTCGCTGGTGGTGAGTCCTGGCGTGCGCGAGCCCGCGCCTTTGTCGGTGGCGGTGGCAGGGTGCCGACCGAACTGGCGAAGCTGAAAGAGGCGCCCGTCGATCGTTCCCTCTGGGGGGAATGGTTGGCGAGAACGCCAGCCTCCCGGGGGGCACCTCCGCTTCCTGCCGGAGACGGGAGCGATGCCCAGTTCACTTCATGGGTCGCCTCTGCCCCCGCCTGGCAACCTGGAGAGGTGGGAGAACCCATCGAACAGTTTCGCAGTATCTGGGTTTCTCTTCTCGACTTTGCACCGACCATCGAGGATGAGAAGATCCTCGCCGCCATCATCGCCGAGGGTGTACCTGTCGAGGAACTGGTTGCTCGGATCGGGTTACTCATCGCCATGTCCCCCCTGTCTAAGGAGGTGGAACCCCTCGTGGGCGAGGAGGCAGCCTGGGTGGAGAAGTGGTGCCGGCGGCTTCTTCCCGGTCGAATCGAGGAAGAGACCCGGAAGCGCTGGGCAGGGGAGATCGCACGAGGGGAACTGTCTCCTCTCCTCACCCGCGCTCGCTGGGCTGCTGCTGCCTTCCCTCCCTCACCGGGTGAAGGGGTTGCAGTGTCTCCCCGGGGGTTCGCCCGGGTGAGGATCGATCTTCTCATCGTCGACGATGCTCGAGTTCTGGTCTCCCATCCGAACAAGGTTCCCCGCCTCTGGGCTCGGCTTCCCCGCTCCCACCTGCACCTCTTTCCCGAAGGAGAAGAACCTCGAGGTGAGATTTCCCGGCTTCTCGAGATAGGGCAGGAAGCAGCGATGGTGGAGGTCGAGGGAATCGGGGAGCGCCGGGGCGATGGCTGGCTGCTGGCCGGAATCGCCGAGCTGGCGAAGAGGCTCGAGGTTTCGGTGGGTCTCCCGCTGGAGTCACCGGCAGACCTCGAACTTCTCGTCGATCTCGCCTCGGCGGGGGTTCCGGTTCCCTCGACCACGAGGGAGGGTTCCCTCTTCAGGGCCGGCGGCTGGCGGCTGGTCCCCGGCGAATGGCGGGCACCTCTCTACATGGAGGCGACACGTGCGCTGCTGGTGGCAGGGGCGCAGCTGAAGGGGCGCCCCTTTGCATCCATCTCGGTGAGGACAGCCCTTCGGTCTTCCATCGTCGCCAGTGATCGGCGCGAGTGGGAAGAACTGATGACCGCTGTCGCTCTCCTCGAGAGGCAGTGCCCCGATCACCACATCGATCTCTGGTTCTGGGGAAACGCGACTGAAGGTCATTCGGCACTCCGGGTTCTCACAGGCCCGACGATCGAACACGGACGTGTCCACCGGGAATTAGTCCCGGCGCTGGCGATGCGTCGCGACCTGAAGGTGGGAATCGAGGACAGATCCGGCGAAGAGGAGGGGCGCTGATGAAATTCCAGGTGCTCCTTCTAGCGGTCACTGTTTCAGCATCGGCTTCCATCGGAGCTCAGCAGATCGGGGAGAGGCCTCTCGATGTTGAGGTCAAGGTTGCCATCGAGAGGGGTGCTCGCTGGCTCCTGCCCTCGATTCTCGGTGTCGCACCGGATGTTGGGATCAGGAGCCAGTATCCGATGGGGGAAGATGCCCTCTGCGCCTACGCGTTGATCGAAGCGGGAGTGAATCCCGCAGGTGACCAGATGCGCCTCATCACCGAGCGCATGTCGGCAGCGGAGAGAAAATACGTTTACTCGATGTCCCTGGCAGTGCTCGCCTTCAACGCCGCCATCCAGTCTCTCGAGAATCAACGGGGGAAGAAGGGCAGGAGCGCCCTCGAGAAGAAGTACATCGATTCGATGCGAACCTCTCTCGAGTGGCTCCTGGCAAGACGTCACCAGGGGATGGGGACCTGGGGATACAGCGGTCTTAAGACAGAGCAGTGGGCGGACATGAGCAACACCCAGTTTGCGATTCTCGCGGTGCACGCTGGCTTCCGCCGGGGTCTACGCACTCCCGGGAACATTCTCAAGGAGATGGAAGATACCCTGCTCTCCGAAATTTTCCTCGGAGACTGGAACTCCCACTTCGAGATCGATCGCATCGGCTGGCTCGGTGAGGAGGAGAGAAAGAAGACCGGTAACGTCGAGAATCCCCGGATCTTCGACATTCAGAAGATGGAGTGGGGGTACAGACTGCCCTTCGCCCTCGGCTCGAGAAGAAAGGCGAATGTCGGACGTGGAACCCAGGCGATGACCTGCGCTGGAGTCTCATCGCTGCTGGCGGTGCGGCTGGGTTCGGGTTCCAGGCTCGGCTCCGAGAGAAGGCAACTGATCGACAAGACGATTCTCGGCGGCCTCGCTTCGATTTCCGAGACGGTGATACCATGGAAATTCTCGAAAGGTGGGTCCTTCCACCGCAATGTTTACTACCACCTCTATTCCCTCGAGAAGGCTCTCGATCTCGCAGGGGTCACCTCGATCGATGGCGTCGACTGGTACCGCCACATCGTGCCGGGCCTTCTCGAGGCCCAGGGGGCCGATGGATCCTGGGGCCTCGAGGGAGCGGACCCATCGGAGAGTTACCGGCGGATGGCGACCGCCTTCAGCCTCCTCTTCCTGAAACGGGCAACCCGATCTCTGGCGGTTGAACAGAGCCTCCCCACGTACAGCGGAAAGGGGATTGACCCTGGCGGTGGCAAGGGGCCTGCGGCCAACCTCGAGCGGGGGAGGGTGAGGATCGCAAGCCTCGGTGGTACGGCGAGGATCAGCGACCTGCTGGAGGCGGTCAAGAGAAAGGACAAGGGGGCGATCGGTTGGCTGCGAGAGGCAGCCGAGGGTCTGAGTCCCGAACTCGCCCCGCACCTTCTCCCCGATCTGACGACAGTCCTTGGGGCAGGAGGGCAGAAGCGGCGAGAGGACTCGGTCGAGGCCATCGTCAGGGATATCACCGCTCTCGATGAGCCGGCCATCGAGACGATCCTTCAATGGCACCGTCACTGGCTGGACATCGAGTCTGTGGCTGGCAGGGAGGGCGCGGCTGCGAGGGAGGAACTCGAGAGGATGGTGACCGCTGGAGACCTGCACTTTCGATTGCGTGCGAGGGCCTGCCTTCACCTCGCTCGCCGTGGTGAGTTCGAATCGGTCCCGAGGCTGATCGTTGCTCTCGGCGATCCCGAAGCGGAGGTGCGTGCCGTTGCCGCACCGGCATTGAGGTCTCTCACGGGAGAAGCGTTCCTCTTCGATGCCAGGGGAGAACCGGATCAGCGTGCCCAGCAGATCGTTCGCTGGCAGGGATGGTGGGAATCGACAGGCAAGGGGAAGTTGATCCCCATCCGATTCGCCCGCCTGCGGGACAAACTGGAGCGATCTTCCGATCCCGAAGAGAGAGCCCGCGTTCGTGAAGCCGTTCTGGCCCTCGGGCCGGGGGTTCTGGCCGAAGTGGAGGCTGTCATCGCTACCGCTTCGTTCGCCTTCGACTGGGTCGAGATTCGCAACACCCTCAGGGGAATCCCTCTCGGGCTGTGAACTCCCTCTTTTGCTAGAGAATCTAGCCGTCACAATGGCCACAGGCCCCAAGTGGGGCGTGTCCCAGATAGGAGGTCACCATGATGGCTCAATTCACCGCACTTCTCGCGATTGCCAGCCTGGCCGCTCTTTTGAGCGGTTGCATCATCCTGCCCCTTGGAAACCACAGCAGCGGCGAGGTCGAAAGGGAAATTTCGATGGGAGAGCTGGATGATGGGGAAGTGGTCAAGGAGACGGTAGAGGAGGATGTGGATTCTCCCGAGGAACAGAAGCTGGGCCGGGAAATCCGTGGGTTGCACGAGGAACTGGGGGAACTCGAACTGGGAATCGGGATCGCCCAGCTCAAGACTCAGCAAGGGCTGGAGGAGGCGAGATCCCAGCTCAAGGATCAGCAGCACAGCGTCGAGAAATCGGAGCGCGATCTCGATGTATTCCGGCAAACGGCGGAAACAAGGACGCGTCGTTCGGAACTCAATCTGAAGTCGGCACGGCACAGGCTTGCCGACGCTCGAGCCGAGGTCGAGCAACTGACGATCCTCTACGAGGGCAGCGAACTCGAGGATGGCACCGCGGAGTATGTTCTCCAACGGAGTCGAAGGCAGCTCGCCATCGCCGGGGAGAGGCTTTCCATCGATGAGCGGGAGCACCAGCTCCTGATCGGGAAGACCATTCCCCACGAAGAGTCAGAGAAGGTTCGAGATCTCGAGAAAGCGAGAAGCAAACTGGAAACGAAGCGACTCACGATTCACATCCTGGAACTGGAAGCAGAGCAGGGCGCTCGAGCCAGGGAACGCAAGATGCGGGACCTTCGTGAAGGGATCGAAGAGAAGAAAGAAGCGCTCGAGAAATTGTCTGTGGAGGTGGAGGAAGAGCCGGTGATTGCCAGGTTGTCGAGGGGTTACTTCTGATGCCAGTTCTCTTTCTGCTTCTGGCGCTGACGGCTTCGTCGGTCACCGAGGTCGACCGGGAACCGACAGCGGAATCGATTGAGAGGGCGATCGATAGCGGAGTCGCCTATCTCCTCGACCACCAGGAGCCCGACGGTGCCTGGGGGCATTGGCGGCGTCCCCTCGGCTCCGACAATTACAGCTGGACCACCCCGGGCACGCACTATTCGTGGCAGGTGGCGAGCACAGGTATCGTCTGCGTGACCCTGATGGACCTCGGTGCCCGGATCGACGACCGAGGCGAGGCGGCACTGATGCGCGGACTCGATTTTCTGTGCGAGAAGGGCCGTTGCAAACGGATCGACACCTGGGACGTCGACAACATGTGGGGACTCCTCTACGGTCTCGAGGCTGCAGGGCGGGCGCTGGCCATCGAGGACCGCCTCGGAGAGGAGCGCGCAAGGCGCCTTCGCAGCCTCGCCGAAGATGTGGTCGCCATGATGCGCTACCACCAGAGTCCCGACGGCGGCTGGGCGTACTACGATGATCCGCCATTCATGCGTCGCCCTTCCTGGGGGACCTCCTTCGTCACCGCTGCAGTGCTCCTAGTCTTCGAGCAGTTGGAGAAGGTCGGTGTCGAGGTCCCTGACATCATGCAGGAACGTGGGCTTCGGGCGTTGCGCACCTGCCGCATCCCCAACGGTGCCTACTCCTACAGCGTCGAGGCTTTTCCAAATCCGGGACGGCTCGACGACATCGACAGGGTGAAGGGATCTCTGTGCAGGATTCAGGTCGGGAACCTGGCATTGAGGATCTGCGGCGAGAATGAAGTCAGTGATGGCGACCTCGAGAAAGGGCTCGAGCAGTTCTTCCGCCACCACAAGTTCATATCCCTCGCCCGCGGACGACCCTTTCCGCACGAGGCCTATTACGCCAACAGCGCCTACTTCTTCTTCTTCGGCCACTACTACGCGATCGGTAACATCCAGCAACTTCCTGCCCAGAAGCGTGCCATCTGGTGGCCCCAGTTGACGGCCAAGGTTCTCCGCTGCCAGGAAGCGGACGGTTCGATGTGGGACTACTCGATGAACAGTTATTTTCGAATATACGGAACCGGGTGGGGCACCTCGGTCCTTATCCATGCTCTGCGCGAAATGCCTCAGAGGCTCTGAATGCAAGATGATGAAAAGAGGGCGGCAGACCGATGGTCTGCCGCCCTCTTCGATGATCCGTACCTGAACTTCTTGCTACTGTTCGACCTTGGCAGCGGCGCTGCACTGTTTCGCTGCGGCGGCGCACTCGGCCTTGGCGGCGGCGCACTCGGCCTTGGCGGCTTCGCACTCGGCCTTGGCAGCGGCGGCACAGCACTCAGGGTTGACGGTGGTCTCAGCGGGCGCGCTCGACTTCTCCAGGTATGAACATCCAGAGAGCGCGAGCGCGAAGACGGCGAAGATGGCGAGGATGGAGTTTCTCATAGGACTGACAATTCCCTTCTCGTGGAGAACCGGGTTCTCCGGTGACTTCCTTGCCACATGCGGTGGCAATCGACTGCGGGTCCAACAGAGGTCGGGCGCCCCCACGGCAGGGAGACAGACCTACACCTCCTTCGGTCTCAGAACCCCCAATTCTCTCATCTCTTCCGACTGTACGCTACTGCGTTGATGCAAAATAATTGCCGAAACCGGCCTGCCTCGCC
>DQQH01000237.1 GCA_015664425.1 Planctomycetota bacterium
GATCCAAAACCGAAACGGAAGGTCAGGTAGTCGGTGGCGCGGTAGGTGGCGCGGATGTCGATCTCGTCCCCGAGCTTCGAACTGCTGCCGATGGAGGCGCGGTTGCCGCCGTTGCGCTGTAGTTCGGAGTACATCAGCAACGCCTCGACGCTCCACTCGTCATCGAGGTTCATTCCGCCGCGGACCTTGAATGCGCGATAGTTGGCATCGACATCGAGACCGTAGTAGGCGTCCTCGAGGACGATGGAGTCGTTGTTGTTCTCCAGCGACACGAAGTTGGAGTTCTTGCCATCGGTGCCGTCATCGTCTCCCGACACCTCCCAGAAGGAGAGGTCGACGTAACCGCGTTCCTCTGCGTATTCCGGCAGGTAGTAACGGGCGCCGGCATAACCGGCGAAGGCGCCATCCTGGATGATGCGCATCCCGTCGGGGTTGCGATTGTCGTATTTTCCGAACTGCAGATAGAATTCGCCGTAGAAGCTGAGTTCGCCGGCGTCACTGTCGAGATGACCACCGCCCCCCACGGTCCACAGGTTGGAGGAGCCATCGTTCTTCATGTTGAGGAACGCCAGGCCGAGATCCCCGGTGTAGGAACCGACATCCCAGGGCATGTCGAGGATCGCGCCGAAGATCGTCTCGGAATCGGTCTCATCGAGGTTGAAGAGGAAGAGGTCGAGGTTGCGGTCGCCGAGATCGTAGTGGCCGAGGACGCCGGTCGGCTGCAAGCTGCCCCCCCTCCCCGATGAGGAGGACTGGGGCGCGCCACCGTCGATGGCATCGATGACACCGTCGTCGTCGAGGTCGGCGTTTGCCATCGGGTTGTTGAAGGGATTCTCCGCCCAGTCGAGGTCGATCAGGAAGGGGTTGCCGTTGCCGGCGAAATCCCTGGCGTACTCGACGATCCCCAGCTCGAGTGTGAGTTCAGGCATGACTGCGCCCTCCCACATCACCTTGGCCGCACCGATGTTGAACGCCAGGTTTCCGTCGCGCAGATTGGTCTGCCAGTCGAAGGGGGTCTCCAGCTTGATGATCGCATTCACTCCGTCGGCGAGCTGGGCATCGATTCCGAGGTAGACGAGGGGATCGATGAGAAAATCGCCGCCTTCCCCATCCCAACCGGAATGCCCAGAACCGAGGGGGGAGATCGCCAGGCCTGTACCAGCGTCGCCGAGAGCAGCGCCGAAGTAGCTGTCGTTGCGGTCGACAAAGTTGATCTTCATCTCACCGGTGATGGTCAGTCGCAGGGCACGTCCCGGTTTGACATCGCCACCGAGGCTGCTCTGGGCGAGGGCGAGTGCGGGGGAGAGAAGCAGGAGGACAAAAACCATCATCGCGCGGTAATTCTGCATCGCTTGAAACTCCTGTTCAGCGCTAGTAGGGCAAACGATCACCGGATCGACTCCCCCATCTTTCGATGGCGATGGGAGGCTCGGACGCAATTACGGGTGACCCGCCGAGAGTCTGCGAGAAAGGCCGTCAGGGGTCAAGGGAAGCGGGGAGCCGGCGGCTCACCTGGGCGCTGGC
>DQQH01000260.1 GCA_015664425.1 Planctomycetota bacterium
ACTTGTGCCTGGGTGACCTCGATCCCCTGGGCGATGAGAATCTCCAGAAGGCGCTCGATGGCGTCGCGGTCGCGTTGGTCGGGGGGAATCAGCCACGTTCGCGGGGCTTCCTCGGCTCCTCGCCGCAGCACATCGCGGGAGACGACGAGGGCATTTTCGAGCCACTTCCTCGGCTCGCGGGAGAGACTCGACAGGAGCGATTCTGCCAGGGCGATCTCGTAGCGATGGATGTCACCGACGCGCCACCAGCCGCCGGGCCAGGGCGCCGGAAATCGGTTGGAAGGGGCGTAGCCGGTCTGGATGTCCCCCGGAGCCGAGAGCCGTCCCGGTGCAAGCCAGACGGGGCTGGCGAGATTCGCAGATGCGGCTTCGGAGAGGAGTCCGATGATGTTGTGGCGGACGGGGACGTTGCGATTGCCACCGTTCCACCACATGTCGTAGCTGACCCCCGAGGAAATGCCTGTGTAGCCACTGGCGGTCAGGTCGAGGAGCGCCCGCGAGCCGAGAGCTCCGATGCCGGTGATCGTCACCGGATGGAGGTTAGGATTGAGAGGGTCGCGGAATGGCGGTACGAACAACCGTTCCCGGGAGGAACCCTGCTGGTGGACATCCCAGTAGACGGTCGGGAACCACTCGGTGTAGAGGAGGCGGGTGACGATCTTGGTCTCCTCGAGGGAGAGGGCGAACCAGTCGCGGTTGTTGTCATGGCCGGCGTAGACCTGGTAGAGCTCGGGGAGGGAAGCGCCCTCGTAAGGGGTACCGACGATCTTGCGGTACCAGTTGACCACCTTGTCGAGGCCATCGGGGTTCACCGTCGGAATGATGACGGTGACCACCTCATCGCGAGCCAGAGCCCACGGCTCCTCGTTGGAGGTCGCCAATCGCCATGCCAGAGTCATCGACATCTCCGCTGCGGCAATCTCGGTCGAGTGCATGTTGCAGGCGACAAAGATGATGGGGCGGGCCTTCTCCATCACCGAGGGGACTTCTTCATCCTCGAGACCCCGTGGGTCCGCGATCCGGCCAGCCATCGCCTTGATCTCATCGAGCCTCTCGAGGTTTTCCTCGGACGAGATGATGCAGATGCGAAAGGGGCGCCCCTCGGTGGAGGCCCCGACGGTGCGGGTTTCAACGGTGGAGGTGCTCTCGCCCAGGCGATCGAACCAACCGCCGATCTGGTTCCAGTCAGCGAGCTGGAAGTCGATCCCGGGAGCGCGCCCCAGCCATTCCTCGGGAGAGGGTCCCTGGCCTGGCAGGTGGGCAGTGAGCAAGAGTCCGAGGACCAGGGTCGCTGCGAGCCTGAGAGGGGAGTTGAACGGTAGGGATCGGGGTATGGCAGTCATCGTTTCTCCTTCGTCTTCTGGCGGCCCGCAATGGCGGGGGGCTCAGGATAGCGGTGAAGGTCGGTACCTCCAACTGTGGAGGCTTCTTTCCACGGCAGGATTCTCCTCACCGCCCTGCCGCGAGGGGCACAGGGTGTTATGATCCGCTCGATGGAACCCACCCTTTCGACCTCCTCCTGGACCCCCCCCGAGGGTGCTGTAGCTCGCGGCACGGTGCGCCCCGGGGGTTCGAAAGCCATCGCCCAGCGTGCGATGGTACTCGCCGCCCTCGCCAGCGGAAGGTCGCGCCTTCTCGGAGTTCAGCGCTGCCAGGATGTCGAGATCTTCGCCTCTGCACTGGAAGATCTCGGTATCCCGGTCAGGTTTGGTGAGGCCGGGGAGATCGTCATCGAGGGCTGCGGAGGGGATTTCCCCGACGGTGACCGGAGCATCTCCATCGGCAACAACGGCAGCGCCCTGCGATTTTTTATGGCTGTCGCTGCCCTGCGTTCCGACAGGACCTCCATCGATGCTGCTCTTCACCGCCCGGTGGCTCCCCTTGCCACTGCCCTCACCGAACTGGGGGCGACGGTCGAGTATTCTCGCCAGGATGGTTATCCACCGCTGGTCGTCAGGGGAGGAGAATTGCGCGGCGGCCGGCTCACAATGCGCCTGGAGAGTTCGAGTCAGTTTGCCAGCGCTCTTCTGATGATCGCCCCCGTGATCGCCGAAGGGATCCATCTTCGGATCGTGGGCCCGGTAGTGTCGCGGCCCTACATCGACCTGACGGCGGCGGTGGTTGCGGCGTTCGGAGGAAAGACAAGAATCGAGGATCGGGAGTGGGTGGTGAAGGGTGGGACAGGACTCCAGGGAGGCGTTCTCTCCATCGAGCCCGACGCTTCTTCTGCGGCGATGTACCTGGCGGCGGCTGCCATCACTGGAGGGGAGGTCACGGTCGAGGGAATTGCCAGAAACTCGCGCCAGGGTGACGCCTCCTTCCCTTCGATCCTCGCCATGATGGGTTGTGAAGTCATCTCCACCAGGGACGGAATCCAGGTTCGAGGTGGCGACCTCAAGGGGATCAACATCACCATGCTGGACCACCCCGACCTGGTGCCTCCCCTGGTTGCAGTGGCAGCGTTTGCCCGCGGCGAGACGGTGATCGCCGGGGTCGGCCACCTCAGGCACAAGGAGTGTGACCGGCTCTCCGTTCTCGAAGATGGGCTTCGCAAGGTCGGGGTCCCGGTCCGCATCGACGGCGACATGATCCGGGTCACCGGGGCCGATCCCATCGATCTGGTCGGAGCGAGCCTCGATCCATCGAATGACCACCGGATGGCGATGGCGTTCTCCCTTCTTGGCCTGAGAATCCCCGGCGTTGTGGTGACCAATGTCGACTGTGCTGGAAAATCAGATCCTGAGTTCTTCACCCGCCTCACGAGCCTCCTGGGGGAGGAACGATGAGCGCTGAGGGCTCCTTCTTCGATGTCGTCGTCGTCGGCGGCGGCCACGCCGGTTGCGAAGCTGCTTCTGCCGCCGCCAGGATGGGGGCGAAAACCTGCCTCGTGACCCTGGATACAGGCACCGTCGGGGCACTCTCCTGCAACCCTGCGATCGGAGGCATCGGCAAGGGGCAACTGACCCGTGAGATCGATGCTCTCGGCGGACTTCAGGCCAGGATCACCGACCAGGCGGCGGTGCACTACCGGATGCTGAACACTTCCAAGGGAGAAGCGGTTCAGTCCCTGCGGGCCCAGGTCGACAAGGACATCTACGCCCGGTCGATGCAGAAGCGGCTGGTAGCCACCCCAGGACTGACGCTGGTGGCGGGTTCCGTCGAGGATCTGCAGGTTTCCGGTGGTCGAGTCGAGGCTGTGCTCCTCGCCGATGGTTCCCGCATCACCGCGGCCAGGGTGATCCTGACCAACGGCACCTTCCTGCGCGCTCTGATGCACACCGGCGAGAGTACTGCTGAGGGCGGACGAATCGGCGAGGGGGCGGTGACCGGTCTCTCAGTGGCCCTCGAACGACTCGGGTTCGAGAGCGGCCGTCTGAAGACGGGAACCCCTCCGCGACTGGACTTCGAGAGCATCGATCTGTCCCGGACTACCATTCAGCACCCCGATCAAGAACCGGATGGTTTCAGCGCTTTCCTGCCTCCGCCGAGGAGGGACTGGATGGTCTGCTGGATCACGCGCACCAACGACGCGACTCACGAGGTGATCCGCAAGAATCTCCATCGCTCGCCGATGTACTCCGGCGTGATCGAGGGGATTGGTCCGCGCTACTGCCCATCGATCGAGGACAAGGTGGTGCGATTTCCCAATCGCGATGGACACACCGTCCATCTTGAGCGAGAGGGGATCGACAGCCGATCCGTATACGTCAACGGCATCTCCACCAGTCTCCCTGCGGACGCTCAGGAGGAACTGGTGCGGCAGATCCCTGGCCTCGAGAAGGCCAGGTTTCTCCGCCACGGTTATGCCGTCGAGTACGATTTCTTCCCTCCCCATCAGATTCGCAAGACCTTCGAGTCGAGGGCAGTGAATGGCCTCTACCTGGCGGGCCAGATCTGCGGCACCTCGGGTTACGAGGAGGCTGCCGCCCAGGGGTTCCTCGCCGGGGTCAATGCAGCCCTGAACCTCGCCGACGGGCCACCCTTCATTCTCCGACGCGATGAAGCGTACATGGGAGTCCTCGCCGACGACCTGGTCCGATGCGATCCCCGTGAACCGTACCGGATGTTCACTTCTCGAGCGGAATACCGGCTGATGCTTCGCCACGACAATGCCGACCTGCGGCTCCACGACCACGCCCGGTCTCTGGGCCTCCTCACCGAGGCGGAGCTGGAGAGGGTTCTTCAGGAAAAGGAGAAGGTGCAATCGACGCTGGAAACGCTTCGCAGGATCCGGATCGGGGGAAAGGATCTGCTCTCCATCCTGAGACGACCGGGTGCCACCTTTGATGAGGTGGAGGCGGCATCACCGGAGGTGGCAGGCTTGAGCCTGGACGAGAGGATACGCGAGCGGGTCCGCGTCGATGCACGCTACGAGACCTATATCGAGCGACAACTCGAGGAGGTACGGCGGCTGAAGGATCTCGAGGAATGGTGCTTTGCCGATGGGTTCGATTTCGACAAGGTGCCAGGCCTCAGAGGAGAGGCGAGGGAGAAACTCGTCCGCCTCCGCCCGTTGACTCTCGGTGATGCTCGCAGGATTGCAGGTGTCAGCCCAGCCGATCTCTCTCTTTTGATGGTGTTTCTGAGCGGTGAAAAACACCGGCGCAAGGAACTGGGATGAAGAGCTCGGTCATCGGGCCCAGGCGTCTTCGCTGGCTGCTGAACCTCTATCCACCACTGTTGCTCCAGCGGATCAGGGTCGTCGAATTTTCCGAGGATTTCCGCCGTTGTCGCGTCCGCCTGGGAAAATCGATCCTGACACGGAACCTCTATGGAACCACCTTTGGTGGCTCGATCTACAGCGCTGCAGATCCCTTCTTCCCGATCCTCTACTGGCAGATTCTTGCCAGGGAGGGAAGGTTGCTCCAGGCGTGGTTGCGTGCCTCGAAAGCGGATTTTCTGAAGCCCGCCGCTTCTGCCCTGACTCTCGATTTCGAGATAAGCGATGAGAAATTGGAGTCGGCACGTTCCCAACTCGAGGAGAAGGGGAGAGCGGTGATGACCGATACCGTCGAGGGAATCGACCGGGAGGGTCATTGCTGTGCCCGGATCGAGCTGGTCTCCATCCTGAGACCCCCTCCTGAAGGCGAAGAGCCGGCTCGCGTCTTCTGAGTGGGATTGCTACCTCTCAGGGACAGCCTCAGTTACCCTCATGGCGGGGTGACGCGCCCCCTGTCGAGGATCAGGAGGGTGTTTCCGTGACGCAAGGTGAACTATCGCCGCTTCTGGGCGGGCGCAAGGATTCCCGCTTCGAACGGGTCTCCGAGGAACCCGTCTACCAGGGAGTCAGATACCGGATGCACCGACTCACTGAACGGCTTCCCGATGGGAAGATCGCCGAGCGGGACGTCCTGAGACATCCCGGCGCTGCGGTCATCGTCGCCGTCGACGGCGACGGCAAGATCGTCCTTATCGAGCAGCACAGACCCGCTCTCGGCCACAATCTACTGGAAATTCCAGCGGGTCTTCTCGAGCCGGGAGAGGACCCTCAGGTGACCGCACGACGAGAACTCATAGAAGAGACCGGCTTTTCGCCAGGGAGCGTCAAGCCGCTCCTGGTCCTCCATCCGGCACCGGGTTTCAGCGATGAGAAGATGTATGTCTTCCTCGCTGAAGAACTCCGGGAAGGGGAGCAGGATCTCGATGAGGGAGAATTCGTCGAGGTTCACCGCTGTACTCCCCAGCAGGTTCGGGAACTGATCAGGTCGGGTCAGATCACCGATGGAAAATCGATCGCCGCGCTCCTGTGGTACTTCACGTTCGAAATGACGAACGGAACTCTCGTTTCCGAGGAGGAAGGATGATTCCTCAGGTCGCCATAGTCGGCAGACCCAATGTCGGGAAGTCGACCCTCCTCAATCGTCTCGCTCGAAGACGAATCAGCATCGTCGACGATCAACCCGGCGTGACCCGGGATCGCATCGCGGTCGAACTCGACCTCGATGGACGCACCATGGAGATCATCGACACCGGTGGGATCGGAATTGTCGACGAGCAGGACCTCGGTGCCGATATCCATGACCAAATCGAGACGGCGATCGCCACTTCTCAGGTCATCCTGATGATCGTCGACGGTCAGCAGGGAGTGCATCCTCTTGATCAGAAAGTTGCCGAGCGGCTGCGACCCCTCGATGTGCCGGTGATCCTCATCGCCAACAAGTGCGAGAGCGAGTCTGCCCGCAACGATACCGCGGAATTCTACACGCTGGGCCTCGGCGATCCGGTGGCGGTCTCTGCTGCCCATGGCCAGGGTGTGAATGAATTGATCGAGAGTTTGCTGGACGCTCTCCCTGAGGGTGACAACGAGCGATTTTCCGACCCAGCGCTCAAGATCGCCATCGTCGGCCGCCGCAATGCCGGAAAATCCACCTTCATCAACGCCCTCCTCGAGGAGAAAAGGGTGATTGTCAGCGAGATTCCGGGAACGACCAGGGACGCGGTCGATGTCCGATTTGAAAAGGACGGAGTTCCGTTCGTCGCCATCGACACCGCTGGCCTCTTGAGAAGAGCGAAAATTCGTGGCGATGTCGAGTTCTATGCGCAAACGAGATCGATCGAAGCGATTCGACGTGCCAACGTCGTGCTCTTCGTGATCGATGCTGCACATGGTGTTTCTCAACTCGACAAGCGGATCGCTCACGAAGTCTGCATTCGCCACCGCCCCTGTGTGATCGCTGTCAACAAGTGGGACCTGGTTCGTGAGGGCACGACGACCGGGGACTACGAGAGTTACCTCTCCGAGCAGCTGCCCGGGCTCAGTTTCGCCCCATGCGCATTCATCACCGCCAAAGACGGAAAAAATGTCGCCTCCTGCACCTCCCTCGTTCAGTCTCTGGCAAAGCAGGCCAAGCGTCGGGTCGGCACCGGCAAGTTGAACCAGGCGATCCAGAAGATCCGCACCGGGCCGCGGCCGAGGACCAAGCACGGCAAGGAGCCAAAGCTCTACTTCGGCACCCAGGTCGGAGTCTTGCCGCCGACGATCGTTCTGTTCGTGAACAAGCCGGGCTGGTTCTCTCCCCAGTACAGGCGCTTCATCGAGAATCGTTTCCGTGAGCTCCTCGACTACCCGGAAGTCCCTCTCAAGATCCTCTACCGCAATCGGGCTGGAGGGTCTGGTGGCAAATAGTCGAGGTGCCAATATTGTCCTCGGGATCGATCCTGGCCTTGCCCACGTCGGCTGGGGGGTGATCAGGGAGAAGGGGGCCAGCTGTGAGCTTCTCGAGTACGGACACCTTGCGACCTCCCCCGACAACAGCCATGCCGAGCGACTCCTTGCCGTCCACCTCGAGATCATCGGAGTGATCGATACTTATCGCCCCGAGGTGATGGCGGTCGAGGAGATTTTTCACGGCCGCAACGCCCGCAGTTCCCTGCTCGCTGGCGAGGGACGAGCGGCGTGTATCCTGGCGGGTGCACTGCGCGAGTTACAGGTGGTGGAGATTCCCAACAACATCGTCAAGCTCGCAGTGACCGGCAACGGCAGGGCGAGCAAGCAGCAGGTCCAGGCGATGGTCCGGCGGCTGCTTGAACTTTCCGACGACCCCCGGCCTGCCGATGCTGCAGACGCGCTGGCGGTCGCCCTGACCCATGCCCGCAGAAGGCAGGGGAGGATTCGCATCTGAGGCCGACCTTCTGTGGCAGTCTGGGTTCCACGGAGGTAGAGTGGGAAAGATACCCAGGGCGGGGAGGGAATCCCTGTCTGCCGGTGCTGTTTCGGGAGTCGAACCATCCTGGCCACCGTCACCCCCATGGAAGGGGAATGATGCCCAAGGAAGAACCGATCGAGGTTCAGGCCGTTGTCACAGAAAACCTGCCGAACACGACCTTTCGGGTGAAACTCGAGACTGGCCACATCGTTCTCGCTTACATCTCGGGAAAGATGCGCAAGCACTACATCCGGATCAACCCCGGCGACACGGTCACCGTTCAGATCTCACCCTACGACCTGGGCAAGGGTAGGATCGTCTACAGGGAGCGTTGAGACCTTGTCATCCTTCGATCGTGGTCGGTTCCGGGGTAATGGTGTCGCTTCGAGCATCGTCACCTGCCTCGCTCTTCTCCTCGCCTTCCACTCACTCTCCGCCCTCGAATCGACTGTCGACCGGGTTCCTGCCGAGGTCAGACGGGCTTTCCGGTCGATCTCGGCGAGCGAGTGTCGAGATCACGTCAGGATTCTCTCTTCTGACAGGTATCTCGGCAGGGCCGCCGGCGAAGAGGGCGGGCGTCTGGCGTCCGAATACGTTGCCGCCGCCTTTGCCGCTGCCGGCATCGAAGCGGGAGGAGTCGATGGCTCCTGGTTCCAGTCCTTCCCCATCCTGGGAAAGAAAACCCACGAGGGCCCTCTTTCCGACACCAATTTCCTGACCCTCGCCGACCGTACGGGATCGAGCCGTCGGACTTCGTTGCTCCTCGATGTTGACTACCTTCTCCATCCCCTCTCCGCAGAGGGACGGATCGATGGACTGTCGATCCTCATCGGTGATCCCGACAGAGAATTTGTTGGCAGTGACTTTGGTGACCGGGTGGTCCTGCTCCCCTTCGAAGAGTTGCCAGAAGGAAGCGTCATCGAGCGGCTC
>DQQH01000216.1 GCA_015664425.1 Planctomycetota bacterium
ACGGCGCTGCCGGAGTCTGGTTCGAATCCATCTCCGGACTTGAACCATCCATCCTAGCGCTTCGTCGATGGGGCCGCCAGCGCTGTGGAATGGAAATCAGGCGTCATCTCGCAGGAATTCGGCCAATTTAAGCCATTTTCCGGCATCGAGAGCCTGCGGGCGGGTCCCTGGATCGATCCCCAGTTTCTGCCAGGCACCATCCCCTCGCGCCACTTCCGAACGCAAGAGACTGCCGAGGGTCTTGCGCCTCTGCTGAAAGAGCCGCCTGACCAGGGGCATCAACGCCGGACCTGGCTGAGGAGCACCAGTGCGGGGACGCCAGACGAAAAAGCACGACTCGACCTCAGGGGGCGGAGTGAAGAGGTGGCGGGCGACGCGGCGGGTGACCTTGCCCTCGCCACAGAGCCCCAGGAGGACCGAGATGGGGCCGTACTCGCCGCCGCCAGGAGGGGCACACCAGCGGCGGGCGAGGTCCTCCTGAACGAGGGCAGAGATGCCACGAATCGAGCCGGGAAACCCCTCCACCAGGAGGGCGACGAGGGGACTGGCGATCGAATAGGGCAGGTTGGCGACCAGATGGAAGCCGTCCTGCCAACCGTCGAGAGCATCGATAACAGCGCCGTTGAGGTGGTTCTTGCCGGCGAGGACGTCGAGTTCCAGAAGGGTGAGAAGAGGGTGATCGAGACCGTCTCTGAGGAAGGCCGCGAGAATCGGGTCGATCTCGACGGTGACCACCTCGCAGCCCCGTTCGAGGAGGACCCTGGTCAGGGTGCCGGCGCCCGCACCCACCTCCAGAACCCGGTCTCCAGCGCTGACCCCGCTGTCGGCGACGAGGGCTCTCAGGAGATTTCCATCGAAGAGGAAATTCTGGCCCCGTTTTTTCCGGAAGCGAAAACCTCGCGATCGGAGGTCATCGAGGATCTCCGCTCGCGAGGGATGCGCCAAAGGAAGGTTCCCGCAGGCCCCGTTGCGGATGCCATCGGCGGAACCCTCTGTGTCAATTCCTGCTGGCACCGATCCGCACCTCGACACGGCGGCAATGGGAGCGCCCTACCTCGCTGTTGGGATCAACACTCTGAACCGGCTGGGCGAAGCCACTGGAAGTGAGCCTCATCTGTCCCTTGCTGATGCCCTTGGTGAGGAAATGACGGAAGACCGCATGGGCGCGCTTCATTCCCAGTTCCCAGTTGTCGGCATTCTTGGATTTCATGATCGGCGTGTTGTCGGTATGTCCATCGATGAAAATGACGTTGTTGGAAAAGTCATTCTTGATGATCTGAACGATCTCATCGAGAATTCCAACCGCCGACTTCTTGATCGCAAACTTCCCTTTGTCGAAGAGCAGGTCATCGCGAAGCATCAGGCCTTGAGTTTCGGGGTTGATCTGAACCTCGGGTGAAAGTTGG
Source organism: Planctomycetota bacterium (assembly GCA_015664425.1). Classification (GTDB taxonomy): domain Bacteria; phylum Planctomycetota; class UBA8108; order UBA1146; family UBA1146; genus DTRS01. The sequence continues at coordinate 1,407 of DQQH01000216.1, forward strand.
CGGGTGTCGATCACCACCTTTGGCAGCTCCAGGAGCCCCCTCGTCAACTCGTCGATCTGGTTCCTCAGCGCGTTGTTCTCCTTCTCAAACTCGGCCAGCTGTATCTGAAGGCTTTCCGCCTTACTGGTCGCTCGAGCGATGCGCACATCCCCCTCGAAACCGGTCAACTCGGAATTCTTGAGACGGGCCTCGAGGTCACGATTGACCTGTTGAGCGATGTTGAGCTGGGTCACTGCATCCTCGTACTTCACGTACGGAACGCAGGCGCTCGCCCCGAAAAGCAATAAAAGAGCGACGATGGTGGTGGCCGAACCCGCGGCCTTCCTGGTGAGATCCCTCGGCATCAGAACTGACCTTCCTGGAGCGTGCCGCTCCTTACCTTCACCCCCACACTCGGGAGCGCTTCCCCGGGTACATTTGCGGCTTTTCGGGAGCCCCCCTGTCGCAACTCCTCGGTTGCAGATGACCCGCTCCTCGACTGGACGGAACCCAACAGAGGATACGCGGGCCGGAAACCGCTCCCCGAACGGGGTCAGTCTGCCACAGTAAAAGACCAAGGGGAAGAGGCGGACTCGATGCAGCCCGGGCCCCCGCACCGCCAGAGGCGCGGGGGCCCGGACTCGGACGAACAACGGCTAACAAGCCCCTAGAAGGCTCCGACGATCGCCTCCACCAGAGGTGTGAGCATCGTCATGAATCCTCCCGATATCCATTCAGGATAGTGCCCCCCGGAACTCGCCATCAAGTTGATGAGGATCGCGGCCGGGCCGATCATTACAAGGAGTGTCAGCATCAGCATCACTGACATCGCCGTCGCAGGTTTCTTCCTGACCACCTGCATCGGGGTCGAAACGGAGCCAACGGCGAGTTCATCCAATCCCGTTGCCGCGACGGTGTCGTCATCCGTGAGATCGAAACTCTCATCAAGATCGAGTCCTTCGGTATCGAGGACGGTGTCATCGCCGACAGCATCGGATCCGAAATCGTCGCCACCCTCGAGAATCCCGCCCCCGCTCTCATCATCGAGCAAACCGTC
>DQQH01000030.1 GCA_015664425.1 Planctomycetota bacterium
ACGGTCGTGCCGCCGACACTGAGGCTGTCGGGGATGATCTGGTAATCGACGTCGATCCAGGAGATCACCAGCAGAGTGGCGACGATGAGCCAGCCGGCGACGAGAGTCCCAGCGGTGACAGGGTCGATGGTGCTTCCCTCCGCGGGGCCGAGTCGAATCGCCACCGCCAGGAAGAGGAGAGCAGTGAGTGACTCTACGAAGGGGTAACGGAAGGAGATGGAGGACTTGCAGCTGCGGCAGCGCCCCCCCAGGAGGAGCCACGAGAGGATCGGAACGTTGTCTCGAATCGCAATCGGCGTCTTGCACCCCGGGCAGAAGGACCCCCTCGGCCTGGCGATGGAGAGCCCCTCGATGGGGATCCGGTAGATGCAGACGTTCAGAAAACTGCCGACACAGGCTCCAAGAAGGAGGGAAAAGACGAGCAGCAACTCACCAGGAACGATCAAGCGTCCTCCCCGGCGAGAACGGCAACCGCCTCGAGCGCCGCCTCGACAGTCTCGGAGATCTCGCCATCGCTGCTGATGGTTGCAAACGGATCAATCACCGAGAAGAGCGGCGCTCTCCGACGACGGAGAAGTGCGATTTCCTCGAGCGGACGCAGTTTTGTCAGAGGGGGACGGGTGCTGGCGGCGATACGCCCGGCGAGAACCGAATCGGGAGCGTCGAGGAATATCGAGGGCCAACCATCGAGGCATTGGATGACCCCTTGTGCCTCGACGCTACCCCCGCCAAGGGCGAGAACCCCGGAAGGAGCCCGACACGCCTCCGCCACCACCAGAGATTCGACGGCCCGAAAGCGGCTGACGCCGTGGGTCTCGATCCAGCCAGTCGGCGAAAGACCGGAGAGAAGGAAGACCTCCTCATCGGTATCTGTGAAGGGGACCGATAGCCGCTCCGAGAGCAACCTGCCGACCGTCGATTTCCCGGCACAACGAAGGCCGAGGATGGCGATGCGCATCTCCCGAAGGTCTTTCCCTGTAAAGTTAGCGCCGCTGGGCGCCAACCTCGAAGATGTGCGTGACCCCATCTCGAGTCACCTCGATCTGGAAAGTATCGGTGGCGATGGTCGAGATCGCACCCCTGACATCTTCGATCGTGATCACATCGATTCCAGCAACTTTCAGCAGTCGGTCTGCGACGCGGATTCCAGCAAGATCAGCGGCGTCACCGGACTCGACAGCTGTCACCGTCAGTCCCCTGGCATTCTCCTCGACTTCCATACCCAGATAGGGGTTGGGAAGATCCAACGGCTTCACCGGGGCAGTGGAAAACTTCCCTGCTACCTCGATCCCTTCAGAGAAGGAGGCAGGCACCGCCGAGGAGTCGGCGAAAACCACTTTGAGAGAGATGACCTCTCCGTCTCTCAACACACTGAACGTGAGTCCCTCACCATCAGCGCGAGAGGCGAGGATTTCGCTGAGGTCATCGAAACTCTCGATTTGAATTCCGGTGATCTCGACGATCTGATCCCCCCTGCGAATTCCAGCCGATCGAGCCGCACTCCCCGGGAGGACCTCTTCGACGACGGCCGCATTTCCTTCGACCACCACGATGACGCCGAGTTTTTCCTCATTCTCGCGTGGAATCGCTCTGGCGACAGGAGCCGTGATCGATCGCCTCGGAGCGGCGCCCTGCTCCCCTGTTGGGTGCTCTCCGAGGTTGCCGTGGGCAACCTGGGTGTCACCCTCCCGACGGAACTCGATGTGGATCGTGCTGCCGGCCTGCCGGCCGGTCATGCGGGCCCGGAGGTCTTCGATCCCGTCGATGGGGCTGCCATCGATGCTTACCAGGACGTCGCCGACTTTCAGCCCCATCTCCGCGGCGCAAGTCCCTGGGACCACCTCGACCACCACCAGCACTCCATCCCGTTCCTCGGGGGCGATCCCGAGAAAACCAGCAGGAGCGCCTTCAACCTCGGGCGCAGTGGTTCCGGCTATCCTGGCGGCGGAAACCCCCTCACCGGCGAGTTGCACCCGGACCTCCTGGACCCTGCCATCGCGGCTGAACCCGATCCCGGTCACGCTGCCACGCACCGTCTCCTGGAGCACGTCGCGCAGGCCATCGATGGTGCGGACTCGGACTCCGCCGAAAGACTGGATGACATCCCCTACTTTGATTCCGGCGACCGAAGCGTTGGAACCGTCCTCCACATCCGTGACGACGAGGCGGAATTCTTCATCCTGTCTCACCGAAACTCCGAGGCGAACACCCTTCGTGGCAGCAACAGGCTCATCGCCAGTACGATCGGGCTCGACCGGCGGCGGCGGCATCGGCTCCAGCGGTATCGCAGGAATGCTCGTGACCTCGACCGGCTCCGTCGGTGGAACGGTGGAGGCTTGCTCGGCAGTGGAGGCAATCTCATCATCCCACTTCACCAGTGTCGTTCTGGAGGTCACCTCCAGAATTCCGTCAGCCTCGGAGCGTTGGAAAGAGATGACAACGGCGTCGCCAGCACGCTGA
>DQQH01000120.1 GCA_015664425.1 Planctomycetota bacterium
CGCCACGGCGACCAATCGTGGCTGGTTTCCCAGCACGCAGTAGTGGGTCAGCATCAGGCGACCTTCATCGAGGTGGTACATCGTCACCATCTCGTGTTCGGTCCCCTCGAAGAGAATCTCCTCGATGGCGCTGCCGGCGGCGGTCTCCCTGAATGCAGTGGTGATCCCCGTCTCCTCTCCGGCGGGCCCCAATTGCACCCAGTTGCCAACGAGTCCGCGGACCATTTCCAGTTGCCTGGCGCCTTCATCACCCGAACGGATTGCCACCGCCGGGAGACAACCGCTGACCAGAAGGAGCAAGACGATGTTCGTGAACAGAAGCAAGCGTTGTCCCGTCATTGTGATATTCCTTCCATAAAAGCTGGCCCCCACTGTCCGCCCGGGCATCGCCACCGTCAAGGGTCGGGAGGTTTCCTTGAAGTCGCCGTTGCTCCCTCCCAAATCCGAAGTTAGCATCTCCTCCTCGAGAATCGCAGAAGGTGGAGGTGTGGCCGATGATCACGGCAATTCGCTGGCAGGGAGATCTCGACGGTGATCTGGTTCTCACCGTCGATGGGGGAGAAAAGGTGGTCGATCGCCCCGGAGATCTCATCGAGACGATGATGGCAGAAGAGTTCGCCAGCGAGGACCTGCTGGTGTCTGCCGCCACCTATGGTTTCTGCCTGGTCTCGAAGAAGATCGAGGAGCCTCTCTTCGTCCGTCAGATCCTGCGTAAGGTGGTCCCCTTCCTGCGCAGCCCGGCGATGGAGTCTCTCCCCCTCTATCAGGCTCTCGAACGTTTCACCTCCTTTGTCGAAAATTCTGGCGAGGAGGGGCTCGCCCTGCGCGAGGCGGTTCTCGAAGAAGCCCATCGCTTAGGCCTGCAGCGCTGAAGGGGGCTTTCTCTCGCCGTCGCCCTTCCATCGTCGCCCTCTTTGCGGTTCCATCCCGGCATGGATCGAAGAAAAGCCACCATCATCTTCTGGGCCATCGCCGCCGGCGTGGTCCTCTTCGACCTGTGGAGCAAGGCAGGCGCCTTTTCCTATCTTGGTGCCCGCCTCATCGATGGTTTCGACGGGAACATCCAACTCTTGCCCGCGCCCGCCGTGAAAATCTTCCCCGGGCTTGCTCTCGAGGCATCGATCAACTTCGGCGCTTTCAACGGCTGGTTCGCCCAGATGGGATGGGTTCTCATCGGCGTTTCGGGGCTCGCTCCGATAGTGACTTATCTCGTCGTCTATCGTGCCAAGGAGTCATCGCCTCTGCTGGTGACCTCCCTCTCCCTCATCGCCGGCGGAGCGATGGGTAATCTCTGGGATCGCCTTCTCTTCGGTGCGGTTCGCGATTTCATCAAGGTCTATGTGACGATCGACGGGCGCGAGCATGTCTGGCCCAATTTCAACATCGCCGACAGCGCCATAGTCGTCGGTGTCATCCTCGTCATCTGGAAGGAGTTCCGTCCTTCTGGCGGCGATCGCGAAGAGATTGAAGAGCCGCCGCCGCCAGCCAAAGAAGAGGAGCAGTGAAGACCAGCGCCCGTGTCAGCGGATGTTCCACCCACTCCCCTACCCCCCGCCAGCGGTCGATCACCTCGTAGGAGATGAGAACGGTCCCCGACAGCAGCCACAGCGCCGGGGCTCTCACCACCACCGTCAGCGGCAACACCCACAGCAAGTACCAGGGATGAAGGGTCGGGGTCAGCAGCACGAAAGCCGTAGTGATCGCCAGACCAGCGACGAGGGGTTCCTTCTTCATGGTGGCGATGCAGACCACCACCCACGCCAGCAGCAGGGCTCCACGCAAAAGGAGCGCGCCGCTGTCGTGCCGATTTTCTGCATCAATTCCAAATAGGGTCCCCAACGGTCGGTAGAGGAGATCGTTGAAATACCAGCTGCCGGCATACTCGCCCAGTCCCGCGGTCGCTTCACCGATATCAACGTGGCGGTATGGAAAGAAGCACCAGAGGACCACCGCCGCCGTCAGCAGCAGACAGGCGAGTTTGCCACGTCGCCAGAGAAGTGGCAGCAGACCCAGCGGCAGCAACTTGGCAGCGATGGCCGCGCCGACGGCGAACGCCGCGCTAACGGGTCTCTCCTCGTCGAAAAGGGTCAGGGCCCACAGGAAGAGCAGCACCGCGATCCCCTCGGCATGACCACTCCAGGCATTCTCCACCACCGCCAGGGGATGCCACAGGTACAGAACGATGCGTCGCGGGTCGAGATCGCGCTTCTCGAGCAGGCGGATCAGCATCAGCACCAGCAGCGCCTCGACTGCGAGGATGAAGATGCGCCACTCTTTCGCCCCGAATGAAGCCAGCGCCGCCAGGGAGAAGCACTCCTCCAGCAACGGTGGGTAGACAGTGACCACTTCCGGGTGATTGAGCCGCTCCAGCGCCGTTGCGAGGGACTCTGGAAGTCCCTCGATGTCGACATCGATGGGGGCGTAGCGATAGGGGTTGATCCCCTCGACCTGCAGCTGGCCATCCCAGAGGTAACGGTGGAGGTCGTCGGAGAGGAGCGGATCGCGGTCGAGGAAAGGGACCCGGATCGCCACACCGACAACCAGGATCACCAGCAGCGACAGGCCGCCGCCGCCGAGTCGCGGCAGCATCCACATGACCAGCGCCGGCGGCACCATCGTCAGCAACAGCAAGACGATGAGCCCGGCGACAGACCCCCCGGCGATGGCGACATCGGCGGCCTGGCTCAGTTGCCGCCAGGCGAAAAGGGTCACCGCCGACAGCAAGAAAAAACCGAGGGGAATCACAGCTTCCTTCGAAAGGAGCCTTCTCATCGCGGCTTCTCTCCCGGGTCGATGGACCCGGATCGCCACACCGACAACCAGGATCACCAGCAGCGACAGGCCGCCGCCGCCGAGTCGCGGCAGCATCCACATGACCAG
>DQQH01000114.1 GCA_015664425.1 Planctomycetota bacterium
GGTCGAAGTGGCACGGCGATTCAAGGTTCCTCTCTCGGTCGCGTCATCAACAGGGGAGGGACCTGGAACAAGAATAGGGATGCAAGGAGATGAGATGGAAAAAGTCATCGTTCGAGCCATCACAGATGATCGAGCTGTTCGCAAGATCTCCATCCTTGGAGTGCCCGACAAACCCGGAGTCGCGGCCCATGTCTTCAGGGTTCTGGGAGACCAGGGGGTGAACGTTCGACTGATCGTTCAGGCCCAGAGTCACGACGGCCACAACGATATCACCTTCGTAGTGCCCTCAGACGCGCCCCTGGAAGACTCCGACCTTCAAAATGTGGTCAACACCGTGGGTGGAAAATCCTGGCTGATGGACGACAAGGTCGCTCTCCTCAACGTCGTCGGGGAGGGCATCACCCGGGAGCCCGGGATCGCTGGCAAGATCTTCTCCGTACTCGCCGAGGAAGGGGTCAACATCGAGGCGATCTCGTCCTCGAATCTGGTGATCACCTGCGTCGTCGCGGAAGAGAGCTTGGAAAAGGGCGCACGCGCCCTGCACGCGGCTCTGATCGAGACCGACTGATGGGAGGGCACCGCCTCTAATCGGTGTAGGACTCGACCGGCAGGCAAGAGCAGATGAGATTGCGATCCCCGAATGCCTGGTCGATCCGCGCAACTGCAGGCCAGAACTTGTGCTGGCGGGTCGCTTCGGTCGGGAAGGCTCCTCGCTCGCGGGAATAGGGACGATCCCAGTTGCTCGCAGCGATTGCAGACGCCGTGTGGGGGGCGTTGTGAAGGGGGCTCTTCTCGTAGGGAGTGTGCCCCTCCTCGATCTCACGGATCTCGACTGCGATCTGGAGCATCGCCTCACAGAATCGATCGAGCTCACCCTTCGGCTCGCTCTCTGTCGGCTCCACCATCAAGGTACCCGCCACCGGCCATGACATCGTCGGTGCATGGAAGCCGAAGTCGATCAAACGCTTGGCGATGTCATCGACAGTGACGCGGGCGGTTCTGGAAAACCTCCTGGTGTCGAGGATGCACTCGTGGGCCACCAATCCATTCTCCCCGGTGAAGAGAATCGGGTATTCAGGAGCAAGACGACTGGCGATGTAGTTCGCGTTGAGAATTGCCACAAGAGATGCGCGCCTGAGACCTTCCGAACCCATCATCGCGATGTAGGCGTAGGAGATCGGCACGATCGTGGGACTACCGAAAGGAGCTGCACTTATCGCCCCGATGCCGGAACTTCCGCCAGTCTCGACCACCGGGTGACAAGGCAGGAAATCCACGAGGTGCCGGGCAACTCCGATCGGCCCCATCCCCGGCCCGCCTCCGCCGTGAGGAATGCAGAAGGTCTTGTGCAGGTTGAGGTGGCACACATCCGCGCCGAACTTCCCGGGACGACAGAGGCCGACCATCGCATTCATGTTCGCGCCGTCGAGATACACCTGGCCCCCGGCCTCGTGGATGAGATCACAGACCTCACTGATGGAGGTCTCGAAAACCCCGTGAGTCGAGGGATAGGTGACCATCAAGGCTGACAGATTTTCACCGTGAGCAGAGATCTTTTCCCGGAGGTCGTCGAGGTCGATGTTTCCACGCCGGTCAGACCCGATGACGACGACTTCCATCCCCGCCATCTTGGCGCTGGCGGGATTGGTCCCGTGGGAGGACTTGGGGATGAAACAAACCCGTCGATGGGCCTCGCCCCGCTGCAGATGGTAGGCACGGATCACCACCAGCCCGGCGTACTCTCCCTGGGACCCGGCATTGGGCATCATCGAAATGGCGCTGAACCCGGTGATTTCGCAGAGCCAAGCCTCGAGGCGACTGAAGAGCTCCTGGTAGCCCGCTGTCTGTTCCGTCGGCACGAATGGATGCAATCGAGCGAATCCCGGGTAGAGGAACGGGAACATCTCCGCAGCGGCATTGAGTTTCATCGTGCAGGATCCAAGGGGAATCATCGCAGTGTTCAGGGAGAGGTCCTTGGACTCGAGATGATGCATGTAACGCATCAGATCGGTCTCCGATCGATGCTGATGGAAGACCGGGTGAGTCATGAATTCGCTGTCACGGGCGATGCCCCGGGGATACTCGAAATCTGAATCGCAAGCGAGGGAGTCGAAATCGATGGCACTACTGTCTCCACCGAAGATCTGGTAGAGGTCGAGCAGGTCATCGACTGTCGTCCTCTGGTCGAGAGAGACGCCGAGGTCTCCTCCTTCGAATCGACGCAGATTGATCGAATTCTCCAGCCCTTTCTTCACCACGCTGTCAGCGCCACTTTCAGCCAGTTTCACTCGCAGGGTGTCGAAAACCTCTCCCCCGCAGACGTCGTGCCCTAGGGCCAGCAGCGCATTGCGAAGGACGATGGTGAGGGCGTGAACGCGACGGGCGATCTGCTGCAACCCTTCGGGCCCGTGGTAGACCCCGAACATTCCGGCGCAGACCGCCAGGAGAACCTGCGACGTGCAGATGTTGCTGGTCGCTCGATCACGACGGATGTGCTGCTCTCGAGTCTGCAATGCGAGACGAAGAGCGGGCTTCCCCTCTGTATCATGAGAGACGCCGACAAGACGCCCGGGAAGATTCCGTCGGTAGTCACCGTGAGTTGCGAGGTAGGCGGCATGGGGACCGCCGAAACCCATCGGAATCCCGAATCTCTGACTCGACCCGATCGCCACATCGGCCCCGAACTCCCCAGGGGGACGGAGGATCGTCAGGGAGAGAAGGTCCGCCGCAACTACGACCATGGCGCCGACAGCATGGGCACGGTCACAGAACCCCTCGGGGTCAAAAACTCTTCCGTTGGTGTCGGGATACTGCAACAGGCATCCGAAGCAGCGTCCCGGGAATGTGAAGTCCTCGTGATCTCCGACCTGAACCTCTATCCCCAGTGGTCTCGCCCTGGCCTGGACCACCTCGATCGTCTGTGGATGACAGGCCTCGGAGATGAAGAAGAGATTTCCGACGTCGTCCTTCAGTTTCCTGGAGAGTACTCGATGGCAGAAGGTCATCGCCTCGGCAGCAGCTGTCCCTTCATCAAGAAGGGATGCGTTGGCAATCTCGAAGCCGGTGAGGTCACTGATCATGGTCTGGAAATTCAACAGAGCTTCCAGCCGCCCTTGACTGATCTCGGGCTGGTACGGCGTGTAAGCGGTGTACCAGCCAGGGTTCTCGAGGATGCCTCTCTGGATGGCAGGGGGAGTGACGCAATCGCTGTAGCCCATGCCGATGAAGGAACGGAACTGCTGGTTCCTCTCGGAGAGATCGAGGAGTTCTGCGAGGGTTTGCTGTTCCGTCTGCCCTTCGCCTATTTCGAGCGACCGGCGAGAACGGATCGAGTCGGGCACACAACGATCGGCGAGTTCCTCGAGGGAAGCGACCCCGACCACCTCCAGCATCACCTGGAGGTCACCATCTCTGGGGCCGATGTGCCGGTCCTGGAAACGATCCCGGTGGCGAAGAGGGCTCGAGTCGACAGGTCTGTTCATCGGTAGGTAACCTCGTAGAGGAGTGCAGCCTGGGGTACACCTGTTCAACCGGCGGCGGACTTCGCCCCGAAGGCTCCCGACAGGCCCAGGGAAGACCCCGAGCCTGCAAGGGCAACCTTATCCCACCGAGGGGGGAGCAGCAACTGAAGCGAGCCTGCCAGACTGGCATCGAGGGGTGCCAATCTGTCTAATGACGCGCCGATGAAC
>DQQH01000026.1 GCA_015664425.1 Planctomycetota bacterium
CCGAACGTCCGTGAAGGGCGATCGCCTTGACACTGTCGTGAGGAGAGACAGCCATCAACTCCGACAGAATGGCGTCAACCTGATCTTTGCCGTAGAGGTAATGAAACTCGGCGATTCGCCCCAATTGCCGGGAGGATCCGTACTCTTCCATCAGCCTACGTGCTTGCGCGCACGCTTCAGTGGCCATCGTCCCCTCCTGGCGTTTCCACCAGGTCATCCTGAGAAGCCACAGTTCTGCCCCGAGTCCGTCTTCTGAGCCTGCGCGGTCCCGGGCCAGTTTTTCGAAGCGGGCTCTGAATGCTTCGGCGCCGTCGGGACCCCGAAGGTCATTCTTCTCGAACTCTCTCTCGAGAGCAGCAAGGGAACCCGCCGGCTCGTCGAGGAGAACCCCTTCGAGGGGCAGAGGGGAGAGGAGGAGGGAGAAGAGGATCGGGATCTGGACCAGCAGGTGAGAGGACAAATCGAATCCGCCTTTCGAGGATATCGCCGAAAAATTCGCCCCCAGGGTACAGGAAGGTCCGGTCCCTGCCCCACGCTTTCCCTTGGCGCTGGCGTCGATGAGCGTAAACTCGTAGTGAGGGGACGGGAATTGGAAAATGGGGCCAGTGGAGGTTTACAGGGTCCTCGAAGGGAGCCAACGGTGTCGTCTCTGAAGCGTCTCTTCTCTTTGGGGGTGATGGTTTCCGCCCTTGGTTGCGGCGAAGCAGGGCCCTCTCATACCCCTCAGGTGGAGAAAGCCGATCCAACCAACTCCCCAGCAACTGGTGAGAAGGCCCCGGTGGTTTCAACAGAAGAGACTGTCGGGACAGAAAAGTCACAAGGTTCCGAGGTTTCCACCGAGGCAACAACCGAGGGTGTCGGTGCCGAGTCAGTTGAGTCAGTTCCTGCCGCCCACCATCCATTGCTCGACGATGACCAGTTCAAGAAACAGGCGATTCTGGGCCGTTTGCTGGCTAAAAAACGCTGCATCATCTGCCACAAGGTCGAAGGGAAGGGTGGCATCCTCTCCCCTCCGATGGAGGAGGTCTCCCTGGCCCGTCTGGTGAAGATGAAAACTTTCGAAGAGCATGCCGAGAACCTCGAAACCAATGATCCTCAGCGCTATGAGTCCAAGAAGGAGATCTTCGAGGGGATTCTTGCCGAAGAGGACGAGTTCAAGAGAATGCGATTGTGGTTGATGGCTTACCTGCGCCAGCCGACCTTCGACAATCCCATGGCGAAGATGCAGAAACAACCTCTTAAGAGCACTGAAATCACCCAGCTCACCGCATACGTGCTCACGGTTGCGAGGGCTTCTGCCGAGAAAGCCTCCAATTCGAAGTGACCTTCGGGATCCTGCTGCCATTCAGGACAGAGATGGACCTCTCGGAAGTAGTTCCACACCTTCATCCACTCCCCAGCGATGACTACGTAAATGTTGGTACTGAGGCTTCGTGAGGAGTAGGCGGTTACCTGCAAATCGCTACACTCAATCATGGACTTGGGTTGCTCCGTCGGTCGGCCCGTCAGAGTTTCCGCGGGGAAAGGGAGACCTGACAGTTACGGTTTCTGGGCCACCGACAAGGCGACGACGGAACGAGGCCTTCTGATGGCCTCGACCGCTTCTCCTAGGGGAAGTGGGGGATTTGCACCTTTGAAGGCCTCTCCTGGTTCATCCGGAGAGAGTTGCCACAGTCACTATCGACTGGCCTCCAACCTCCTCCTGGGTTGGGGGCTTTTTTATTCTGGGCCTGAACTCCGAGATCCTCGTAACGTCTCTCCTGCTGGTGATTTTGCCAGGAAGAACGGGACCCAGTGATCCTTGGGGTTCCGATACCAGGCTCGATCTCGAGGTCATCCTCGACTGCTGGATCGGACGGACTCCTTTCGCCTTCATCTTCTCGGATGCCTGGCTCAGGTTCTTCAGAAGGGGCCCTCTGGAGACGGTCCGGAGAAGGATCTGTGGCTGAGATCGATTTGCGCCGCTTCCTCGACGAGATGAAAAAAGCTCCCGGTCGTTGCCGACCGGGAGCTTTTTTTCTTCGGTTGGGAAGCAGATTACTTCGTCATCAACTTCTGAGCTTCTCTGGGGATGTCGAAGCGGGCGACGGTCTTCTTCGGGTCGAGTTTGTAATCGAAGTGGAAGGCGACGTGCTCGTTGTCACCGAAGGCGTTGCCGTCGGATGATTTGCCTCCTCCACGGACCCCCGTCAGCACTGTCATCTTGATGCCTCTTGGCAGATTTGTCTCGAGGTCGATGTCAACGTCAATCAGGCAGCGAGTGATGGTCTTGTCCACACGGGACAAGAATTGTGAGACACCTCAGCCACCGGATAGGCAGCCAGAGTTCTGAACTTCGACAAAGTACTGGATCGCTTCCTTGTCGGGAACCTGGATCCGCAGCACGTGGGGAATCCTGTCTTCCCTCTTGCGAGCCACGGAGGTGCCCCCTTTCCCTCGTTCTGGGGGCAGTTCGACAATCTCGTCATCCTCGCTGGAAATCCATTCCACCTTTGCAGGGTTCTTTGCGGCCTTCACCAGCAGGTGGGCAGGGAATGCAAAGAGGCGATCGAGTTTCTTCCCTTCCGGGAGAGATTGCAGGCGATACCACTGAACTCCGTCAGAAATGGCCCCTGTGCTGGAGGTCCTGAAGACCTTCATGCTCGGGAGGTGCATCACGTTGCCGTAAATATCACCGCGGTATTCCTCCCGGACAGTCGTCTGGAAGAGTTGATGATCCGGCTTGCGGGAGAGCCCGCCCTCAACAGTGCAACTGGCACCGTAGGCGCGAGATTTCGCGAGATTTCGAGTCACCTTCTTGAGTGCCGTCATCGGCTTGGTCTTCGAGGAGACGATTTTCGAGTCTGCGCCCTGCAGTTCACCACCGACCATCACCGAGGCAGCGGCGAAGAGAGTGAGAAACACGATCAACCGAATTCGATGCATTATCATTTCCCTTCCAGAGGAAAATGCGGGACTCCCACTGTGACCCCCCATGATACCTGAAGAGTACCGGGGACTGCAACCTGGAAGGGATTCAGATTCCAGCGAGGCCGAGATCGCTGGAATCGAGGAGTTTGAACCCATCTTCCTCGAGAAGATCCCCTGCTGTCTGAAGGATATCTACGTGGACCACCAGGGCACCGATACCATGGGGGCGTGTCAGCATCGGGTATGCATAGTGGATGTTGATCTCTCCTCTCAGGAGTGATCGGCAGATCATTACGAGTCCCGTTCTATCGTCCGGAATTTCGACGACAAGAACTTCGGTCTCGACGATGGAAAACTGAGCATCGACGAGAGCCTTGTGAGCAGAGTCGGGGCGATCGACAACAAGACGTACGATGGCGTGATCCGCCCCGTCGATGATCGACAGCGCATGAACCAACACATCCTCGGCGGAAAGGAAGCGCAGGACGTCCCGGAGTCTGCCGACACGATTGTCGAGGAAGAGCCCTAGTTGGCGGATCTGGGGATTACTGAATTCCCGTTCCGTCTTGATCATGGCCCCGATGATAGCCAAGGGTAAGGGGCATTCCCAGGCTCCCTCGCTATTCGCCCGGAGGCTACCCGCATTCCCGGAAATGGGCGGCCTTCCGGGAGAGGGACACGGGCTAGACGTGCAGTTCCTCCTCGACATGGGATCGAATCGATCGTGAGATCGACTCCGCTTCCTCGAGAAGGCGGTCGATCTGTGACTGTACCTTTCCCACCCACTCTTCGTCGCCGACCTCGGGCAGATTCACGCGGACGTTGTAGATCGCGCCCTCGAGTCCTGCTCGGGAGACCAGGCCTGCGACACCGGCATCGGTGACCCCAGCGGGCAGGCCATCCTCCGCGGCGATGAGTGCAAGCTTCATCGCCTCGAGGCAGAGTCGGGCGGTGTCGAGTGGGACCCGCGTTGCTTGCTTGTATCCTTCGCGGATCGCCTCGGCTCGCGCGCATTTCTCCTGGTCGGTCTCCTGTGGTAGTCCCATCGCCTCCAGCACGACATTGAATGCATCAGTGTCGGCATCGACCGCAATGATGAGCTGGTCTTTAATCCTCTGGGCCTCGATGGAGATCTCCTCCATCCGGGCACGTCGCTTGCGGTACTTCTTCTTGCCGTGGGTGATGCTACAGACCATTGCGGCAAGGGCAGCGCCGAGAGAACCCACGAGAGCTGCAATCGATCCTCCTCCAGGTGCAGCGGAATCACGAGAGACCTCATCGGTGAAGCTCGAAACCCCCATCGAAGTGAGATTTCCACCAACTTTCGGCAAGCCTAGAACCGATTTATCGATGGAGAAGTCTCCAAGATCGGCGAGCCCGAGGGACTGTACAGCGGTATTCATCAGGTCGATCACGGGGGCACCCGCGCTCGAGCCCTGCTCCCGTAGGTAATACTCTCCTGCCTCACGCATCGCCTCGAAGGGAACCAACCCGACCACTTCGGAGCCGGTCACCACCAGACCTCTTTTCGTTGCCATGCGTCTGCATTCTTCCAGGACATCGTGCATGTTGGTCACGTGGAAATTGGTCAGGTTGATGGAAATCTGGGCACGCCCGTATTCGGGGATTACCCAGCCGACAGCACGGCAGTGCTCGAATCGACCACGCTTCATGACAAATTCGCCCTCGATGGAGCCGATCGCTTGGCCGTGAAATTCCAGCTCTTCAGCGAGGGTCGTGCCTTCTTCCTGATAGTGCTTGTCTAGGTCATCGGAAGTGGCGAAGACAGCAGTGGAGATCGCGGATGGCCAAATTCCACTGGCTGGCGAGTAGCGAAGAAGACGGCCGCTGGAGTAGTAAGGAGTCTTCTGTTCGACGCGGACCGCACGCCCTTTCTCGCGGATCTCCATGGCAAGATCATTCGCCTGGGACTTGTTTTTCGTGTTTAGATTGATGTTGTAGGCGATCAGGAATTCCCGCGCCCCGATCGTGACCACACCAGTCCTGGGCAAGAATTTCGCTGGCCCGTGGTCTGGCGCCCAGTTGGGATCCGAGAGTTTCTCCGCCAGAGCTTCGTACTCTCCCTTGCGGACATCCGCGAGAGAGCGCCGTTCGTCCCGTAGAGCTGCGTTCTCGTAGAGGAAAACGGGAAAGTTCAATTCCGAGCCGACACGTTCGCCGAGACCTCGTGCGATCTCGACGCAGTCTTCCATCGAGACCCCGCTCACAGGTACGAAAGGGCAGACGTCTGTCGCTCCGTGACGAGCGTGAGCACCTTGATGTTTGGACATGTCGATCAATTCCGAGGCTCTCCTGATCAGCTGGAAAGCCCCTTCTGCGATCACTTCCGGTGACCCCAGAAGTGTGATCACTGTCCGGTTAGTTTCGATGCCCGGATCGACATCGAGAACCTCGACGCCGCCTACCGCTGCTGCTGCGGCGACGATCTCATCGATTTTCTCACGATCACGTCCCTCGGAGATGTTCGGGACGCATTCAACGAGTTTCTGTGTCAACATTCTCGGACTCTCGTTTTCTCTACTTGCTCCGGATCATCGCGACTCGTTCTTCAGAGTGGAGATGATCAGGGCATGATCTATCGATTGTTGTCCGGCTCGGAACGGTGATCCTGCTGAAGATGGGCACGCAGGGGGCCGACCCCGAAGTCGCGATTCGGATCTCTCCATATCGCATGGACGTGGCCCGGTTCTGCCTGAGTCCTGTCGAGTTCGATCACGAAGGTCGGGCCGTGAATCCTGTACCAGTGTCTCTGCCCTCGCTCTGTAGAACCGCTCCAGCCGAAGCGGAGATTGTCCTCGCCGGCCTCGACAATTCGCTGCAAATCGAAGCGGGCCAGTTCAGGTCTCAGGTTGTTGGCGTAGACCCGAACAAGTGCGCGCAACAAGGCGCGCTGGGAAGGATCGAGCCGGGACGCGAGGATACCCGTGCTCTTCTCGGGTAGCGATTTTCCCGGGCCGATGATGATGTCGCCGGGGGGAGTGTCGGAGATGATGGCCTGCTCTCGCTGTTTCTCGTTGAGGGTGTCGACAAGGCTGTGGGCGATTTCCTCCTCGGCGTCGAGCAATTTCATCCCCGCGTTGGGACCGAATGGCAGGATCGCGGGACTCACACCGAAGAAGGCGGGGGAAGTTCCGACGACTGCCTCGCCGATCAGGGTCAGGTTCACCGACAGGTGATGACCCTCCACGCGCCATCCCCACGGCCTGGATGGTCCGGGTGTTCCGAAGATACAGACGGTATACAGGCCGGAGTCACGGCTCGGGTCATCTCTCCCTTTGCGTCGCGCCATCTCGCGGAGCACATCCTCCAGGGCGATGATGGCGTTTGCCTTGTAGATTCCCACCTCGCTGAGCGCGCTGCGAAGGAGAGCCTGGAGAGCGGTCCTCTGTTTCAACCCCATCGTGGAGAAGGGGAGGCCCGCTCTCTGCTTGGGGAAATAATGCCAGTCGAGTCGGCTTCCATCCTCGAAGGATAGCGCTGCACGTTCCAGTTGTTCAGGGTCGAGTGCATCGAGAAGAGCTCGAGCCGAACTGACCTGCTGGGGAGCAGAGACGCTGTCGGTTCCCGTTTCAAAAACGCCTCCTGCAGCCGTCAGCCCAAGCAGTGCCACAACGAGCAGAAAAGTTGTCTGTCTGGACATCGGAGCCTCCTTCACCGTCCCAGCATCCAAGAGGATGGCCTCGACAGCAAGACGATCTAGAATACCGGCTTGCGTGGGGTCAGGGCAGCCAGGATGTCGCGGGGGACCTCACTACCCTCCAGATCACCCTCCGGTGAGCAAGAGTTGCCCCCCAGGGGGAAACGAGCCCGCTATCGAGACCAGAAACCGGAGATCTGCTCAATTGGCGGGACCACACGGTCCCCCTGTTTTTTTGTACGAGTTTGATCTCCAGTCCAGGGATTCTGTTCGCGAGTTTCATCGACGAAGTTGACCCCTGCGTCCAGGTTCCTCTTCGCGGTTGTTGTTCTCGTTTACAGGTAACGTCTCCGGCGAGTCGAGAGTCCC
>DQQH01000282.1 GCA_015664425.1 Planctomycetota bacterium
AGCTCAACAGGGCGAGCGAGCCGCGACCACTCACCATCAACAACGGCAGCGGGGCCGTCAAGGGACCACTCAGTAACCCCCTGGGGGTTCCCCATCGCGACCATCCCGTCGCGACAGGTTGACCGAGCCCGCGCGCTCGGGACGTCCCCCGGGAACTTCGAATCGCCACCACTCGACGACCCGATGGTGCTGGGGGGAGAAGGGGTGGGGCCGGGGGTGCCGGAGAATCCCGAAAACTACCGCGGCAAGCTCCCCCTCCCCTTCCTCGATCTCGACGATGTCGACTCGTCCCCGATGGGCGGCCTTGAGGGAGGTTCCTTCCAGCCGTGAAGGGTCATCGAAGAGGGCTGCAAGTTCACGGCGTGCGACCGATCGGAGATGCCGACGGCGCCACCAGCTGGCCATCGCCGTCAGAAACCTCACTGTTGCCGCCGTCGCCGATCACTGATCCGTTGCAACTCCTCTTTCTCGTCGGCACTGAGAGACTCGAGTCCGTGCTCGCTGACCTTCGACAGCAGGTAATCGAGGCGCGAGTCCTTGCGGTCACTGTACAGCCCCTCGGAGGAGGGATAGAACTCCGACGGATCCCGCCGCTTGCCACCGGCAGCCCGGGCTTTTTTCGGGCGCCAGACGATCAGCATGAAGATAAAGGCAGCAACCACCCCCCCGAGGTGTGCCGCGTGGCCGATGTCATCGCCGCCACCCCCCTTCTGACCGAAAAGGCCGTAGAGATCCCAGGCGCTGAACGCCGCCACCAGCGCCCACGCCGGGGTCGGCACGATCCCCCACAGCAGCAGGATCTGTTTCGGGTAGAGGATGGCGAAGGCGGTGACGACCCCACAGACCGACCCGGAAGCCCCGAGAGCCGCAGAGTCTGGAAAGTCGAGAAAATGCATCCCGCAGTGGACCAGCGAGGCGAAGATCCCGCAACCGAGATAGAAGACGAGGAACTTTCGGCTCCCCCAGCGCTGTTCCAGCGCCGGACCGAAGGAGGCGAAGACCAGCAGGTTGATCAGGATGTGCCAGAACAGGTTGTGCGAGAACACCGAGGTGAGCAGCGTCCACAAGCGCCAATTCTCGAGCTGGGAGTAACTGACGAGAAAATTGTCTCGCATGAAAGACCGGTCACCGAATTGCCACAGCAAAAAGACGGCGATGTTGAGTGCGACGATCCCCTGGACCGCAGTCATACCCCGGAGGATGGCCCCGCCGCCCTCATTGCGCATGTAGTCACGATCACCTATCCCCATCGGTCCTCTCCCTGAAACAGCCTTGGGCACATCCTACCCGGAACCTGCGATCGAAATCACCGGTCGGTTTCACCGCGCGCGATAGACGGCGATCTGGTTGTGATGATCTTGCCTCACAACCCACAGAAAATCTTCGGTCGCGCTGCTTTCACCACCGGAGGGCCCTTCAGCAACTTTTTGCAATACCCCGACCTTGAAGAGTGAGTCTGCCAGGGCGCTGTCAAACTCATCCGGCGAGATGCCCTCGGGCAACTCGGCCTGAACCATCCCCCACAGGTGAATTCGAACCTCGGAGAGGAAGGTACCCCAATCCTGCTGCAGTCCCAGCGTGCCATCCTTGCGCGTCGACCAGTGCAGGATCACCGGCAGGGCGTTTCCCTCGATCAGGATCACCTCGAGATCGAGATCGTGGCGCGGCTCCACCAGCGGGGGGTCGGTCGACTCGCCTCCAGGCCTGGAGGTGACAGCGACGTCGTGCAGGACCGAGCGGTAGATGACGGTCTTCTGGGTGTTGCGCCCCGAGACGAGGGCCATCGTCACCACGATCAACGCCACCGACGCCAGCGCGGCGAAGATCGCCAGCACGGTGAATCTCGACCCGCCTTCCATCGGCCACCCTTCCGCTTCGGAAATGGCTCACCACGAGTGCCGTTGACTCGCGATGGGACCCGCTTCCCCTAGCCGAAAACCTCTCCGTAGACCTCATCGTGAAAACCGACGATCACCGTCTTGCCGGCGCGGATCGTCGGCGCACGAAGATTGCCGCTGGGGCCGATCATCCCCTTCAGCAGCGTCTCGTCATCGGGCGCATCTTTCTTCATGTTGAAATCGAGGACCTTCTTGCCGCGGGCGATCAGCACTCTGTTCGCCGCCCGCGCGATCTCGATGGCATCGTCGGCGCCGCGACGATCCTTCATTGCATCGACTCGCTCCCGGACGTCGATTTCGCAATCTCCCAGGAACTCCCGGGCACGGGTGCACGATGTTCAGCCGTTTCGGTGGTACCACCAGTCGATTCGTTTCATCCGGGACTGCCCCTCTCCACGCTTTTCCCTCGAAAACCTCAGGGGGTTATACCCCAAGGCGACCTGCCACCCAAAGGTGACCGCTGATGGGAAGGCAGGGGCTTCTTTGCAACACGGGAGATGGAGATCAGTTGACGATGGTGCTCGACGTTCGCCGAGGAAGGATCAGGGAGAGGAGGTTGAGGTAGGCAAGGAGCACCGGCCCGCCCTCGCGGTCGACCAGTTCCTCGGGACCGGGGTTGACGAGGTAGACGACGGCACGAATCGCCCCTTCCGACTTCACCGGCAGGATCGCCAGGGAGCCGATGTTGTGGCTGTAGAGGCTTTCGTATCCCTGAACCCGGGGGTCATCGACCACCCTCGGAGCGAGCACCGCCCGCGAGTTCTCCCACACATCTTCGAGAGCCTCGAGGCAGATCAAGTGGGCGCAGGAACGCAGCGGCTCACCGTGGCCATCGAAACCGGAGACGACCCGGACCGCATCGCCGTCGCGCGTCAGCAGAAATCCCGCCTCGGCCCGACATGCGCTGGTGAGACAGTTCACCACCTTGGGCAAAAAGGCACTGAAGTTGCCGTTCTGCCCCACATCCTGGAGTAGAGAGGCGACTCTCAGCAGTTCCTTCTGCCTGCCGGTGAGATCGGATGTTTCCTCGCGGGTGACCGTCTCGGCGGTGGGAACCACCTCGGGTGCTGGCGGAAGATCAATCTCGCGGACCTCACTGGCGCCACCACGAGGGAGAGAGATGCGATGACGAGAGAGATAGGTTTCTCTCATCCCATGAGAGAGCCGATCGGCAACCTCCCGGATGTGATCCTCTGCTGCCTGGTACCAGCGGCGCGCCTCTTCCAGATCCCGACTCTGAACGCTCAGTTCCGCACGCTCGATGTCGACGGCAGCCCGGAGTTCCCTCAACCCGGTGGACTCCGCCATGGGAACCAGTTTCGCCACCCTTTGGAGCAGTTTCTCGAACGATTCCCTCTTCGAGGTCCTGTCGATGGTGATCTCGAGAAGCAGTGCGCGAACCTCCAGGATGGGGTTCCCCAGAGTTCTTGCCGAACTCACCGCTCGCCCGATGCTGTCGATCGCCTTGTCGTACTCTGTAGCGAGGCACTGCAGGTCGGCGAGCTCGAGAAGGCACTCGACCAGCCCTTGCCCGACTCCCTGGCGCGCATAAGCTCCGAGAACCCGCAGAAGGTCACTTTCACCTCCTGAGTGATCCCCGCGCTCCTTGCGCAGCCTACCCCTGAGAAGGTGATTGCGCAGGGTCAGGAACCTCATCCGGAATTCCCGGGAGAGCTTCAGGGAAACCCCCAGGAATCGATCTGCGGTGTCGAGATCTCCCAGTTGCAGATGGGTGGTGGCCAGAAGATTGAGGGACATCGCCCGCCCGAAGGCATCTCCGATCTCCTCGGAGGCAGCGAGAGCCTGATCGATCTGCTGGAGTGCTTCGGAGTACTCGGCCCCTGCCAGGTAGGCCTCTCCCAGCCGATTGAGGGAGATGATGATCTCGGGCGTCTGCTCGAGGCGCTCGCGGATCTCCAGCGCTCTCTGATGGAACTCGACCGCCTGGTGGATGTTCCCCTTGTAGAGATTTGCGCTTGCGATGGTGGTGAAGATCATCGCGTGCTCTGCCTGCTCGTCGAGCTGGTCTGCGAGCTGGAGCGCATCGGCACTGATCTTCATCGCCCGGTCGTATTGACCGAGGCAGACGTTGATCCATGCCAGAGAACTGAGAGCCTTGACCCTTTCCCTCTCCCCCTCGACGTTGTCGACATTCTCCGTCTGATCCACCGACTCCCGGTAATGGCGCAGTGCCTTCTTGTAATCCCCCTGAATCTCGTCGAGTTTGCCCATCTTTCGAAGGACTCGAGCGCGGTCCCACTCCCCGGAAGTTCCAACTCCAGGCGCCTCGCACTGGAGAAGCTCGTCGTAACTCCCATGAGCGGTATCGAGATCTCCACGGATGGTGGCGATGTCACCAATCCGCTCTTGAGCACGCCACCAGACATCGAAGTGTTCCGGCTTGCCATTGACCTGGGCAAGAACGTGGCTGTAGTGTTCGATCGCGCGCTTGTGGGCGAAGATCGCACTCATCGATTCCGCTGCCTGGAGGGTGAGTTCGAGGGCTTTCTCCTGGCGGTCGGAGAGTTGGAAATGATAGGCGAGGTCCTCGAGGATCCCCTCGATGTCTCCTTCGTGCTCCCCGGCGAGGGCTTCACCGAGCTCGCCATGGAGACGCTTGCGGAGTGAATCGCTGAGGTCCTCGTAGACCATCTCGCGCAGCTTCGGCTGATTGATGGAGAATGTGGTCTTGCCGCCATCGAAACTCTTCGAGACCATTCCGCGATTCTCGAGTTCACGCAGAGGGGACCTGGGATCGGTGCCTTCGGAGGCGGTCAGGTGTTCGATGAGGCGCAGGGAAGTCGGCTTGTCGTGAACCGCCAGGAACTGCAATGCTGCGCGCTCGGCGGAGTCGAGGGAGCGCACCCGACGCAACAGGATGGCGCCGATACCGTGGGGCATCTCCACCCGAGAGAGGTCTCCGCCGTTGCGAATGCACCACACCTCACCTTCCCTGGCGATGATCCCCTCTTCCTGGAGCGACTTGAGCGTCTCGACGATGAAGAGTGGATTTCCGCCGGTGCGTTCTTCCAGACGGTCGAGAATCTGAGCAGGAATCTCCTCGACCTGAAGCATGTGATGGATCAGTTCGGTGATCTGGGCGCGGTTGAATCGCCGGAGTGAGATCTCCTCGATCCCCCCTTGCTCCTTGACGCGAGAGATCAGCCCACGCAGAGCTTCCGGTAGGATCTCGTCCGATCTGAGGGTCACTACCACCAGGGGAACCACTTGCCCCTTCCGCTTGCGCCTGGCAACGGTCTCGATGAACTTTTCGAGCAGGGAAATGGTTGCCTCGTCTGCCCAGTGCAGATTGTTCAGGCAGATGACTCGGGGAGAAATCCGCGTCGCATCCAGGAGGAAAGCCGAGAGCTTTTCGATGAAATAGAGCCGCTCCTTGTCCTCTCGGGATCTCATCTCCTCATCAGCGCCCTGTTCCTCACCGCTCTCTCGAAGTCTCGGGCAGAGTTTTCGGATTGTCGCGGCATTCTCCATGAAAATTTCGGAGTCCAGCCCGACATCGATGGCAACCTGCTCGAAAATCTCGCGGAAAGCCTGATATGGGTCGTGAGAGGTCTCGTAACAGTTGCCGATATGGAAGGGCACTTCTCGCATCTTGAGGAAGTGGTCGAACTCCTCGAGAAGTCTCGATTTTCCGCAGCCGATCTCACCGGTCACCAGATGAAGTATGGGGGACCCGAAGGCCTCCATCTCAGCCTCATCGCCGCCCGGGGAGCAGATGTCAGCTGGCGAAGTCTCCTCCTTCTCGAGGAGGAGCGTCTCGGCAGCTTCCTTCAGCTGATTCAGTTCCTTGCGCCGTCCGATGAGGCGGGAGCAGTGCAGGTAGGAGACCTGGGTTTCGGGGGTCTCGATCTGATAGTGCCGTCCTGCTCCGGCGTTGAGGGTCTGGATGATCTCCCGGGAGGAGGAGAAACGTCGATCGGGTTCATGGTCGAGAAGACGCAGGACGATGTCGATGAGGTACTCCGGCTGTCCGGCAAGAGACCGGCGCAGTTTCTCCCGCCAGTTCGTCCGGGCCTGTGGAAGAGACGTCCCCTCCTCGCTGACGAAGGGGAGTTTTCCGGTGAGGATCTGGCAGAGCGAGACGCCGAAGGAATATAAATCTGCTCTGCGGTCTGGCGTTCCTCCAGCGATGATCTCAGGAGCCACGTAGTGGAGGGTTCCCTTGATGGCAAAGGCGAAGGTGCCGGTGATTCGCTCGGCGAGACCGAAGTCGATCAACTTCACTCTCGGAGGACCGCTGCCCTTGTCGGTCGATCCGCCAACTTTCTCCTGCCACTGTACCTTCGAGGTTCCATCTTCACCGATCGATCGCTGGCGGGTGACGAGAATGTTGTCCGGCTTGATATCGAAATGAATGTAGCCCTGGGTGTGAATGTATTCGAGAGCCCTGCAGATCTGAACGATCACATCGTTGAGTTCTTCGAGGGAGAAATCTTGCGAGGCTGTGAGAAGATCCTCGCCGCGGATGAACTCGCTGACGATGTAGAAGTCGTCGCTCTCCCGCACACGACCAAAATCGAAGACTCGTGCGAGATTCGGGTGACGGAGGCGGGTCAGCGCCTCGTACTCTCCCTTCGACCACTCCTCGGAGTCGTCGACGTTCTCTGCATTGAGGACCTTGAGAGCGACCCGCCGCTGGACCTTGAGCAGATCCTCTGCGAGATAGACGGTGCCCATAGCCCCCTTGCCGAGGGGACGGACCACGCGATAACGGCCATTGACAAAATCATCTGTCGAGAAGGATCCCATGGCACCCCAAGGAACTATCGACCGCATTCCTCAGGCGACATGCCGGAGATCAAAGGGTTCCTCGCTCCCGGGTAAAGATACAATGGCGGCGGAGAGAGCGCCGTCTGAGAGCCAAAAAAATAGCTCCAACCTATTGAAAATAAACTACTTGCGATCTTCTTCCCGGCCTCGAGTCAAGCGCTGCCGTTCATCGCTCCAGACACCCTGCAACGCGCCTCTCACCGACACCGCCCTGACGGTGGTCCCTGCCCCCACCTCGATCCAGACCCATCGGGGCTCGTCGGAGTCGACCGCCCGTAGACTTTGCCCCTGGTCACCCGTGCCACGAAGCCACACGTCCCCCTGCCTCTTGAGGTGAAAGAGCCAGCCTCCTTCGACCTCGATTCCTGGTGCTGATTCGAGGGCGACGCTGTCATCTCCCCATCCGAAAACAAGCGGCGAGGAGAGATCTCCCCCGATCTCCACCGAAACTTCCTCGAGCAACCGGAAAGGCAGGGAGCACTCCATCCGAGCGGTCTCCTGCCGCGGCGAGATCCCACCTTCGGTGATGCGCCAGTCGCGACCTCGCCAGCGCCACTCGCGGTTGAGGGATTCGCCGGTAGACCAGGAGAACCGGGTCCCCTTCCCCCATTCCCCCTCGACCTTTGCCGCCAGTACTCCGGAACGAAGAAAGGCCCCTCTTCGAAGTTGATGGCGCCATCTGTCGAGAAGCCCCGAAACCGCTCGAGCAGCGACTGTTCGCGACAAACGACTGCCGTCGTCGAGTCCTTGCCACTCATCGAGCCCCTCCAGATTCCACCTCTCTGCCAGAGCCAACCCCCTTCTCAGAGATCTGGCGGCCTCTCTCTCGTCGACGGGGTTCACACCCTCGCTCCTCGATGAAACGAGGGGTTCCAGCAGCGGCCACAGATCGAGGTCGATGTCAGCGAGCAGATTGGTTTCGTGGAGCCTCCATTCGAGGCTTCCTTCCGTCGCTAGAAGTTCCTCGTTCTCCGAGAGGAAGAGGATGGCCACCTCCTCGGGGAGTCGATCGCCGTACCGGAAATCCGGCCGTGGTATCTCACCCTGAGCAAGGGACCTGCGCACCTCCAGTGGCCGCTCCACCCGGTCGATCATCGCCTCGGTCAGCAATTCCTCGATGGCGGTGAGGAAGGGAAGCCCCCCCATCTCGACCACCATCCTCGCCCTCAGATTCCGTGTGTCGGGCGGGTCCAGCAGTTCGAGTTCTCGCCACAGTTGCCAGCGCGAGAGGGTATCGGGCTGCGCTTCCATTTCGAGGAGAGAAGAGGCGAGTCGGCGGTCGAGGGCAGTTTCGATCTCCATCGACAGCTTCTGATGCTCGATGTGAAATCGGCCTGCACGCAATCTGGGGGGAAAGTCCGCGGCCTTGCCCCTGGCGGCCATCAGTTCTCCTTCAGCGAGGTGACCGCTCACCTCCTCGTCGATGGTTGCCCACGCGGGTGCTGCTTCGGTCTCGAGATCGGAAAGGGCCCGATCGAGCCACTCACCCTGTCGGGGATCCTCGAGAGCAGCGGAGAGGAGCCAGGCGAAGAGTTCCCTGTGATCGCGGGGGGGTGAGAGCAGCCCGCCGCTGC
>DQQH01000215.1 GCA_015664425.1 Planctomycetota bacterium
AACAGGCGCGAGAAGCTGGCATCGCCATGGTCCATCAGGAACTCGCCGTGGTGGAGCACCTCTCCGTCGAGGAGAACCTGTTGCTGGGCAGGGAGCCCTCGAGTGGCGGAATTTTCCTGCCACTTCGGATGAGAGAACGCGTCGTCTCCTCGCTGGCGCTGCTCGGTCGCGAGGAAATCCAGCCTTCGACCCCCGTTTCTCAACTCTCCGTTGCCGCTCGTCAACTTGTCGAGATTGCCAGGGCTCTCATCCACGATGCCCCCGTCATCGTCTTCGATGAGCCGACCAGCAGCCTCGGTGCGCAGGATATCGAGCACCTGTTCGAGGTGATCGATCGATTGCGCAAGGACGGTCGCGCCGTCGTGTACATCTCTCATTTCCTCGAGGAGGTGCAGCGTGTCGCCGACAGCTGGACGGTGTTGCGCGATGGGAAGGTGGTCGGTGAAGGACAGATTTCCGAGACTTCGACCGAGGACCTGGTCAGCCACATGATCGGTCGGCGCCTGGAGGAGATGTATCCCCAGATCCCTCGCCAGCGAGGCGACAAGTTGATCGAGGTGAGTGGGTTGAAGACGAAATCGGTGCTCCAGCGCGCCGATCTCACCTTGCACCGTGGCGAGGTGCTGGGAATCGCCGGCCTGGTCGGTTCTGGTCGATCGGAACTGCTCCGCGGCATGTACGGCCTCGACCCGATCGTATCTGGCTCGGTGCGGGTAGCAGGGCATTCCCACACCCCCCATCCGGCCCGCAGCATCCAGGCAGGGATCGGCTTCGCCAGCGAGGATCGTAAGAAAGAGGGACTGGCCACCGATTTGACCCTCGCCACCAACCTGACCCTCGCTTCCTCCTCGGCACGAAACCTCTTCTCGCTCCTTGGGCTGAAGAAAGAACGGAAGCAGGTCGAGGTCTGGATCGAGAAGTTCGGTATCCTCACCTGGGGTCCCGACCAGCCGGTGCGGACCCTCAGCGGCGGCAATCAGCAAAAGGTTGCCCTCGCCCGCCTGCTCCACCTCGATGTCGATGCCGTGCTCCTCGATGAACCGACCCGTGGAATCGACGTCGGTTCCAAGACAGAGGTGTTTCGCTGGATTGGTGAGCTGGCGGCTTCTGGAAAAGGTGTGCTGGTGGTCTCCTCTTCGATGCAGGAGTTGCTAGGTATCTGTGATCGGGTTCAGGTGATGCACCGGGGGGTTCTTGGCGAGCCTCGAGGGGTCGACCAGTGGGATGAGCACTCGTTGATGGTCTGTGCAGTAGGGGGGGGAAGAGGCAGCATGAAGTTCCCCATTCCTCGCCATTGGTTCTCCACCCTGGCTCCCTTCCTGGCGGTGATCGTGGTGGTCTTGTTCTTCTGGGTCTTTTACCCCGACCAGCCGATGACGGTCGACCATTGGCAGACCGTGGCTGTCCACACGGTCATCGTCGGTCTGGCAGCGGTGGGGATGACCTGGGTGATCATCTCCGCGGGCATCGATCTGTCGGTGGGGTCGGTGATCGCCTTGTCGGGAGTCAGTGCCGCCCTTGCGGTGGACGCGGGGTGGGGAGCGATCGGCGCGGTGTTCGCTGCGCTGGCGACGGGGGCACTGTGCGGTGCCTACAACGGGATTCTCATCGTCTTCCTGAGACTGCCGCCCTTCATCGCCACCCTCGGGACGATGGGGTTTTACCGAGGGGTGGCGCTGTGGGTCTCGGGCAACGAATCGATACGTCCGGAAGATGCTCAGGGGATCTCCTCCACCGCAGGAATCGCCGACTGGGTCAAGATTGCCGCCGAGGGCCAGTGGCTTGCTCCTGCAGTCTGGTTACTGCTGGGAATCACCATCCTCGGAGCCTTGGCCCTGCGCTGGACTGTTCTCGGGCGTCATACCGTGGCGATCGGATCCAACGAGTTGACCGCACGTCTGTGTGGTGTCCGGATCGAGCGGACCAAGATCGTGATCTACGCCCTGGCGGGGCTGCTTGCGGGGCTTGCCGGTGTGATGTTATTTGGACGATTGACGGTGGGAGCCCCGACCGAGGCCGTCGGAATCGAGCTCCAGGTCATCGCTGCGGTCGTCATCGGGGGAGCCAGCCTCTCCGGTGGGCAGGGTTCGGTGACCGGAACGCTGGCGGGAGCACTGCTGATGGCGGTACTTCGGAACCGTTGTACCGCTGCCGGATGGGAAGACTTCGTCGAACACATGATCGTCGGACACATCATCATCCTTGCGGTGGCCATCGATCAGTGGCGGATCAGGAGAACGAATCGCTGAGGAGGTCCGATGAGGATAGCGGTCTACTGTGCTTCCAGCGACAGCGCTGCCGATAAATACCGACAAGATGCTGCCCTCCTCGGGGAAGCCATAGGCGAGGGAGGCCACGAACTCGTTTACGGAGGCGGCAACATCGGCTCGATGCGTGCGCTCGCCCTGTCCGCCAGGGCTGCCGGTGCATCGGTAATCTCGGTGATCCCTCATTTTTTCGACGACCAGGGTTTCACCTTCGAGGATTCGACCGAGGTCCACCTCACAAAGGACATGCAGCAGCGGCGCCGGATCATGTGGGAACGCTGCGATGGAGCCATCGCACTGCCCGGTGGTTTTGGAACCCTCGAGGAACTGGCAGAATTCCTGACGCTGAACCAGCTCGGGATTCTCGAGAAGCCGCTGGTGCTCGCCAACCTCGATCGGTTCTGGGCACCTCTCCTCGACCTCTACGACCGGATGACCGCAGAGGGGATGCTCCATCTGGAGATTCGCGATCGCGTCCTGGTCGCCCCCGATGGGGTCTCCTCCCTCGAGGTTCTCCTTCGCTGGTCCAGAGAGAGAAAGGAGTAGGGATGGGCAACGAAAGCCGCCTCAACGATGCCGTCGACAGGTTGCGAAGGAGCCATGCAGCCATCTGTGCCCTCACCGAGGATATCGACGGTGAGAGCGCGCGCTGGCGCCCGGATGCCCGGAGCTGGTCATTGACCGAGATCATCGGCCAT
Organism: Planctomycetota bacterium; assembly: GCA_015664425.1. GTDB lineage: Bacteria > Planctomycetota > UBA8108 > UBA1146 > UBA1146 > DTRS01. Next base: position 2,966 of record DQQH01000215.1, read on the forward strand.
CTTCTCGATGAGGAACGCGAGGACTTCAGGGCTCGGCTCGACCTTCTTCTCCACCACCCCGATGAGGATTGGCCGGGTATCAACCCCGAGAGATGGGTGCAGGAGAGAGGGCACATCGAGAAGGATGTTCGGGTTCTGCTGAGGATGTTCGGTGATGAGCGCCAGCGCTCCATCGGCTGGCTCCTCGCCCTGGAGGATCCCGACTGGGACACGGCGAAGGAGCACCCCGAGGCGGGAACCCTGCGGGCGGGAGATCTTCTCTGTGCATGGTGTGTCCACGACCTTGCGCACATCGAGCAGATCACCCGCTGGCATCGGCAGGCGACGGAGGCGAAGGGCGACCCTTACGACGGGAGTTACGCTCTCTGATCGGTTCGGGGCACCGTCAATCAGGTGGCCCCCGACGGCGAGAGGGCGGAACCCTCCGATCGGCGACGGGGATTTCCGGCTGCCAGTGAATTTCCCGTCGACGTCCTTCCCCGACGTGTCGTCGCTGGCTCTTCACTGGGGCTCGATATGAGGAGAACCCGGTGTGCAGCATCCTGGCCAACTCCTCTTCATCGGCCTTCTTCCCGGCAGCAGCGAGAAGGGTCGCACTGACTCCGAAGGAGTTTGGAGCGAGGATCAGATAACGGTTTTCTCCCGGGTCGATCCCGTACTGACGGATCTCCTTCTCGGTGGAATGAACCCAGAGAAAGCGGCCGAGAAATTCCTTTTCCCAGGCGAGGTGCTGGAGGAGGGAATCCTCCCAGGATTCACTGCCGATGACGACAACGAGGGGCTGGCCATCGCAGGCGGCGACGTTGACTGCCAGCCTGAGGTTCTTGATGAGAGGCAGCTCAGCTGCCCCTTCCGGTCCCTCGATTGCAGGATTCTCCCGAGCGATGCGATGCAACTCCAGCGCAAGCATCTCCGTCTCCCATCCAGGAGAGGGTCGGAAGACCATCGATGGCGATCGTCCCGATCTGCTGAGCATCTTTTTTCCGTCAGATGCGAAGATGCAGAATACCGTGTTCTCCAGCTGCCCGGATCGTCCACTGAAGACAGAGGCGAGGAACTTGCCCTCCTCTGCATCCTCGTAGGTGGCGAGCCGGGCGCAGACGAATCCTCGGGAGGCATCGATCACGATCGGTTGGGACCAGAAACTCCGGTCCATCAG
>DQQH01000155.1 GCA_015664425.1 Planctomycetota bacterium
CCGAGGAACTTCATTCCACTTTCGGGTTTCGAAAGGGCGAGGCCCTCCTCTGCTCCGCCAAGGAGGGTGTGGGAATCGACGAGTTGCTCGAGGCGATCGTCACCTTCGTGCCTCCGCCGAGCGGGGTTCGCCAGGAGCCACTGAAGGCGCTGATCTTCGACTCCCACTACGATGACTACCGTGGCGTCATCATCTACGTCTGCATCAAGGAAGGGGTCCTGCGCCAGGGCGAAGACATCCTCCTGATGTCCAGCGAGCGACGCTACGAGGTGAACGAAGTTGGCGTCTTCAAGCCGCGGATGGAAAGAAGGGAAGAGCTTCTCGCCGGTGAGGTGGGTTACTTCTTCGCCAGCATCAAGACGATTCACGACGTCAAGATCGGCGACACCGTCACCACCCGGCTCGGTGGAGCCACTGAAGCCCTCGCAGGCTTCCAGAACCCCAATCCGATGGTCTTCTGCGGAATCTACCCGACCGACAACGACGAGTACGAACCTCTCCGATCTGCACTGGCGAGGCTCTGGCTCAACGACCCATCGTTCACCTATCAGCCGGAGACCTCCGAAGCTCTCGGCTTCGGCTTTCGCTGTGGCTTTCTCGGCCTCCTGCACATGGAGATCACCCAGGAACGCATCGAGAGGGAGTCCGGGATCGAAGTGGTTCAGACCGCCCCGACCGTGACCTACGAGGTTCTGACCAAGGACGGCAAGGTCTCCCTGATCGCTACTCCCAGCGACCTTCCGGAAGTGATGGTTCTCGATGAGGTCCGTGAGCCGCTGGTGGTTGCAAACCTGATCCTCCCGACGGAATACATCGGCATCGTGATGAAACTGATGGAGGAGAAACGAGGGACCTGGAAGAAGACGGAATATCTATCACCGACAAGAGTTCAAATGACCTACGAAGCCCCCCTGGCCGAGATCATCGTCGATTTTTACGACAAGTTGAAGTCGTGCACCCGGGGCTACGGAACCCTCGACTACAGCTTCTCCAGATTCAACGCCGACGATCTTGTCCGCCTGAACATCCTCGTGAACGAGGAGCCGGTGGATGCACTCTCGACGATCGTCCACCGGGATGTCTCCGACCGGCGCGGCCGCGCCCTGCTGAGGAAACTGAAAAAGGTGATCCCACGACACCAGTTCAAGGTACCCTTGCAGGCCGCCATCGGCGCAAAGGTCATCGCTCGCCAGACGATAAAGGCGCTGATGAAGAACGTCACTGCAAAGTGCTACGGGGGAGACATCACCCGAAAGAGGAAACTGCTGGAGAAGCAGAAGGAGGGAAAACGAAGGATGAAGCAGGTGGGAAGGGTCAGCATTCCTCAAGATGCATTCATGGCTGTCCTCCGCCTCGATGAGGAGGACGGAAAGTGAAGGCCGCCAGCGCCAGCGGAGTCGATTCACGCCCGAAGGGCTGGAAATTCTACCGCGACAACCTGGAAGCGGTCCTGATCGCCGCAATCCTGGCTCTGATCATCCGTCATTACTCGATCGAATCCTTCGAGATCCCAACAGGGTCGATGGCACCGGGACTTCATGGTGTCCATTTCGAGGGCACCTGCCCCAATTGCTCGACAGTCAACTCGGTGGGGATCAGGACCGATCCTTTCTCGGGGAAGGTACCCCCGAGGCACTGGAGTGATGGTTTCATTTACGATGGCCCCTGTTCGGAGTGCGGCACTGGCGTTCGTGAAGCCGCGAGGAGTTCCAGGCCAGCGCCGAAGGTCTATTGCCCATCCTGTCGCGACCACGTGGTGGCAGACCCCGAGGCCTGGTCCCGCTCCAGATTCGCGACCACGGATGTCTGGTGCAGAGAATGCACCCTCCGCTTTCGCGTCGCCTATCGCCCCGATGAGGTCCAGGGCGGACACAAGATTCTCGTCAACAAGTTCGCATACCATCCTGGTGACCCCGGTCGCTGGGATGTCATCGTCTTCCGTTTCAACCGGGAGAGAAATTACATCAAGCGACTCGTCGGGATGCCTGGAGAGACGATCCAGATCGTCGATGGCGACGTTCACATCGATGGAGAGGTGTGCAGGAAACCTACCGATGTCCAGGAGATCCTGTGGGCGAAGGTGTACGACTCGAGGGTCAAGGAGCGAGGAATCGTCGTCCCTGCCTGGAATGAAGCACCCGGCTGGATACCTGCGGGTGACGGAAGCTGGGAATTCAACGCCCTCGATGCCCAGAATCCGACCGGGATCACCTACCAGCGTCCGGTCCTCAACCGCTACTCCTACAACGGCGGCGACTTTCGCATGGGAACCACCGTCGTCCGGGATCTCGCTCTCAGACTGCGGGTTCGAGCCGAGGAACCGAAACCAGGGAAGAGTGACGCCGCCTTGATCCTCGATATCGTCAATGAGCCCTCTCGATACCGATTGACCATCTCGGTGGAGAACTCCGGAGGTCGGATCGAAATCCTGCAAGAAGGGGGCGATCCGACGGTTCTGATCGAAATCCCCACTGCACGGTTGCGCCCAGGTCAGGATCACGAGGTCGAGTTCTACTGCGCCGACCGCAACTTGCGGCTGAGGATCGACGGCGAAACCATCGCCGATGTGCCACTGCCGGTGACCGAGAGCGATTCTGGAACCTCCCGTGTCGAGGCCTCCTCCGTCTCGGTGCTCGCTCGGCACTGCGGTGGCCATCTGGGTCGTATCGAGATCCTGAGGGACATCCACTACACCAGTTCCGGAATCAGCCTCAAACACGCCCTGGGAAACCCGTATCAGATCCCGGTTGATGGATTCTTCGCTCTCGGGGACAACAGCCCCTCGAGCCTCGACTCACGGGCGTGGGGAGCGCTGTCGCGCTCGAACCTGCTGGGTCGGGGATTCGTCATCTTCTGGCCCGCCCTTCCGGGGCAATTCGAGATGGGGTTCATCCGCTGATGTTGACCGTGAAGAACCTCTGCAAGTCCTACAACAACCGGCGCGTCGTTGACCAGGTCTCCTTCGACGTCGGTAAAGGACAAATCGTCGGCCTCCTCGGCAAGAACGGAGCCGGGAAGACCACCACCTTCCGGATGACGATGGGGATGATCAGCCCCGAGAAGGGACAGGTTTTCCTCGAGGGTGAGGAGATCTCCACCCTGCCGATGTACCAGAGAGCGCGCAGGGGGATCGGGTACCTCCCCCAGGAAACTTCCGTGTTCCGCGGGCTCACCGTCCGTCAGAACCTCCAGGCGATTCTCGAAACCCGCCCCCTCTCCGAACCGGAAAGGCTGCAGAAACTCGACGAACTGGTCGAAGAGTTCGGCCTCGAGCGGGTCCTCAGCAGCAAGGCGAGCGTCCTCTCCGGCGGCGAGAAGCGCCGTCTCGAGGTCGCCAGGTCGCTGATCTGCGACCCCAAACTGATCCTTCTTGATGAACCCTTCTCGGGAGTCGACCCGATCGCCGTCGCCGACCTGCAGAACGTGATTTGCTTCCTCAAGGAGAAGGGCATCGCCATCCTCCTGACAGACCACAACGTTCGAGAGACTCTCAGTGTCTGTGACAATTCCTTCATCATCTACGATGGCCGAATCATCGCTCGAGGCAACAAGGAACAGATCCTCCAGGACCCGAATGCACGCCGGTACTACCTCGGCGAGCAGTTTGCGATGTAAAGGAACCTCTCTTGAGCAACGATCCCAGGACTCCCCCGCCGATCAGGCCCCTTCTCGACCCCGTGCTCACCTGGCTGGTTCCGGGTGCGGGGTACCTGCGTGCCGGGTTGCGCCGGGAGGGACTGATCCTGCTGATTGTGATCGGCGGCCTCTTCATCGGAGGGCTCGTCCTCAGCGACATGGAAGCGGTCTCCCGCACTCTCCATCCCTATGCCTTCTGGGCTCAGGTCGGTGTCGGTGGGTTCACCCTTCCCCTGGCGAAGATCGATTTTGCCTCCGAGCAAATCCTGCCTGGGTCCGTCAGCATCAAGAAGTACCAGTCTGTGCCGCCCCTGAACGACACCGGAGTGGTCTTCTGCTGCATCGCCGGTCTTCTCAATTTGCTGACCATCCTCGATCTCACCGATCGCAGGCTCAACCGCCAGCGCTGGGGATCGGCTGATTCCGCCGGGGAGGGATCTTCATGACGGTCCATATTCTGCTCTTCATCACCCTGAGCCTTGCGGTCGGAGTCGTCCACCTCGTCGCCTCGGGGCCCCACAAGCGCTCCTTCAGGGGCGAGATGATCAGTTACTCGATCACCGTCCTCGGCGGCATCGTCGTCTTCACCGCCGTCATTGTGATCCTGACCGCCATATTCCTGTGAAGTGGCAACCTTCTCCTCGCCACTGACCTTTCTCTTGCAGCCACGATCCGCTAGCATCCCGGGTTGGGTGAGCGGGTGTCGCGATCGCGTCACGGCTTCGGTCGTGCCGAGGAAAGTCCGGGCTCCGCAGGACAGGGTGGTGGGTAACGCCCACCGGGAGTGATCCCAGGGAAAGTGCCACAGAAAAGATACCGCCGTGCGCCTCGGCGCAGGGTAAGGGTGAAATGGTGAGGTAAGAGCTCACCGCGGGGATGGTGACATCTCCGGCATGGTAAACCCCACCCGGAGGAAGACCAAATAAGGGCGAAGGGGTGGTCCGCCCCGCACCCGGCAGCCGCTGGGGATAGGTCCGGGTAGGTCGTTCGAGGGATCTGGCGACAGGTCTCCCAGAGGAATGATCGCGCGCCGGCTCTCGAGCCGGTGAACAGGACCCGGCTTACAGCCCGCTCACCCTTTTTTTCTTGTTGTTATTCGCCCTCGGCTCCGGGGCCGCCAGGGGCACCCTCGATGAGCACCGGTCTGACGAGTTCTTCCCGCTCCCAGCCGCCGCCGTCGATCCAACGATCGAGTTCCTCGATGGAGACCCTCTCGAGCCAGGAGCCCTGTTCATCCCTGTAGAGGCGGAAACCGTCCGCGGCTTGATACTCTTCACCTCTGCCCGAGCAGATGAAGTAGCGCAACGCCTCGGACAGAGTCTCGAGGCGGATGCACAGGCAACTGCTTCGCCGGAAAACACTATCCCACCAGATGGGACCATTGAGTTTGGTGGCTGGCGCCCACCAGCGGTCGCGATCAAGAGGAATCCCCTGTGAATCCCAGTCATGCTCGAGGGGAGCGACGGCGATGGGGTAGGCGAGAGAACCGTACAGACGCATGTCAAAGGGTGCAAGCAATGCGAAGGCAGTATCAGGATCGAGATCGAAGGGCATAGGGGTAATGTGTCTGTACATCGAAACGTCGGAAAACCGTTCGCTGACCCACAGCACATCGGTCTGGATCCCACCCTCGATCGTCGAAGTCACATCGATGCCATCGATGACCTCGCGGAGGTGAAGCAAGTGCTCCTCCTCGAAGGGACCAAGACCATCCTCGATGGTATCGAGCAACACGCCCAGTACCGTTCGACGAGTCCCCTGAGAGTCCTTTGACATCGTGTCCGTCAGCCTCTCGATCAGATCGAAGGCGACCGTTATTCTGCTGGCGGCATCACCGAAGCGCCCAGCCTCGAGGGCGCGAAGGGCTGATTCGGAAATAGCCACCGTCGCCGTCAGTACCTGATAATCGTCGGGCATCAGCTGCCCTTCCGTCGCTCCTTCAGAAGCCAGGAACGGCGCGTCGCTGGCGGTATTGGTGAGGAGTCGAAGGAGGGCATCGAGTTGCTCCTCCTGATCGGTGATCGCCTCGAGCAGTTCGTCTCCCTCGAGAGTCCCCCCATTCCCCTCATCTCCGAAGGGGAGGAGGTACTCATCGAGTTCCCCATGAGACTCGATGATTGTGAATTCCATCTCATCCAGGAAATCGGGAGGAAGCCCCGGTCCGGTGCCACGTTCAACATGCTCCAGGGCGTACCTGTTGTAGAGTTCCGTGGCGGAGTCGGCGCCGATCGCAGCCTTGAACGCGGCCAGTTGACGCTGATTGTTGGCCCGGATCTGGCGGTAGGACTGGGTGATGATCAGGGTGGCGATGAACAGGAATCCGAGGATCACCAGGGTGACCTTGAAGGGGAGGGGAAGCCGGCGGAACTTCCCGATCAGAGGGAAAAGCTCCTTTCCCTCAGTCATCGAGTTCTCCGGAGTCATCAGAGCGCCCGGTCGATCCTACGACTTGTGGGGGCGGCGGCGTCACTTTCTCGATGAGCAACGGCGCGATGATGGTCTCCCCTTCTATCGCCTCGAGCCAGGTGCCCATCTCATCCTTGAAGAGGCGATAGCCGTTGCCAGCCCCGGCTTCTTCACCTCTGGCGACGGCGATCAGGCAGCGCAGAGCTTCATCCAGCAACTGGAGGCGGAGTTTCATCTCCTGGTACTTCCTGTGGATCCCTCTCCAGTTGACCACAATCATCCGGGACATCGGCGCCCACCAGGGAATCTCGGCTAAACTGGCCTCCCAATTTTCCCAATCCACCTCCAAGGGGGCGCGGGCTACCGGGAACATCCGAATTGAAAATTCCCTCAGATCGATGGAGAAAGCGCCGGTATAAGCCACGGGTATGGGCGCATGCTGGACTTCCACCGATTCTCCGAAGAGTATATCGGCTGTCATCAACACCTCACCTCTGACCATTCCTTCGAAGTCGCGGTCGAGTTCGATCGAATCGAGGCGATCACGCAAGCGGACTAGTTGCTCCTCCTCGAAATCGCCGAACCCCTTCTCGATGGCATCGAGGGCCAACTCCAGGGTGGCCAACCGGATCATCTGTGAGAGGACGCTCGGCTGATCTGAGACTCTCTCGAGCAATTCGATGGCGTCGATGATCCTGCTGGTTGCGGCCTCGAGACGTCCATCCTCGAGGGCCCGGTTCGAAGAGGCGGCGAAGGCCTTGACCGCAGTTCGTGTCAGAGCGAAAGGTGTGATTTCTGTCCAGAAGGAGATCTCTTCCTTGTGCAGGAACGGTTCCTCGCTCGCCGTCTCGGTAAGAAACCGGGCAAGAGAGTCGACCACTTGCTCCTGAGCTACACTCACCTCGTGGCGCTGCTCCTCCTCGGTCGAGGAGATGTCCTCCTCGAAGACGGCGAAATCAAAACTCGCCAGAGCATCCGGGGGGAGCCCCGGCCCTCCACCCTTCTCGACGCGCTCCTTTGCGTAGTTGTTGAAGAGTTCTCGAGCGCTGCTGACTCCGATCGCCTCCTTCAAACTCGCCAGCTCACGCTCACTCGAGGTTCGGATGGCACTGGAGAGCTGAAACACCAGCAGGATCAGGATGAAGAGGAAGGCGAGGATCCCCGCGCAGACCCTGAGGATCAGCGGAATCTGGCGAATCTTCTGCGCGATCGTGACATGCTCCTGCTCTTCAGCCATGAAGAATCCGTGAGCAGTTCGGGCAGGTGACCAGCTCTTCTGATCTGCCAAGAGCACTGATCACTTGCGGGTTGACGGAGAGGTGGCACCCCCCGCAGATTTGGTCCTCTGCCGAAACGACGCTCTGGTCGGAATACCTGGCACTGAGGGTGTCGTAGATCTCCAGGTGCTCTGGATCGACTCTCTTGCGGGCTGCTTCGAGAATCTCGACCAGTTCGCCGCGCTCTCTCTCCATCGATTCCGTCTCACTGTCGGCAGTTTCTGCCGCCCGATCCGCTTCCTCCTTGCACTCGACAATCTTCTCATCGACCTGCAAACCCTCGGCGGTGATCTCCTCGATGCGGCCGAGGACCAGAAGCAGATTGTCCTCGATTTCGCTCGCCTCCCCCTTGTAGCCGTCGATCTGATGCTGGAGCGCCTTGTATTCCTTGTTGGTCTGGGCGTTGTTGAGCCGTTGGGTGCTCTCGGCGATCTTCTCTTCGAAGCTGCGGAAGTCGAGTTCCAGCTTGTCATGGAGGATCTGGCCGGTCTTCAGCATCCCATCGATCTCGACGCGCTTCACCTTGAGCGACTCGACCTCGCTGGACTTGCTTCCAACCATCTGCGGACGCTTGCCGATCTCCTGATCGAGGAGGCCGATACGCCCCTCGATTCTCTGGACCTCGAGCAGGGCACTCAAGCTGGTTGCCACGGCAAGACCTCCATTCAATCCGACAATCATCGTATCCCAGGGCCGCCGAGGCTACCAGCGCAGAGGACTCTGTGGTCGATGGAGAAAACCATCGATTCCTCTCCAGCCGGCGCACAGTAGATGTGAAACGGGCCCGGCACCCCTGGGGTATGCCGGGCCCGGAAACCTGCAGTATTTGCGCCTAGACGTCCAGGAACCCTTCCAGGTGACGAGCCCGGATCGGATGCTGCAACTTCTTGACCGCCTTTGCCTCGATCTGTCTGACCCGTTCACGGGTGACCTTGAAGATCTTGCCGACCTCTTCGAGGGTGTACGTGTAGCCATCCTCGAGCCCATAGCGAAGTTTGATGATTTCCCGCTCCCTGTAGGTCAGGGTCTTGAGCACATCCCGCAGGCGCTCCTTGAGCATCTCGTGAGTTGCCGTGTTGATCGGTGACTCGGCCGTGACATCCTCGATGAAGTCCCCGAAGAAACCATCGTCGCTGTCGCCGATGGGGCGATCGAGGGAGATAGGATGCTTGGAGATCTTCAGCACCTTGCGAGTCTCTTCCTCGGGAATTTCGAGTTCCTTGGAGATCTCCTTGATGCTCGGCTCGTAACCGAGCATCTGCATCAACTTCTTGGTTGCGTTGCGAACCTTGCTCATCGTCTCGATCATGTGGACCGGGATTCGAATGGTTCGAGCCTGATCTGCAATGGAACGGGTGATCGCCTGGCGGATCCACCAGGTGGCGTAGGTCGAAAACTTGTAACCACGACGGTACTCGTATTTCTCCACAGCCTTCATCAACCCGGTGTTCCCTTCCTGGATCAGGTCAAGGAAAGAGAGACCGCGGTTGCGGTAACGTTTGGCGATCGAAACGACAAGGCGCAGGTTCCCAGCCGATAGCTTTCGTTTCGCTTGCTCGTACCGGGCGAACCACTTGTTCATGTTGAACACCCGCTCGACCAGGAAATCCGCGGATTCCAGCGCTTCCTTCTCGATCTCGACCTGCTGTTCGATCTCGGTGAAGAGGGCTTCCTGATCGACCTTCTTGCGGCTCTTCTGTGACCGGCGTTTCTTGATCCTGCCGAGGGCAGCCCGTGCACGCGCACGCTGAGTTCGCAGGCCGTCACGAAGGCTGTCGAGGATCTCCCGGCGGAAGACCAGTTCGGCGAGAAGAATTCCCATCTTGCCCGCTCTGGCAACGATTCGCTCCCTCAGGCGCTCCTTGTACTTCTCGGTCAATTTCACAGAGTAGAGTTTGTCAAAATCGGTGATGTTCTCATGGAACAGACGTTCGATCGTCGCCAGGTTCTGACTCATCCTCTGGGTCATGTCCTCGCGGCTCGGCTCTCCGGAAGAAGGTGTCAACTTGATCACCTTGTCGATCGATTGATCGCCGCAGAGCACTTCCTGGCAGAGACGAATCAGCACGTTCTGGCACAGCCCCGAGCTGTATATTGAAGTTCGGTAGCGCTCGCGGGCGGTTTCTATCGTCTTTGCGAGGAGAAGTTCTTCCGCTCTCGTGAGCAGGGGAATCTCCCCCATCTGGGTGAGGTACATCCTGACAGGGTCATCGATCTTCTCACCGATGCGGTCATCGTTGAGTTCATCGATCTGCACCGGATCGTCACACACCTCGATGTCGTATTTCTCGAGGGTGTCGTAGACCTTGTCGATTCGCTCGGGAGTGTTGCACTTCTCCGGGAAGAAGGCGTTGAATCGCTCGTAGGTGACCGAGCCCTCCCGTCGGCCATGATCGACCAGCCGCCGGAGTCCCTCCCTCATCGTGAGTTTTTCCTTCTTCCTGGGCCTGTCACTCGATCGCGACGAGATTCGAGGAATCTCTTCGAGAGGAGCCGGCTCGTCCGGGTCGACCGGCGCCTGCTCCTCCGCGGTCTCGGAATCTTCATCCTCCTCGGCTTCGTCATCAGAGGTCTCTTCCTCATCGGCCTCTTCAAGCTCGATGGAAACAGACTCGTCTCCCTTGAATTTTTCCGATTTTCGGTTTCTTCCCGAATAACGGTTCGATTTGCCTGCAGTGCCCCCAGTACCTTTCGAGGCTTTCTTCAAGACCATCCTGATTCCTTCCTTTCGGAATCCTTTCCCAGCACGCTACTCTTCGCGGAGAGCGGCTGGTTCCTGGAACCGGTCAAGTATTTCTTCAAGCTCCGGGATCGTCACATCCCTGCGTTTCTGGTCGATTTCTAACTTCAATTTCTTGATCTCGAGTGAGCGACGAATCGCCTCGTCGTCGCTGGCCCCGACGTTGTCCTCGAAGTTTCCCTCGACCGAGGCTTTCGTCGTCCTTCTGGCAG
>DQQH01000092.1 GCA_015664425.1 Planctomycetota bacterium
ACGGGGAATCTGCGACCTCCTCGTCGAAGGAGGGGCGCAGGTTCTCGGCTCCTTCTTCGATGGCGCTCACGTCGACCGCGTCCAGGTGGTGATAGCAGCGATCGTTTCAGGCGGCGAGGGCGCGCCCTCGCCAGTCGCCGGTGCTGGTGTCGAGAAGATGGCCCAAGCCCATCGTCTCCTGCGGCCGAAATGGGAGACGGTCGGCGATGACCGGATTCTCAGCGGAGCTCTCACCGAACGGGGCCTCGGCCTGTGGCCCTGAATCGCCTCCCGATGATAGACTTCTCGGGCCTCCGTTCCTGATCTCAGGTGCGGTTCCCAGGAATTCCTTATCTGCAATTCCCCCCCGACACCGGCCCGGCCGGTGCTGAGGTCGATCCCTCTACCGGGGCGATCGTCCAGGCTGGAGATGATCGATGAAGCGGTGGCGCAGCTGGTCCCTCCTGCTGGTGGTCGCGCTCAGCGCCTGCCATCCGGTGGCGGTGCGCACCGTTGGGTCTCCCGAGAAGGGACCCCAAGGCGATGTCCAGACGATCAGGGTTCCAACCCCGGAGGAAATCATCGCCATCGACAGGGTCGTCGAGTGTATCTCGGGTGGCATCTGGAGCGCCGCTCACGAGGGGGTGCTGGGGATCGACCGGAGCCTCTGGGGACTGATCGAGAAACTCAGCGATCCGGGTCTCCAGTATGGCGGCAGTCTTGCCGACCGCCTCAGAGACCGCACCTGGCAACACCTCCAGGACCGTTTGTCGGCGGTCGATGGTCCCGGTCTCGCCGATGAACAGGCGGTTCTGATCAGTTGCGCCCTGGCGCTCTCCGCACGCTGTGCTGCCGCTTCCCAGGAACTTCCCCGTGGTTTTTCCGATGCCGTCACCTCGTGGCAGGGACGGCTCGAGCGGCGCTGGCGTTCCGACCAACACCTGACCGATGTCGCTGCCCGGGAAGCGGGTGGGGACCTCCTCGGAGCGTGGCAGTCGATGGAGCAGGCGTGTCGGGCGTGCCCCGATGACCAGCAACTCACCCGGCGTTCGAAAGAGCTCCTCGGCCGACTGGCCACCGAGACCATCTCGACCTTCGAGGCGGCGGCGAGAGCAGGAAATCCTGGCGCCCTTCTTCCTCCCCTGCGACTCCTCGTTCGCCTCGGCATCTCGCCACCGGCGATCCCGCAATTTCCAGTCGGTGCTCCTGGCTGGCGTCAGTGGTGCGAGAGAAAGCTGGAGGAGGAGGCTGCCAGCGACATCGCCCGGGACTTGAACGGGAAGGCGCTCCTGACCCTGGTGAGGCTGGTTGATCTCGGTGTTTCTGGGGCTGGCCAACGTATCGAGATCGTGCGTTCGCGCCAGCGCCGGATTCCTCTTCCCCGTCTTACCGGTTCCTTTGTCACCCCATCGGGGGAGTTGCTTCTGGTCGAGTTCGATCCGGTCTTCGAGCAGATCGACAATGTCCGTCTCCCAGCCCCCGGGGCCTCGGTGATGGCGATAGGGCGGACCTGGCACACACGCCCGAGCCACGCTGCCGATGTCCAGCGCTGGGGGAGATGCCTCGAG
>DQQH01000291.1 GCA_015664425.1 Planctomycetota bacterium
ATCCCCCTTCTTCCCCAGGAACGACGATCGAGGTGTCTGATGTTCCCGGACAGGGCATTTGAGCCATCCGGGAGCCATCGTACAAGGGCGCCAGAGCGCGGATCGGGTTGTGCCAGCGGTTCTCCGTGCGATGATCTAGCCTTCGGATAATTTTGTCGTTGGGGGCAGGTTCCCAGGAGGGTCGAGGATGAGTGCCATTTCCAAGCCAGCACCGACGCAGCCGACTCCCTCGGAGGAATGGTTTCGCACCGCATTCGATGAGGACTATCTACGGGTCTATCCGTCCCGCGATGAGAAGTCCGCCCGTCCCGAGGCACATGCTGCCGCTCGCTGGTTGGGGATGCGCTCTGGCGACCGAATCCTCGACCTCTGCTGCGGGGCGGGCCGACACAGCCTGGTTTTCCGCGAGCGAGGCCTCGATGTCGTGTCCCTCGATCTCTCACGGCCGCTCCTCGATCAGGCCCGTGTACGACTTGGAGCAGATGCCGACCTCGTCGAGGGAGACATGAGACACCTCCCGTTCGACCAGGTCTTCGATCACGTGACGATGTGCTTCACCAGTTTGGGCGATCTCGAATCCGATGAGGCCGATCGTGGTGTTCTCGTCGGTATCTCCAGAGTGTTGCGTAACGGTGGAGGGCTGCTGATCGACCTTCCCGACCGAGCTCACACCATCGCAAACCTTGTCAGGCGTAGTGAGAGAGACGTGGATGGATTTCACATCGAGGAAGAACGAGGGCTCTTCGATGACGGCAGGCGGGTGATCAAGAAGGTCTCCATCGTCGATCCCCGAGGCAAACTCCGTCAGTACGTCGAGTCCGTTCGCCTCTATCCGCCCGACGAGATCGAGACGTTGCTCGGTTCGGCAAATTTCGAGATGCGCAAGATCCACGGCGATTTCGATGGCGAGCCCTATGTACCCGGAGATGCCCCTCGAATGCTGGTCATCGCACGCCGGGAAGGGCGTTGATGGGTAGCAATCGCAATCCTGTTCCCTTCTCCTCCGATTCGAAGGCCGATTCGGTTCTCGAGTATCGCTGCCGGCGCTCCGAGGAAGCCCAAGCCGTCTTTGGCCCGATTGCCGAGACCTTCGAGGAGGTTCTCGAAAACCTGAGCGATAAACCGCCAGAGGTGGCGGTTCGGGGGGATCTTTCCTCACTCCTGGGCCCGCATCTCGAGGAACTACCGCTGCCTGACGGATCGCGCCAGTCGGTCGAGGCGCTCAAGGACCCGTCCACCCGGGTCATCTTCTGCGGCCAGCAGCCCGCTCTCGCTGGCGGGCCGGCGATAGTGTTGTGGAAGGCGTTCTGCACCGCCCGTCTGGCCCAGCGGCTAACCGCTGCCGGGGTGCCCACCGTCCCCCTCTTCTGGGTTGCCGATGACGATCACGACGTCGGCGAACTGAGGAGTGGGACCCACGATGGGAGGGAGGTGCTCGCCAATCCCTTCAGCGAGGGTCGCAGGATGATCTCGAGGCTGCGCTTTGCCACGGAAGAACCAGAAAGACTCGCCGGGATCCTCGACTCGATCGACGGCGGTCCCTTCGCCGGCGCTCTCCAGTCGCTGCTGCAATCGACGATGGCGGCAACTCCCTCCGATGAGTTCGTCCGCTTGCTCCTCGCTCTGCTCCCCGATTCGGGGCTGGTGCCGGTGCGACCCGTCTGGCTGCG
>DQQH01000274.1 GCA_015664425.1 Planctomycetota bacterium
CAACCGCAGCCCTTGGCGAACCAACGTCTCCATCTACACTCGCCGACCCAACTCCCGGATGGGAGTCGGCTGGGTCTTTCGCAGGGCGTTCTACGACGCCCTCCTTCGCTCCACGGGAGGAAACCCTTACGGAGCGGACACGAGCAGCGCCGAGGCTTCGACGGTTCTCAACCGAGTCCTCGAAGGGAAGGTCTCTCTGCGAGTCCAGGCACGGACCGCACCGGACATCGAGAGCGCCTTTCGCCTCTGCGGAGAGTTCGGGGTCTCCTTCATCCTGGAGGACCCGACCGAGGCCTATCTGGCGATGGTGCCGATCAGACGTGGAGGCGTTCCAGTCGTCTTCGGTCCCATCTTCGACCGCCCCACGGGCCATCTCGCACGTACCTACGAAACCTCCGAACCGCGATTGAGCACCCTTCGAGATCTGGTCGCTAGTGGGGTCCCGGTCTCACTCAGCGCACAGGACCTGAGAGGGGAAGAGGGGCTTGCCCGCCAGGTGATGCTGGCGATGCGCTTCGGCGTCGAGCCCTCGAAAGCTCTGGAGCTGGTGACCTCGGCACCCGCCAGGTTGCTCGGCATCGATTCGGACGTCGGAACGATTGAAATCGGAAAGAGAGCCGACCTGGTGCTGTGGAGCGGTCCGCCTTTTTCTTCGACCGCACGAATCGAGTCGGTGATTCTTGGTGGCCAGGTCGAGTACACCCGAAAGGGTTCGTGAAGGCCTGTCCCTTAAAGATGAAGAAAGTGAAGCGGGGAGATAGCATGCTGAAAATCCTGACGTGGTCGAGCTTCTTGCTGGTAGCGGTGGTCGTCACCGCCTCTCTGGCTGCAGCGCCTCCTCCCGGAAAACTCGCATTCACCAATGCCCGGATCATCCCGGTCTCCGGCCCGCCGATCTCAGGCGGAACGATACTCGTCGAGAACGGCATCATCAGCGCTGTCGGAACCGACGTCGAGATCCCCTACGACGCGTTGGAAGTCGACTGCACCGACAAGGTGCTCTTCCCCGGAATCGTCGATGTCCACGACTGGCGTGGTCTCGACATCCGCCACGAGAATCTTCCGGTGACTCCATTCGTCGATGTCTTCGACGCCATCGATCCTTCCAGGGTCTTCTTCGAAGATTCCCTGAGGAACGGGGTGACCACAGTCCACATCATTCCTGGCGATAACCTCGTTGTAGGCGGACTGAGCAGGGTTGTGAGACCGATCGGCATCACCCCATACGAGATGTCGGTGGGGGATTCGATCGCCATCAAGATCAGCACCACGCCGAAAAGCGGCTACGGACGGATGCAGCAGCTCTCAGAACTGCGCGAAGTTTTCGCCGATCTCGATGATTACCTCGGAAAGGTTGCCGAGGCTCGCTACGAAGAGGTGAGGAAGGAAAAGGATGAAGTGGTCGATGTCCCTCCCGATCAGGCTCGAATTCTCGGCAGGGAGCTGATCCGCGACGAGGATCTCGATGACAAGCACCGCAACCTCAAGCGTTTGATCGACGGACGCCTGCGCTGCTGGGTCTACTGCGGCGAAGCCACCGATGTTGCCCCTGCGCTCACACTCCTGGCAGAACAG
>DQQH01000063.1 GCA_015664425.1 Planctomycetota bacterium
ACGAGATCACCGACCTCGAGGAGATCGCTGCGCAGCAACGAGGAAGCCTGGCGGCGGTCGACCTGTCGTGACTCGATCGCCTCGACCGCGGCACTGGTCAGGATTCGTCCCCCCGGCTGAACCATCTGGACCAGGTAGAACTCGTCGAAGCCCCCCACCAGGGGGTGGTAGTGGGTGAAGGAGTCGCTGATCCGGACGCGGTGGGCGTTGACCCCGTGCCAGATATAGGGGCCGACCTCCTCTCGCCAGGTGAGCAGGATCCTCCTGTAAGCACCCTCCTCTGTCGCGCAGCCCCCGGGGGTGTCGGTGATCCTGGGGTCCCAGTCGGGGCGGATGAAGGAGGGGAGCGATGGGGGAGGGGGAGTGTTTGTCTCGAAAACCACCAGTGAGATGGGATCCGCGAGACTCAAGGACTCCCCGGGCCGCAAGACGATGATGTCTCCGACCCACAGATCTGAATGGCGCTCGCCGGAGGTGCCCATCACCGTTGCACGGGTCTCTCCTCCCTGGACGAAGACCGTTCTCGGGGTGGGTCGTTTTGCCAGGGAAGTGGTATCGCGGAAGAAGGCGACGTCGTGTCCGGGATTCCTCGAGCGGAATTCTTCACCGATGGTTGCCAGTCCGCGGGGGTCGCCATCGGCCGCCCCGAGATGAGCGATCCCGATCCGAGGAGTGTCTCCTCTACCTCTCTCGATACCCGAGCAGCCGGCAACGAGCAGGAAGATCGCCAGGGTAGTGAGGATCATCCCCGGGGTAACTGTGCCCACGCTTCACCTCCTCTGTCAGCGATCGATCAGCCTCGGCAACTCCGGTTGCGCCGTCAAGGAAACCTCCCTCAGGAGAGGTCCGGCGAAATGTCCCGACTGAGTTGACGGCACCGGCCCCTCAGGGTAAGACGAAACCTTCCGAAATCCACGCCGGGACGGGGTTTTCCCTGTCGTCGAGCCGACCAGAACCGCCCTCAGGAATGAGAGTCAGTCGATGACGATGACCCACGGGAAAATCGAGATGGGCAGCGATGGCACCCTCCAGGTGCCCAACCACGTGATTCTTCCCTTCATCGAGGGAGATGGGATCGGACCTGACATCTGGGCTGCAGCCGTTCGCGTCTTCGACGCCGCGGTGGAGAAGGCCTACGGGGGCGAGCGCAAGATCGAGTGGCTGGAAGTCCTGGCAGGGGAGAAGGCCCACGGGGCGACCGGCGAATGGCTCCCCGAGGCCACCATCGAGACGATCCGGGAGCACCTGGTCGCGATCAAGGGACCGCTGACAACCCCCGTCGGCGGCGGGATTCGCAGCCTCAACGTCGCGATCCGTCAGCTCCTCGACCTCTTCGTCTGCCAGCGGCCGGTTCGCTGGTTCGAAGGGGTTCCGAGCCCGGTGAAGAACCCCGGGGCCATCGACATGGTGATCTTCCGTGAGAACACCGAGGACATCTACGCGGGCATCGAGTTTGCCCACGGTTCCCCGGAGGTGGAGAGAGTGCTCGCTTTCCTGACACAGGAGATGGGCGTCGAAAAGATCCGTTTCCCGGCGACTTCGAGCATCGGGATCAAGCCGATGAGCGAGCAGGGTTCCAAGCGCCTGGTCCGTGCGGCGATCCGCTTCGCCCTCGACCAGAGGCGAAAGAGCGTCACCCTGGTCCACAAGGGCAACATCATGAAATTCACCGAGGGCTTCTTCAAGACTTGGGGCTACGAGGTCGCCGACGAGGAGTTCACCGATCTCACCTATTCGTGGGCGCGCTGGGAGAGAACCAGGGAGAAAGGTGGCGAGGAAGCCGCCAACGCCGAGCAGTTAGGGGCGCTGTCAGCGGGCAAGATCCTCATCAAGGATGTCATCTGCGATGCCTTCCTCCAGCAGATTCTGACCCGGCCCACCGAGTACGACATCATCGCCTGTCCCAACCTCAACGGCGACTACATCTCCGATGCTCTCGCTGCCCAGGTGGGGGGGATCGGAATCGCACCAGGGGCGAACATCAATTACGAGACCGGCATCGCTTGCTTCGAAGCGACCCATGGCACCGCACCGAAATACGCTGGCCAGGACAAGGTCAATCCCGGCTCGGTGATCCTTTCGGGAGAGATGATGTTCCGCTACATAGGCTGGAATGAAGCCGCCGACAGCATCATCAAAGGCCTGGAGAAGACGATCGACGCCAGGCAGGTGACCTATGACTTCCATCGTCTGATGGATGGCGCGACCAAGCTCAAGTGCAGCGAGTTTGCCTCGGCGGTCATCGACAACATGGCCTGATCGACTCGAAACCGCCCTTCGACAGCCGACCGGATCGCCGATCCCGTCGGCTGTTTCTCATCCTGGCCGCTCGCTCCCGAGCGGACCATTCTCGTGGGAACTGCCAATCTGAGAGGCGCCGGCTGCCGGCTCTCTGGCCCCAAATCGGTCCTGTTTCGGACCATCGACGGGGGAAGAGGGGCATCGTGAAAACTACGTCCGGTTTCACCTGGGGTCCGGATGAGACTCCAGAGGGGACTCAAGGTGACCGACATGGCTTCCCAACCCGCCAGGCCGATGGATATCCACGAGGATCTCGACGAGTATTTCAAGGTCCTGCACGAGGACCCTTACGGGCTCGAGAACCCCAAATACGACTGGGCAGGTGAGGACCGCTTCGTTGCCTTTTCCTCGGCTGCGTACCTTCTCCTGGCTGTGGGAATGTTGCTCGCTTCCTCCCGCAACTGGATTCCGACGCTCAACCTGAACGCTTTCCTCTTCTTCCTCGGGGCATCGGTTTTCGAAATGGTCGGCAAGGTCATCTGCGCACATCTGGTACTCCGTTACAACATCAGGATCAACTTTGTCCGCAAACTCGGCTTGCGGCCCTGGCGAAAGTTGCAAGCGTTCGTGATCCCGTTCTTTTTCGTGTCGGGGGAGAAGATTATCATCGACACGATGTTCCTCTTCTCTCTTGGTCAGTTGAAAACCATCGTCACGGAGTGGAACGTCATCAGGAGGCACGTGCCGATCTTTCGCTTCGCCTTCGTTTCCTGGGACCGTCTCGAAGACCGCCCCTACAGCATGCGCTACGACATGATCGAAGACATCCTGCGCTTCCTCATCTACATTCCCTTCATCGCTCTCGTCGACAACAAGATCGTGACCCTGATCCCGCAACTGGTGAACGAGTTCGGCGATGGCCTGGCAGAGCCGATCGGGCTGCGCTTCGGAAAGCACCGCTACAAGACAAAAGCGATCTGGTACGACGGGAAATTCTGGAACGGCGAGTACCATCGCTCTCTCGAGGGAAGTTTGGTGGTGTTCCTGGTGGGGGTGGGCGTAATCTTGTGGTTCTCGGCGGCGTTCACCGTTGCGCAGCTGCTGGTGGCGTTGCTGGTGCTACCGTTGCTCCTGACAATTGCCGAGGCAATCAGCCCGCACACTGCCGATGGGCCGATGATTGCCCTCCTCGGCTGTTCCTTCCTCTGGGCCTTGCCGATGGTGATCTAGAGGGAGTGGGGGAATCCTATTCCGTTCCCTTTTCGGCGACTTTCTTCGTCGAGACGCGCTTGCGGGTGGTCTTCTTGGCGGTCTTGCGGGCGGTCCCCTTCTTCTTGACCGTCTTGCGCTTGGCGGTCTTCTTGCTGGCGGCTTTCTTCTTTTTCTTTTTCTTTGCCGGCCCCTTGGCTCGACGGTCGAGGATCAACTGGACCGCCTCGGAAACGGTCAGTTTCCTCGGGTCCATCGATTTGGGCACCGTTGCGTTGTACTCGCCATCGGTGACGTAAGGTCCGAATCGTCCGTCGAGTACCTTCAGCGTGACGTTTTCGAGAGCCTTGACCTCTTCGAAGACGGCGAGCGGCTCCTTGGGGGCACGCCTGCCGCGGGTTTTCGGCTGCGCGAGAAGTTCGAGGCAGCGCTCCTTGGTCACGGTGAACAGATGATCGCTCTCCTGAAGGCTGCGTGTGTCGTCACCGCGCTTGATGTATGGCCCGTATCTGCCGTTACTGACCACGATGTCGACGCCGGTCTCATCCTGGCCCACTACCTTGGGGAAGGAGAGAAGTTTCAAGGCGACCTCGAGATCGACGTTATCGGCCGACATCTCCTTGAGAAGGCTGGCCATCTTCGGCTTTTCTTCATCGTCGTGGTCTCCGAGCTGGACGTAAGGGCCGAAGCGCCCGCTCTTCTGGTAGACCGGCTTGCCGCTGTCGGGATCGGTGCCCAGGGGTTCGTCTCCGCGGGCGCTGTTTTCGAAGAGTTCGTTCACCCTCTCGCTGTCGAGTTCATCGGGGCATACATCTACCGGTAAGTTTGCTGTCTCCTCGCCAGCTTCCAGGTAGGGGCCGTAGCGACCGACACGGACGATGACATCCTCACGGTTGCGCAGGACCTGGTCTCCCTGGTTGATCAGAGCGATGGAGCAGGTCTCGCGAGCGTCGATGATCTCGAGGTTCTGGTGGACCATCTTCTCGAGTCCGCCGGTGCCGTTGCCGAACCAGAATTCCTTCAGGTAGCTGACCTTGTCGATCTTGCCGTTGGAGATTCCGTCGAGATCTTCTTCCAGTCGTGCAGTGAACTCAGTCTCCACCAGCTCGGAGAAGTGTTCGCGCAGCAGCCTGACGACCGCAAACGCAGCGAAGGTCGGGACCAGAGCCTGGGCCTTCTTGAAGGTGTAGTCGCGGCGCTGGATTGTGTCGATGATCGATGCGTAGGTGCTGGGGCGCCCGACGCCGTGTTCCTCGAGAACCTTGACCAGGGCAGCCTCGGAGAATCGCGCTGGCGCCTTGGTGAAGTGCTGTTCGGTCTGCGGTTCCTCGATGGCGAGTGACTGTCCCTCTTTCACCTCGGGAAGAAGTCGGTCACGGTCAGCCAGTTCCGCTTCGGGGTCGTCGCTGCCCTCGACGTAGGCGCGCAGGAATCCCGGGTAGTCGACAACCTTGCCTGTCGCCTGGAAGATGGCCCTGGGAGGATTTGTGCCAGAGGGGAGTCCAGTCTCCTCGATCCTGACCGTCATCTTGCGGCCCCGCGCGTCTGGCATCTGGGAGGCGAGGGTTCGCTTCCAGACCAGTTCGTAGAGCCTGGATTCATCGGCGGACAGGATCTCCTCGATCTCTGATGGGGTGGAGAAGTGCTTCTTCTCGCTCGCCGGCCTGATCGCCTCGTGGGCCTCCTGGGCATTCTTCACCTTGCCCTTGTAGATCCTTTCCTCTGAAGGCAGGAAATCCTTGCCGTAGAGCACCTCGATGGAACTGCGAGTTGCGGCGAGGGCTTCCTTGGAGAGGTGGACGGAGTCAGTACGCATGTAGGTGATGCGGCCCAGACTACATCGTCCAATCGAGCGTCGGGCACATCCGGGACTTGCCGGCGAGC
>DQQH01000088.1 GCA_015664425.1 Planctomycetota bacterium
GGGCAGGGTGGTTCTGCTCGATACCCTTCTCCGGGATTCATTCCGCGAAATCTCCCTCCGGGAATTGCGAGATCCGACCGTCTGCGAGATTCCTCTCTCGCGCATCTCTCGCCTGCAAATCGATGGGGGCGATGAATCCCTCGTCGTCGAGCAGGGGAAGGGGGGTTGGACCGTCACCGGTGAGGTTCAGTCGGACGCTTCCCCTGAAGCGGTGCGCCGTTTCCTCGAAACCATCGTCAGCTGGAGGTCGATTGATTTTCCCGATCTCGAGCCGGTTCAGGTCGGCCTCGCTGAGGGAATGGAGCCGCGTGCCATCGTGACCATCGTCGAGAGGGGCAGCGGCAGGACCCAGATCCTGCTGGTGGGGGAACCGATGGAGAGTTCTGGAGAGGAGACGATCGCGGTCATCACCGGCAACCGACCAGGAATCCTCGCGGTTCCCCGCAGCCGCGTCATCGACATCATCGAGACCCCTTCAGCGAGAATGCGCAGCCCCTTCCTCCTCAGGCTGCCCGATCCTGACATCGGCGCCGTGACGATCAGGAAGGGCGATTACGGCGAGGTTCTCCTCACGAGATCTGGCGCTGGAGGCTGGCAGATCGGCTGGGCGGGCGCCGAGGAGATGCTCCTTGCCGAGCCTGGAACCGTCGATGAGATGATCCGGAGGCTGCGGGAGACGCGGGTTCTCCAGCACCTCCCTCTCGATGATCAAAACCTCCATCTTTATGGCTTTGATCAACCGAGTCTGGAACTGTCGATCAGAAGCGATGGAGGAAACGAAGAGAAGCTCATCGTCGGTGCCAGATGCACCGACGACGGCAGCCATCGTTTCCTGTGGAATCGGGACCAGGCAGGGTTTGCACGGGCCATCGTCCCCGATCTTGCCGCATGGCGGTCCGCCCCCTTCTCCCTGCGTCGACGAAGGGTGGTGGGGATCGACGAGGTAGCCCTGGTCAGTTTCCGTCTCACCGCCGACGGACGGAGTGCAACCTTCGATCGTCCCGGGAGTGAGTGGCGTCTTCGGGGGGATCAGGAGAGATTGCTCCCTCGAGCCGATCTGAAGCGTCTGGTGAAGGACATCGCCAGGATGAGAGCGCTCAACTGGCTCGCCAGCCCGGAGTCTCCTCCAGGTTCCAACCGCAATCAATTGCGGGTCGACATCCTTCCCGTCGACGGAGGCGAGGCGATCATCACCTTCTGGTTCGGTCCTGTCGACGGAACCGGGTTGAGGGTCGTTCGCATCGAGGGAGGGTGGTCCTTCATCCTTCCTCCAGGCGATGGGCCCGACCTGGTCTTCCTGGCAAGGGCGTTGATCGATGAAATCCAGGATGAAGAAGGGTCGCAATGAGATTTCTTTTCGACCACTTGCTGCTGGCAGCGATCCTGCTCTTGCCGTTGCTCGCCTGGTTCTTGCTGGGTTCACCGACCACAGGGACGCTGCCAGGAACGGGGGATACTCCGTCGCCAGTGGTCGAGCCGAGGGTCGATCCCGGCGCTGGGGAGGAGACTCCGGGGGTGGCAGAAATCCCGATCGGCGAGGTTCCGGCCGATGCAGGAACCGAGCAACGCTGGCTTCTACGCACTTTCGGGAGCGACGGCTCTGTCGTCAGTGGCAAGCCCCTACCTCTGGCAATCGGCGACGGCAGCAGAATTTCGAGCGGTCGGGAGGGGGTCAGTGAGATCGAGGTCAGTTCCAGCGAGCGCCTCCAGATGCTTCTGGCCGGCGACACCCGGCTTCCGATTCTACTTCCGGAGAAGTCAGGCGAACTGGACTGCATCGTCTTCGACAGCCCTCCTCGAAACGTACCGGTTTCGGTGCGATTCATCGGATTCGCGAGACCATTCGATAGCGAGTTCCCTGGCCGGCTCTTCATCTCCGGGGAGACGTCACTTCCTGCCGGCACCCAGGTCAGGATCAACGTCACAGCCCTGGGGAGGAATCTCGATGGCGGTATCGCGGCTGTCGATGGCCCGGATTTCTCATGGGACTCGATGACCTCCCCGAGGAACTGGTTCGGTGGAGAGTACCGGCTGAGGATATCCTGGCGCCCATCAGGGGCGAGCCCCGAGGTGATTCGCGAAGTTGCGCGGCTCCATGGCGAGGTTACCGGGGGAGAGGACTGGATCTGTGAGTATCGACTTCCGGTTGGGGATCCGGCGACCGCTCGCCGCCAGCGCCAGGAGATCGAGGAGTATTACAGCGAGGCGCTCAAGGAAGTGACCCGTTCCCGCGATCTCCTGCTGGTTGCCGGAGCACTGGCGCGGGGGAAGCGATCGAAACTGCTGCGAGATCCGGACCGGGTCGAGGAGATGGAGGCCCATCCGTTCGCAGAGGACCTGCTGACTCTGGGGAGGAAGGAGAAATTTGCCTTCGCTCGCTGGCGTCAACTGATCGACGAGAAATTGCCACAGCGCTGGCAGGTGATGGGCAATCCCGACATCATTCCCTACTCGGAGAAACACCCCGGAGCCGCCCGCAACCTCCAACTCCTCTTCGCGACCCTCTACAAGTACGCCCGCCTCGAGAGCACCGTGGCATACGAGGCGCTGGGACTGAAGCGCCACGAGAATGACTTCGTTGCCAATTTTGATTGGGGTCCGGAGACGGAGCGAAAGCAGGTTCTCGAGAGGCTCCGCAATTACATCGATGCCATCGAGGAGGCGGTCAACCTCGACGACTAACCCCCCTCGCCCGCCTCCTCGGTGGGATCTGGCTTGGGGGAAACTCGTTGCCGCTGGATGTCGAGATCCCCTTGCAAGTAGCGTTCGACGGCGCCCTTCTCATCGACCCATATCAGCGCCTCGAATGTCGGGTGGCTGATGTTCCAGCGGTGAAGACGATCCGCTCCCTCACCTTCGATCACCTCTCTCTCCAGCTCCAGTTCGAGGGATTGCTGCAATGTCGGCACCAGGACCTGGATCTTGCCCTTCCTTTCCGCCGGGAAGTTCGGAGCCAGGAGCAACCAGTGCTCGAAGCACTGGCTGTCGAGGATCGTGGGGTTCTCTCCGGTCGTGAAATTCCGGTCGAAAATTTCCGGGGAAGAGGACTTTTGTACGCTGACCTCGGTTGTTTCCGTGCCGAAGCGAGCCGTGACCACCGTCGACTGCAATTTGCTGTTGGTGAGGCCGGTTCTCATCTCGCGTCGATAATGGGTGAGCCTCCTCGATGTGCCGCTGAAGGTGGTCAGGCTGCGGCTGTCGATGGTGCGACCGGCGCGAGAAAAACGCAGGCGTGCGTCGAGGATCCACTCCGAGGCCACTTTCTCCGATGGCCGGATTCTCACCCTGGTCGAGCCGATCAGGGAACCATCGATGACCCAGTTCCAGACGTGGTCTGTTTCTGCTTCGTAGGGAAGCGGGGCGGTGGGGGCGGGGGTGATTTCCCCGTCAGCCTGTAGGGTTGCGAGGGTTGCGAGGGTCAGGAAGATCAGGTGCATAGAGGTCGA
>DQQH01000051.1 GCA_015664425.1 Planctomycetota bacterium
CGCCAGCGCCGATCCTTACAATGATCTCAACTGCCCCGGCACCTTCCTCGGAGCGATGGCCGCCGACTGCTGGTATAGTTTCACTCCCGCAGAGAGCGGGTTGCTCAACCTCACTACCTGCGACCCAGCCGGAGTGGACACCGACGTCGTCGTCTACGATGGCGATTGCTCGGCGCTGAACCAACTGGCCTGTAATGGTGACTCCACCGGCGCAACCCCCTGCCAGATCTTCTACTCGGAGCTCGACGTCATCGTCTTCGCCGGAACCAACTACCTCATTCGTGTCGGCCAGTTTTCCGGCGCAGGAACCGGTGGCACCAACCTCCTGACCCTCAGCCTGTCCACCATCCTGCCCGTCGACGAGCTCACCTGCGGCGAACTGAATCCCGGTGTGGGTGACGGTATGATGGTCGCAAACTGGACCAACCTCGACAGTTACGACGACATCAACGTCTACATCGACGGCGCCCTCGCCGACACCATCGCTGGCAGCGACACCAGTTACACCTCGGGACCGTATGTCACGCCCTCAACGGTCCAGATTTGCCTCGAACCGACTCTCGGCACCGGCATCGGTCCTCAGGCCTGCTGCACAGCAGCTCTGAACTCCGCTGCACCGGTCAACGACGAGTGCGCCGGTGCCATCGAGGTGTTCGAGGGAGTCAACCTCATCGACAACAACGGCGCGAGTTCCAGCGTTGACCCCTGGGATCCGCTCAACTGCAACGTGCTCGGAGCGATGACCAACGATGTGTGGGTCTTCTACACCGCAACCGACAACGGCGAACTCAACGTCAACTCCTGCGGTGGACCGACCCCGGTCGACACCGACTACGTCGCCTACGAGGGCGCCTGCGGCTCCCTCATCCAGGTGGCCTGCAACGGCGAC
Organism: Planctomycetota bacterium; assembly: GCA_015664425.1. Lineage (GTDB taxonomy): Bacteria > Planctomycetota > UBA8108 > UBA1146 > UBA1146 > DTRS01. The sequence goes on from DQQH01000051.1 coordinate 890, forward strand.
GCCTCCGGCCTCCCAGGCTGCCAGGCGTTTTACTCCGACATGACTTTCATCGTTATCGTCGGTGAAACCTACACCTTCCGCCAGGGCTGCTATAGTGCAGCCGGCTGCGCGGGCGTGACCAACATGAACATCACCCTCACCCCGATCGTAGCGGTCCCGCCGACCAGCATGGTCTGTACCGATCAGGGTCCGGGAACTGGCGTCGTCGATGTCACGTGGCAGAACAACGACACCTACGACTCGATCAATGTCCTGGTCAACGGCATCCTCGAGACGACGTTGGCGGGCACTGACACCACCTACTCGACCGTGCCGGTGACTCCTGGCCTGACCCTCGAGATCTGTCTCGAAGCTCTGGTCGGAGGGGTACCCGTCCCTCTCACCTGCTGCACGGCAGACACCGCTGCCATCGCGCCGACCAACGACGAGTGCTTCGATGCCATCGAGGTGTTCGAAGGCGTCACCGCCGTCAGTAACCTTGGCGCAAGCGATAGCCTCGATCCCTTCGACCCGCTCCAATGCACCGTTCTCGGAGGGGTGTACAACGACGTTTGGTTCACCTACGTCGCGCTCACCGACGGCCAGCTCAACGTTCACACCTGCGACGGGGTCAGCCCCGGGATCGACACCGACCTGGTGATGTATGCCGGCAACTGTGGCACGCTCAGCCAGATCGCCTGCGGTGGTGACTCCGCCGGCCTCGCCGGCTGTCAGGCTTTCTACTCCGACATGAGTGCCCCCATCACCGCCGGCGAGACCTACTACATCCGTTTCGGAGCGTGGGCAGACACCGAGGGTGTGACCAACATGACGATCACCGAGGTTCAACCGCTCATCAACGATGAGTGCGCCGATGCGATCGACATTCCCGCGGGTGACACTCTCATCACCTCCCTGGGTGCTACAACCAGCATCGATCCTTACGATGATCTCAGCTGCCCCGGTACCCTTCTCGGAGTGATGGACGCCGACATCTGGTACACCCACACCGCCACCGAGACCGGGATCCTTGTCGTTTCGACCTGTGACCTGGTCAACTGGGACACCGACCTCGTCGCCTACCAGGGGGTCTGCGGTTCGATGGTTCAGATCTCCTGCAACGGCGATGGCTTGGATCCGACGACCGGTGTCGCCTGTGGCGGCTTCACCTCCTACATGGAAGTCGCCGTCACCTCCGGCGAGCCCTACGTCATCCGCGTCGGGTCCTGGGCTGCTGGCGCAACGGGCTCAGGCACTCTGCGCCTTGCTTACGATTTGTGCCCTGCGGTAAGCGACTTCGCAAGTACCGCCGAATGTGACACCGGCGACGTTACCCTCACCTGGACCAACAACGCCGTCTACGACGCCTTCGAGGTCCAGCGCAACGGCACAACGATCGCTTCTCTCGATGGTGCTGACACCAGTTTCGTCGATCCCGGCCTTGCACCGGGAACATACGCCTACGACATCTATGCCGACTGCGCATCGGGCACCAGTTTCAGCCAGTCGACCACCGCCAACGTCGCTGCCTACGGTGGCGAGACCGACCTCGTCTTCGCCCTCGAGGGATTCGATGACATCGACAGCGTTGCCGCCATGGTGGCCGCACTGACTGCCAACGGCGTGTCGGTCCTGGTGACAAACATCTCACCTGCCGATTTCGGTTGCCTCGGCTCCGCCGGCATTCAGCGCGTATGGATGATGACCGGGACCTATCCCAACGACTTCCGGATCACCGCTGCTGATGGCGACGCCCTCGCCGCCGCCAACATCGCCGGCAAGGGGATGTACTTCGAAGCCGGTGACCACTGGGGATTCGTTCATACCGCCAGCGATCTCGATACTCGCGACGGCGTCGATGACTTCAGCACTATAGATGGTGACGACAGTTTCCTCGTAATGGATGGCGCCGACAGCGGATTTGGCCTCGACCTCAGCGACCAGATCGGCGTCGCCTACAACCAGGCAAATCTCGCAGGCAGCGACTGGACCGACCAGTTGCAAGCCGCGGCGGGAGACGGAGCCGGCCCTGAGGCCGCGGTCGTCTGGATGCAAGCGGGTGGTGGCTACAACACCGGAATCTTCTACAACACCGACTCCGGCGGTAAGTTCATCAGTCAATCGTGGGAGTTCGGGGGATTTGGTGGCGATCAGAATGACCTCGCCAACCGCTACATCGCGGCTCTCGAGGGCGCACCTCCGCCTCCGACCGAACCCGATTTCCGTCGTGGCGACAGCAACAACGACGGGAGTTTCAACATCGCCGATCCGGTCCATCAGTTGGGATCGCTCTTCTCCGGTAACCCAGCCCCGGTTTGCATGGATGCTGCCGACTCCAACGACGACGGTAGTATGAACATCGCTGATCCGGTCACGTCTCTTGCCAACCTCTTCTCGGGTCAGCCGCCGCCGCCAGCACCGGGCCCCTTCACCTGCGGTCAGGACCCAACCCCTGACGCCCTGGATTGCGGGTCTTCCATCTGCGGTTAGAAGGTAGGGACCGAGGGTTGCAAGCCGGGGGACTTCTCCAGTCGTGGAGAAGCCCCCCGGCTCTTTTTTTTCCTCGATGGATCAAAACAGAGCATCGCGCCGAAGCCCCCCATCCCTGTGCAGTTGTGGCCTTCCTCCCCCGGATGGGGGAGAATGAACCTGTCATACGTTGTCTCGATGACACTCGCTTGGTTCGGCTCCGGCCGGAAGGTACAGTCCATGGCGAGGTTAGAGCCTATTTTTACGAACCTGTCTCGTGCGCAACCAGGGGGGTCACGCACCGCGGACTGCCGCCGGATGGGAGCTGAAGGCCGATGGAGACATCAAGTTGGCCAGCGATCTGGCTCATTATTATTCTTGTCGCGTCTCCCCTGATGCCTTCCCTGGTCCTCGGCCAGGACCTGGTCCCCGCTCCCACTTCCGCCAGCAGTGCTCTCGATTCCCGCTTCGTGACGGGCCTCCCAACCCCCTTGCCCCTCGCCCCCGGCGATCTCCTGGCGGGTCCATTCCCGCTCTCGGGGACTTCACCCCTGGGAATCTGTTTTCTTCCCGACAGCATCCTCTGGGGTCAACCCGTGCTCTATACCGCCGATCTCTACTCGGGAGAGGCTGAAGTCTACGACGCACTCACCCTGCAATTCCTGTCCACCATCAACAGCCCGCAAGGCCCTTCGACAACAACAGGGATCACCACCGACGGAATCTTCCTCTACTGGGCCATCGCCCCGACCGGACTTAGTTTTCTCTACCGCAGCGATCTCGATGGCGCCAACCCAGTCAACCTCGGACAGTTCCAGCATCCAGGCGGTGGCCTCCTCGGCGATATCGCCATGGCCAGCAGCGATTCCATCTGGGTCAATGACATCGTCAACGACAGTTTCCACCTGATGAGCGCAATCGACGGTTCATGGCTGGGAGAGTCCCATCCTCACCCGGATGGCAGCGGCTACGGCAACGGAGTCGCCTATCGCGCCGGCTGCGGATTGCTCGAAATCCCTCACGGGAGCGACAACGCCGGTCGTGTCGTCATGATCTCGGTCGGGAATCCTGTCGAGCAGGCCTCGGTTGCACCCATCGACATCTCGACCCTCGGCACCTTCCTCAACGGGATTGAAACCTCTCGCCCCTTTGCCCCGGGCCCGACCGACCTCTTTGGCGTCTATTCCATCTACCTCATCGACAACGCCGCTAATTTGCTCTTCGTCATCGAGGGCAACGACCCGTGCCCCTCTGTGCTGCCCCCCCTGGGACTCGTCACCTGCTCGACAGACGGTGGGCCGACGGCAACGATCGACTGGCAGCCCCTCGCTGGCGCCGACGGCTACCGGATCTGGTCGCGGGGGCTGCTCCTCGCCGAACTTCCCGGCGATGCCACCAGTTTCGAAACGGGGCCGCTGACGCTCCCGGTTTTCGCCGAACTTTGCGTGGAGGCGTTCGAGGGCAGCGCCTGGACCCCTCTGGAGTGCTGCACCATACTGCTGCCCGGGTGCATCACCCCTCCGATCACCCTGTCCCACAACGCCGACCCGGATCTTCTGACCCCGGGATCTGTGAACTGCTCAGTCAACGGCCTCCACGATGACAATTCATACTGGAGGACCTTCTCTCACTGCGGCTTCCCTTTCGGGCTGAACGAGCCGATCTCAGTTCTGGGTGTCCGCTTCGGGATCGAGAATTCAATCCCCGGGATCGGTTTCGACACTCAACCGGTGGTGGTGAGAATTCACTCCGATCCGGATGGTGGCGACCCCGCTCCCATTTCCTCTCTCCAGCTCCTCTACGAGGAGACCTTCGAGGTTCCACCGGTGGCATCGGAATTTTATTGCGCCAGCCTCGCAACGCCGTTCGAGATCGACTGCAGCACCGACCTTGTCGTCGAGATCTTCACCCCCGATGGCCAGGCGCAGGGGCACCTCTTCTACATCGGCTCGAGCGCCAGCCCACAGACCCTCCCCAGTTATCTCTCTGCCCCCGACTGCGGGATACCGGATGCGGTTGATCTCGCTCTCCTCGGATTCCCCGACATGCACCTGACGATCGACCTCCTGGCAGAATCCACGGTTCCACCGGGCCTCGACTTCTCTCGCGGGGATACCAACGACGACTCGCTGGTCAACATCGCCGACGCCGTTTTTCTCCTCAACGCCCTCTTCATCCCCGGGTCCCCACAGCTGAGCTGTGACGACTCGGGCGACGTCAACGACGACGGTGGCAAGAACATCGCCGACGCGGTGTGGCTGCTGAACTGGCTCTTCGTGCCAGGATCCCCACTGCCGATGGATCCCGTCGACTGCGGGCTCGACCCGACCGCCGACTCCCTCGATTGCTCGATCAGCACCGCCTGCCCGTAAGCCCTCTCTGACGCGATTAACGCCCCTCGGGGACCCAAAAACCTCGATAACAGGACATTCACGCCTCCTCCCTTGGCATGGAGACGGCAGCGACGCTCAAACGGCGCTTTCTCGACCGCTGCCGACCTGATACGGGCCTTGACCTGCAAGAAGTCGCCGATAGGATGCAAGTCAGAATTGGGCTGAATGATAGGGTGAGGGTGGATTCTCATTGACGATCGGTTCGGTGCAGCGGCCTGTATAGGTTGACACCGTCGCATATTCGTCAGTCGCACAGAGGGCTGGTCGCATACGGCTCCCCAGCATGAGAATTCCTTGTTCGATTGTGTCGGGCATGAGCACCCCCACTTTTGTCATCTTCTTTACGGGTTCTTTACTGGATTTCAGGGATGACGGGTGTGGCGGGTTCGGAATGGTTCCGAGCCATGTCTCCTTCGGGAATGCCGTCCGCCTGGTTTTGGAAAGGGAAGTGGGTTCATGATGATGAAGCCAACTCTGGGAGTTCTAGCTCTGTTCGCAATCCTGGCACTGCCGACCATCGGTTTTGCGCAGCCTGCCAACGATGACTGCACCGGCGCGATTCCGATCGACGTCGGAGACACTCCCATCGACACCACCAGCGCAACCAGCAGCGGTTTAGC
>DQQH01000275.1 GCA_015664425.1 Planctomycetota bacterium
AAGCCGCCGACGACGTTGATGGAGGCAAAGACGAGGGCTCCCATCCCCAGCCAGTGTGAGATGGTCTGCTCTTCACTGCTTTCACCGCTCAAGGTGGTAATCGCAAGGAGTGCGCCGACGATGGCGATCCCCGAGATGGCGTTCGACCCTGACATCAACGGCGTGTGCAGCGTCGGGGGAACCTTGGTGATGATCTCGAAGCCGACGAAGACCGCCAGCATGAAGATCGTCAGGAGTGGGATGAGGACATTTTCATCCATCAGGCGCCCTCCGCTTCCGGTTTCTCTGATGGGAGACCGAGGCTCTCCCGGGTTCTTTCGTTCACGACTTCGTTGTCCCGGGTGATCATGCACGCCTTGACGATCTCGTCATCGGTGTCGAGATCGAGAGCTCCTTCCCCGTCGAAGAGGAGCTCCAGAAAATTGGTCAGGTTCTTGCCGTACATCTGCGAGGCATGCCCCGCCATCTCCGAAGGCAGGTTGGTCGGTCCGAGGATCGTCACACCGTGCTCGACAACTCGTTCATCGGCGCGTGTCAGTTCGCAGTTGCCGCCTCGCTCGGCGGCGAGGTCGATGATCACAGAGGCGGGGCGCATGCCAGCGACACCGTCAGCGGTGAGCAGCAGCGGTGAGGGTTTGCCGGGAATTGCCGCGGTGGTGATCACGGCGTCGCATTTCGCCGAGACCTCCGCCATCTTGGCGCGCTGGCGAGTGAGGAACTCTTCCCCCATCTCGCGGGCATAGCCGCCGCTATCCTCGGCGGCATCGCTGCTGGCGTCGACGGTGACGAATTTCCCGCCGAGGCTCTGGATCTGTTCGGCGACCGCATCGCGAACGTCGTAGGCGTGGACCACAGCGCCGAGTCGCTTGGCGGTGGCGATCGCCTTCAGACCTGCAACTCCCGCTCCGATGACGAAGACGTGGGCAGGGGCGAGGGTTCCCGCTGCGGTCATCTCCATCGAGAAGAGGCGTGGAACCTCGTTGGCGGCGAGTACCACCGCCTTGTAGCCAGCGACAAGGGCCTGGGAGGAGAGTACATCCATGCTCTGTGCGCGAGTGATGCGCGGCACCAGTTCCATTCCGAACAGAACCGCACCGGTCGCGGCGACTTCTTTCGCTGCAGCCGGCTCCCCGAGGGGATCGGTCATCGCGATGACAATCTGGCCCTCACGCAGCCTCTTCAGGTCATCGGCGAGAGAATCCCTCGCTGCTCCTGCGAAGCGGACGGTGGTCACAATTTCCGATTTCTCGAAGAGTTCATCGCGACTGGCGACGACCTGCCCGCCCTTGTCGCGGTACCGTTCATCGGGGTGGCCCGCGGCGAGGCCCGCTCCCTCCTCGATGAGGACTTCGTGGCCGTTTTTCACGAGTGCCGGGAGAAGCCCCGGGACGAGGGCGACTCGTCGATCTGCTGTGAAGGCTTCCTTCGGGACGCCGATGCGCATCTCTACTCCACCTCTCGTCTGCTGTGGGCGAGTTGCCCGCGTCCTTCGCGGCTCTGGGGGCCTGGGAAGGGCGCGAATTGCAACGGACCTCGGCAACTCTCGCAAGGGAAAACGCGGCCTGATCTTGCGCCGAAGGTCGGAGATCCCTCAGATGGTGGGGAAGAACGACTGCAGGAATGGGGGTCGAGGTGAAGATGGAGAAGGGCTGGGTCGTCGGCGGGGGGGTCGTCGGGCTCTCGGTCGCCCGCGAACTCGCCCTGCGTGGGGTGGAGGTCGGGCTGCTGGAGGCAGGGAGGATCGGTGGGGGTGCCTCGGGAGCGGCGACGGGATTGCTCGCCCGGCCTCCTGTGGGCCGATCGGCATGGATGGAACTGAGGCGGAGTTCCTGGGAAATTTACCCCGGTTTTCTCGCCGCCCTCGCCAAGGAGGGTGGCGAGGCGGTGCCGATGTTGCGTTGTGGCGCACTCCATCTCCACAGGGAACCGCCGACCAACCCCGGGAAACTCCTCGGTCGCTGGCTCGACGGCGGGCACCGGGCTCGTTGGGTTGGCCCTGCCGAGATCAGAAAGGTGATCTGCGGATACGTGGGGGACGCAGAACTCGCGCTGGAGGTCGAGGAAGAAGGATTCGTCGATCCACGCTCCCTGCTATCAGCGCTGAAAGCGGCCTGTCTTGCTCTCGGAGTTGCCATCGAAGAGGACTGCGGGGAGGTCCGTTTCGAGGCGGCCCGAGGCGGGGGAACGACCTTGAGAGTAGGGGAAAGAAGGGCGGAGGGAATCGGCAACGGCACCGTCGCCGTCGTTGCTGCCGGTTGGCAGAGCGCGATGGCCACCGTCGGCCTTCCGCCTGCCCGACTTCCCCTGGCGCCAGTCCAGGGAGAAGCGATCGCTCTCTCCATCCCGTCGCCACCGCTGCGAATCATCCGCTTCGAAGATGATGCTGGAATCGGCTGGCAGCTGGCGCCGACCCCGGACGGCACCACCTGGTTCGGTAGCATCGTTTCCGCTGAAGGGACTCACGGGGGGAGGAGCGAGGAAGGCCTAGATAAACTGCTGAGGGCTGCACGCTGTCTTCTTCCCGATGTTTCCAGGTCCGACGTCGTCCGCCACTGGGCGGGTGTTCGCCCCAAGGCGATGCGCCGAGGCGGGCCCCTCCTCTGCCGCTGGCCAACTCTCACCGGCCTGTGGATCGCGACCGGCCATTACCGCAGCGGGATCATCTGCGCGCCTCAGAGCGCCCGGCTGCTCGTCGGAGCGATTCTCGATGGAGAGGAGGTCCCTGCCAGTTTCGATTGGGACGCCGGTACGAGGGGCGGTTGAAACCGGGAGGTTGAGGGCCCTAGAGGGACAGACTCGCCGGCAAGACCAAAAAGAGGGGGCCCGCGACCACCTTGGATTCTGTCGGTGGCCAGCGGGCCC
>DQQH01000277.1 GCA_015664425.1 Planctomycetota bacterium
GCCCTCGATGAAAGGGTAGAGTCTGTTTCTGGCGAAGATGGCCATGCGATTCACGATGGGCTCACCCCTGGCCCCGGGAAATACGCCGTTGTCGCTTCCGGATTTCGCGAGGTTGCCGTCGACATCCTCATCCCCGCTAGCCGCACCCTGGTGCGCAAGCCGATCTTCCTCGAGAGGGCACCGACGTGGTCCCTCGAAGTGGTCGATCCCGAGGGGAAGGCGATGCCAGAGGCCTTTGTGATCATCCGTCGCGATCGTGACCCCATCGTCTCGGCCCGGGCAAAAGAGAAGGAAAAGTTGCAGGTTCTCGACCCCACCAGGACCTATTCGATCGAGGTTTCAGCGGAGGGCTTTGCCAGGGTGCGAAAATCACTCGAGATCGATGCCGATGGCTCGACCACTCTCGGTGTCCAGTTGATGCGAGGGGGGCGGATCAGTGGCAGAATGCTCGACTTCAGGCAACAGCCGGTGCCAGGGGCGCAAGTCCTTATCAGCAGCCGCAACTTGCCTCCCGGAGATAAACCCGTCGCTCGCCTGACCACCACCGCCCGCGATGGCTCCTTCAGAACCACCCGCTTCGCCCCCGGTTCCTACCGGGTGCAGATGAGCACCCCTCGACTCGGCAGGGTTTCTGTCGACATCGTCATTCGCGATGGCGAGGACAGTATCCTCGGCAATATCGTTCTCAAGCCCCCCGGCGGCGGCTAGCCGATCAGTTCACCCAGTCACAGATGAAGACGTTGGTCTCGCCGTCCTCGCGGTGATGTCGGTTGGAACACCAGACCATCTTCTTGCCATCGGGGGAAAACATCGGAAAACCATCGAACTCGGAGGCAAAGGTCACCTGTTCGAAGTTTTTGCCATCGATACCTACAATAAAGAGATCGAATTCCCGTCCCTTTGCATCTCCCATGTTGGAAGCGAAAATGATGCGCTCTCCGTCTGACAGGAAGAATGGGCAGAAGTTTGCCGCGCCGTTGTCGGTGATCTGGCGCTGGTTCTTCCCATCGGCATCCATCACAAAAATGTCCATCTTGGAGGGACGCACCAGGCCGGCCTCGAGTAGTCGCTGGTAATCGGCAAGCTCTTCCCCCTCGGGATGGCGCGCCCGGTAGACGATCTTCTTCCCGTCGGGAGAATAGAAAGGGCCGCCATCGTAGCCAGGGGTGGCGGTCAATCTGACAACATCGCTGCCATCGGAATTCATCGAATAGATGTCGAGGTCGCCATCGCGGGTCGAGGTGAAGACGATGCGGCTGCCATCGGGAGAGAGGGTCGCCTCGGCATCGTAGCCGGGGCTGCTAACGATGGTCGTCGGCTCTCCACCAGCAGCGCTGGCGGTGAAAACGTCGTAGCTGTCGTAGATGGCCCAGACGTAACCCTGTGACCGATCGGGAGGCGGCGGGCAGTCGGCGCTTTCCAGGTGAGTCGAGGAGTAGAGGAGGGTGCTGTCGTCGGGGTAGAGAAAGTATGCGCAGGTGGTGCGTCCCAGGCCGTTCGAGATCTGCCTCAACCCGCTTCCATCGCTGTTCATCGTGTAGATCTGGTCGCAGTCGTGGGGGGGCCTCTTCGACTGGAAGACCAACTGGCTGCCATCGGAGGAGAAGTAAGCCTCGGCATTCTCACCCCCATCGGTGAGCTGAACGATGTTCCGCAGGTGTCTCTCGAGGGGATGAGAGGGGCGCGCGATCGCCGTCGAGGCGGCAAGGTTGCCGGATTTTGGCCGGGTAGCGGGTCCCCCCGCCTCCCCGGGTGCTGGCATGCGCTGGCAGGAAGGGCAAAAGAACATCAGGAGCATCACCGCGATCGTGGACACAAGAGCCGTTTTCACGCTGTTTCTCCTCTCACGACCATAGCGACCGAACTCTAGATTGCTTGGCGTTCGAAGGCAAGCGGGCCAAGATGGTTTGCAAAGGGGGAGAAGTGCACTCAGAGACGTTGATTATCGACACTCCGGGGCCAGGGCTTCATGAAATCAGCCGTGAGGTCGCAGATCTCGTCTCGCGGTCGGGGGTCACCGAGGGGCTCTGTTCTCTCTTCATCCAGCACACCAGCGCCAGTCTGGTGATCCAGGAGAATGCCGACCCCTCCGCCAGCCGCGACCTCGAGGAGTGGTTCGGGCGGATTGCCCCGGAGAACCACTCGAGTTACACCCACACCGCCGAAGGCCCCGATGACATGCCTTCCCATCTGCGCAGCGCGGTCACCCAAACCTCCGAACAGATTCCAGTCGCAGGTGGCCGCCTCGCTCTCGGCACCTGGCAGGGGATTTTTCTCTTCGAACATCGGCGCCTGCCCCACCGCCGCAAGATCATCGCCAGGGTGTGGTCATGAACCGCCAACAGATTCTGGTGGCGTGCCACGATGCCGTCCTCCGCCAGGAAACCTTCGACCGCATCGGCGCTCTCGGATATCGCGTCGATGCCGTCGGTGACCGCGAGGCCCTCTCCAAGAGGCTCGAGAAAGAGACCTACGACCTCATCGTTCACGATGAACCCCTCTCTCCCGGCGACCACTGTTCATCGGGAGCGATCCTCGTCGAGGCACAGCTCCTCGCCGACGGCGCCGTCTTCGAGGAACGTGTTGGGATGGAACTGGCAGGAGCGGGGGACTAGGCCCTGGCGGTTGGGCTTTCGAACAGTTACCGATCGGGGTGGAGGTCATCCTTCAGGCATGCCGTCGCCAGGTCGCACCCCGAGGATCACCGTCGGGGAAAGATGGGGAGGCGCGCTCCCGTCGAGGCAACATCGGTAGCACCCTGATTGAGAATCTCTTCCGTCCCCCCTCCCTCGCACACCTCTGCGGGTAGCAGAGGTCAGTGGTGGCGCAAAAACCTCGATCAGTTGCCTGGGTCAAGGCCGCGCAGAAACTCGACGAGGTCTTCGCGATGAAAGCGATCCGCTTCACGCATCTCCTCGAGGAGGGGGGAGAGGTTCGCCAGGGGAACGATGCCCCCCCAGGTGGCGATGTCCTCGATGAAGAGCTGGCGTCTGTCCTTGAGATAGCACTCGATTCGCAACTGGTGTTGCTCCTGCTTCCCCTGGGCGGGCAACTGCAGCCTCAGCCCGATCGCCCTGGCGGGCCGACCAAAGACTCTCAACTGGTCGTCATGAACCTGAAGGGCGTGCTCTGCGAGCCAGCGACTCGAATCACCGCCATCCCCGAGGGACATCGTCGAACGTTGGGTTCCGACCCGCGCGATGAGTACCTGGAGCGGCTGGAATTTCTCCCGGGCAGCGATAAGGACCGCTTCGACACGACGGGAAAACCACTCGAGACTGCTGTTGGGGTCATCTTCGTTAAAAGTGATGCGATCGCGGCCGAAACTGACCCGTGAAACGGATCCGCTGTCCCCATCGATCTTTTCGAGGCGCGCCCCATCGGGCTGACGGATGAAGTTCTCGTAGTCGCAGGTCGAGGATACCTCGACGTACATACTCCTGAGAAGATCGACGGAGTGCTGAATGGGGGGATGGACGAAGACGACGGAGCGACCAAGGGTGCGAGGGTCTCCCAGCATCATTGCTCCTCTGGCTCGAGATGTAATTCCTCGTTCTGCTCCTCGCGCACGAGCCAGCCTGCTTTGCGAAGATCCTCGACCACCGGCGGCGAATCGGTCTGGGGTCCACGTGCTGAACAGCCGATAACAACGATCGCGTCCTCGCCAGCAGCACGATATTCGAGTCCTCGATCGTCGAGTATCGATCGCAACTGTTTTATCCGATCGGGGCGCAGACCCGCGAAGGTGATGGAGGGGCGAATGACCACCCAGTCGAGGTCGCGTCCCCAGTCACGGATCGAGACAACCACTGGTTCGGGAAGGGGATGGTCGGCGGCTTCCACCAGGAGTTCCTGGATCTCGGAGAGGGTGAGTCCCGATCGGATGCCCCGTCTCATCGATTCTCTCGTCACCCGGTATCGCCGTATCCGCTCCGCCGATTCGCGATCGGCAAAGCGAGACAGCTGCAGTTCGAGTCGCATCCCCCGAACACCCTCGGTGATCAACATGATCTCGAAGTCGGGATTGACCAGGATGCGACACTCTCTGGCGCTTCTCTCGATACCGAGCAATTCCTGCCCGAGGGCGGTGATCCTGAACGCTGCCAGCCGACCATCGGTAATGCCCACCTCGCAGGCTCCCAGCAGTAGCATCCGGTTGACCACCCAGTACATCAGGTCGGTGCCGAGGCGATCGAAACTGCACTGCAACCGTTCCCGGGAGAAATCCTCCTCGCGACGTTGTTGCAGGGCGCCCTGGACGTCTCGTTCTTCCAGCTCCAGAAGATAGGTCGAGACGGAAAGATCGATGAGCCCATCGATGGAAAGCCACTCCTCGGAGGGGCGCTCGGTGAGAATGTTCAGGAAGATGCGTCGAAGAACTTCCTGATGGAAACTCCACCGGTCTCCCTTGCTTTCCTCTAGGAAACGCTGCAGCAGGATCTCCGCTTGTCCCATCAGGTCGAGCTTGCGCCAGTTCCGCAGCCGATCGTCATGGACCCTCAGTTGGTCAGCAAAGTTCTCCACCAGCCCGAGACGGATGGTCTGCAAAAGAACCCGCTTCACCGGGTCGCCGTCGATGTGATCGGCAATCCTCGGCAGGCAGAGAACGCCCCTCAGCGACTGGGAGAGGCGCTTGGGAACACGGCCATCTCGGGTGAGATTGGTCGCCTTTCCTTCGAGGCGAGCTGAAGCCCGGTCGATATCGATGAGCAGGTCGACGCCGACCTCGATCACGGTGTCGGGATCCACCTGAGGGGGGAGAGAGGCGATCGCCTGGCGCTGGATCCACTCCTGAAAGATGATGAGGGAAGGTTCGGCCAGAGAGATTCCGAAATCTCTGAGAGAAACCGCACCAATCGTGCCGATTCCTGCTTCCTCGAGGGTTTCACGCCAGTCGGGATCGGCCAGGGTGCACTCCCTGTCAGCATCTGCCAGCAGCGCGGCAACCCCCGAGGTGTCGCTGTCGATGACACCGCAATTTTCAAGGGCGATGCGGCAGAGACCCCTGAGGACATCATCCTCGAGGGCCTCGATCCGCAGGTCGATCCCGAGGCCCTCGAAGTCGATTTCGAAGGGGAGCCGCTTCTGGCTCAACTGATCTGCCGGGGCGATGGACTCGCCGCTAATGTCGAGAATCCGGCTGAGATGGCTGGCGAGTTCTTCAGGAATTTCCAGGGTGTCGGCGGAACCGCGCTCCTTGCCGGAGCGCTTTCTCTCGATGAACCCCCGTTCTGTGAGCATCCTCTGGCAGCTGTCGATCTCGACCTTGGTGGCACCTCGCTGTTCGAGAATCACCTGCACTTCTCTCGCCTGAACCTGGCACCCCGGACGACCGAGAATAGCGCTGATGAAGGTCCGCTGTGTCCGGCTCAGGCGAGCCACCCGTTCGTCGATTCCAGTGCCGGAGATCAGGGCCTGGGAAACTCGCCCCTCCAGTTCATCGCGGGTGCTCTGCACCGACTCTCCGGGCAACCAGAACTGGTGGATTGTCTGCAATTCTGCTTTTCGAAGCCGGTTGAGAAAACTGTCGACACCACTCATGTGACGACCTCCTCCTCGCACTCCTCGATCTCGTACTGGTAACCCTGCTCCATCAGAAAGCGCTGACGACGAACGGCGAAGTCCTGGTCGCGGGAGTCGCGGGTTACCAGGGAGTAGAACGAGGCCGATCGTCCGTCAGACTTCGGCCGCAGGACCCGACCCAGCCTCTGGGCTTCCTCCTGGCGAGACCCGTAGGTTCCCGAAATCTGAATCGCCACCGATGCGTCGGGGAGATCGACAGCGAAATTGCCGACCTTGCTGACGATCAGAACTCCCAGTTCCCCCTCGCGGAAAGCTGAGTAGAGCTCCTCTCTCTCATCCTGGGGGGTGTGGCCGGTGATCAGCGGCGCCCCGATCTCGAGGGCAACGGCGCGAAGCTGTGCGAGGTATTGCCCGATGACCAGGATTCGGTCCTCCTTGTGTCGTTTCAGGAGGGATTTGAGTTTTTCGAGTTTTCGTGGGTTTTCCGAGGAGATTCTGAAGCGATGGCGGCGGTCCGCCGAGATGTACTGCTCCCGGTCGGTCTCTGGCATGTCCATCCGGACCTCGACGCACCGAACCTGAGCGATGAAACCCTCCTTTTCGAGGTCTCTCCAGGGCATGTCGTAGATGCGCGGACCGATCAGGGTGAACACCTCATCTTCGCGACCGTCTTCCCTCACCAGGGTTGCGGTGAGACCCAGTCGTCGACGAGCCTGGATCTCTGCGGTAAAGCGGAAGACTGGGGCAGGTAGCAGATGCACCTCGTCGTAGATGATCAGCCCCCAGTCGTGAGCGGCGAAAAGATCGAGATGGGTGAAGTCCTCCGTCTTGCTGTTGCGGTGCGCCATGATCTGGTAGGTCGCAATGGTGACGGGCGCAATCACCTTTTCCTTTCCGGAGTACTCCCCGATCTGATCCGGTTGAAGCGTCGTTCGTGCCAGCAACTCCTTGCGCCACTGACGCACTGCCGTGATGTTCGGAGCGAGTATCAGGGTCTGACAGCGAAGTTGGGAGATGAGCCCCATTCCGACCAGCGTCTTGCCAGCGCCGCATGGGAGAACAACAACACCCGATCCTCCCCCACCACCCTGGTCTTCGAAGAACGCCTTGACCGATGCTTCCTGGTAGGGACGCAGGGAAAAATTCTCATCTGTCGGCATCTCGATGTCGAGAGTGGCCCCGGTACGAAAACCAGCGCGGTCTATCAGCGGGTACCCGACTCGAATCATCGCAACCTTCAACGCCCCTCGGTTTCCCGGATCGATATCGAAGGTGCCGTCCCCGCGGGGTTGATTCAGGAGGGACGCGAGGGAGTTTCTTCCGGCCAGTTGGCCGAGGATGTCGTCGTCACCGTTGGTCGGGCGGAGAACGAGCCCCTCCTCTTCCCGTACCAGCTCGAGGCGGCCGTAGTCCTCGAGGGCCTTGTGGATCTTGTCGAGGAGCGCTTTTGGCACCGGATAGCGGGCGTTTTCCTCGAGGAGGTCGATGATTTCTTCTTCGGACCACCCCGACTGGGCTGCGTTCCAGAGGGATATCGGCGTGATTCGATATTCGTGGAAGTACTCTGGGCTCTTCTCCAGATGGCAAAAGGCAGCGAGATGATGACGGAGGGGCTGGGACGAGGGGTGTTGAACCTCGAGTAGCAAAGTGCCGTCGCTTTGCACGATGAGTGCTTTTGTATCGGTCGGCATCACTTCAAATTATCCTCGTCCCGGGTGCGCGCCTTGATGCGCTTGCGGGCAGGCACGGCAATGAGCGCCTTGGCTCACGCCGGCATCGACTCGAGTCGATGCAATGCAGCCGTCCCGGGTGCGAACTGGTTAAGTCGCTAAGTAATTATTACTCAAGCCCAAATTTGAATGAGATGAAGCCCCCAAGCCTCCCCCTGGCTAGCGAAGTTCTACAGGAAGGTCTCCTGTAAAAAGTTTGGTTGAGTCCTGCTATGTAAGAGTCCTGTCACCCTGGCGAGAGTCTTGTTCCCCCCTTTACCTCGCCAGAAGAAAGTTCACCCGGCTGTTGGTAACCCAATTGTAGGCTCCAGCAGACCACAGGCTTTCATCAGACCTCAGACTCTACGGTTAATAATCCGAAGGTATGCCATCATCCGGGCTGTAATTCCAGTCCCGCTCCGATCGCCGACATGGCGGGTGCGATCTTCGACCTTCTACGGGGCCAGGGATTACCCCTTGTTCTCGCTGGTTGGGGGACTGTCCTCGCTGGTTGGGGGACTGTCCTCCTCGTTTGAGACCATCTCCATGCCGATGACCCGATCACCGGGCTTGACGTTGATCAAACGTATCCCCTGGGTATTTCGGCCGATAGCGCGAACGCCCTGGAGATTGATCCGGACCAACATTCCGTTGCTGGTCATCAGCATCGCGTCCTGATCACCGGTAAATGGCCTCGAGGTCACAACCGGGCCATTTCTCTCTGTGGTTCGAATATCGATCAACCCCTTGCCCCCGCGTTTCTGGGGGCGATATTCCGAAAATAGGGTTCTTTTTCCAAAGCCCTTCTCGCATACGGTGAGCAGGGAGCCGTTTTCTTCGACAACGGCCATCCCGACCACCCGGTCATCCTTGGCAAGGGCGATTCCGCGGACTCCGCGGGAATTTCTACCCATCTCGCGAACGTCCTTCTCGCTGAAACGGATCGTCTTTCCTCCTGCTGTCGAGAGGATCATTTCATCGTCCCCGTCGGTAAGAGCGACAGAGATCAAACCATCCTCTTCCTCGATCTTGATCGCGATGATCCCGTTGCGCTTGGGACGAGAGTACGCGGACAAGCCGGTCTTCTTGACGATCCCCTTGCGCGTGGCGAACATCAGCATCCGGTCATCGAATTCCGCAACCTGGATCGTCTCCAGGATGCGCTCGCCCTTTTCGATGGAGACCAGCTGGACAACAGGGCGCCCCTTCGAGGTTCTTGCTGCATCGGGAAGCTCGTAGACCTTGAGCCAGTAGACCTTGCCACGATCGGAAAAGAGCAAAATGGTGTCGTGGGTGCTGGCAACGAAAAGACTCTTGATGAAGTCCCCCTCGTTGACCTTTCCGCCGGTGATCCCCTTGCCGCCTCTGCCCTGGCTTCGATAGCTCGAGAGGGGTGTACGCTTGATGTAGCCGCGGTGGCTGAGCGTGACGACCACTTGCTCCACTGTGATCAGGTCTGCCATGTTGAGGTCTTCTGCGGCCTCCTGAATCTCACTGCGTCGTTTCCCGGAAAAGCGATCCATCTGGTCGTGGATATCCTCGCGAATGATCTCGAGGACCAGGCCCTCTTCGGTCAGGACCTTGCGGTGGTACTCGATCTCTGTCTGCAGGACCCCGAGATCTTCCTGCAACTTGCGCCTCTCGAGGGCTGTCAATCGTCGAAGTTGCATCCTCAGGATGTTCTCGGACTGGATTCGGGTGAGGGAAAACTCATCCATCAGTCCGGCTCTTGCCGTGTCCTCATCTTCGGAGCCCCGGATGATCTGGATCACATGGTCGATGTGATCGCGAGCGATGATGAGCCCGCGCAGGATGTGTGCCTTGAGTTCTGCCTTCTCGAGGAGGTGAAGCGCACGGCGGCGGATCACAATGCGACGATGGTCGCGATAGGAGATGAGCAATTCTCGCAGGCTGAGGGTGCGCGGGCGACCCTCCACCAGCGCGATCTGCTGGATCCCGAAACTGGTCTGGAGCGGGGTGTGCTTGTAGAGCTGATTGAGCACGACCTGGCTGGTTTCCCCTCGCTTCAGCTCGATGACGAGGCGGATCCCGGTACGGTCCGACTCGTCGCGAACATCGACAATCCCCGTGAGGCGTTCTTCCTTGACCCCGTTGGCGATGTCGGTAGCGAGTTTCGACTTCGACACCTGGTAGGGGATCTCGGTGACGACAATCTGTTCCTTGTTCCCTCGTAACTCCTCGATCTTGGTGCGGGCGCGCAGGATCAGGATTCCTCGTCCCTTGGTGTAGGCGTCGTAAATTCCCTTGCGGCCACAGATAATCCCGCCGGTCGGGAAATCGGGACCAGGGATCTTTTCCATCAGCTCGCTGAGGCTGGCATCAGGCTTCTCGAGAATCAGCAGGAGGGCCTCGCAAACCTCTCTCAGGTTGTGAGTGGCAAAATTGGTCGACATCCCGACCGCAATCCCTGAGCCACCGTTAACGAGCAGGTTGGGAAAACGCGCCGGTAAAACCGTGGGTTCATCTCGAGTGTCATCATAGTTACGAATGTAGTCGACGGTCGACTTTTCGATGTCATCGAGCATCTCAACGGCAGCGGAGGTCATCCTTGCCTCGGTGTACCTCATCGCTGCAGGGGGGTCTCCATCGATCGAGCCGAAGTTCCCCTGGCCGTCGACCAGGGTCTCGCGCATGTTGAAGGGCTGGGCCATTCGGACAAGAGTTGGGTAGACGACACTCTCGCCGTGGGGATGGTAGTTGCCCGAGGTGTCACCCGCGATCTTGGCGCACTTCCTGTGCTTCGATCGGGGCCCCAGGTTGAGATCGTTCATCGCAACCAGAATGCGCCGCTGGGATGGCTTCAGGCCATCCCGCACGTCGGGCAGAGCGCGCTGTATGATCACGCTCATCGCGTACGTGAGGTATGACCCCTTCATCTCCTCTTCGATGCTGAGGGTCTGAATTCGCGACTCTTCTGTCATGCTTCATCCTGTTCTGCGGCGGCCTCGACGGAAGCCCGATTGTCGGTCATCCGGGGGCGTTTCTCACGCCGAAGTTTCCTGTTCCCTGCGCCTCACCAGCGCGGCCAAAAGCCGGTTGGCGGGGGCCTCGATTCCGGCCTTCTCGGCGAGACGATCGACGGTCCCACACAGCGCTTCGATCTCGGTCGGCCGCCTCGCCTCCAGGTCCTGGAGCGTCGAGCAGCGGTTCTCCGCCGTTTCCCTACACAGATCCCGCAGGCGCCCCTGCCACCCATCAGCAGGCAGCAGCACACCTTCGGCGCCGGCGACCTCGGCCACCTCACAAGCCGCTGCTACCGCCATCTCGAAGGCACCCTGGGTGGGCAATTCGCCGTTGGGGACGCCCAGGAGCGCCGCCACCGGATTGAGCCCGGCGTTGAGGGCAGCCTTCATCCACACCAGAAGGCGTCCGTCGGGGTGCCCCTCCGTTGCGATCCCTGCCGCCGCCAGTCGCTCGGCGACGATGGCAGTGCGTCGGTCCCCCTCGGCTCCGCAGAGCAGCGGACCGAGGCGCAGCACTCCCTCGCCGTTGAGGGAAACCACCCCACTGGACCTGCGCCGCAGGCCATAGGTCAGTGTCCCGGCAAGGCACGCCTCTTCCGGCCAGACCCTGGCGGCAGCCTCGAGGTGCCCGAGGCCGTTGGCAAGGACCACCACGGTCCCGCCTTCCTCGATCCAGTCGACCCCCTGCTCGACGGCGTCGGTAACGTCCGAGGCCTTCGTGCACACCAGCAGGAGGTTTCCGACCCCCTCACGAGGGGGGCTCCCGGCACTCCCCATGACGACCCGCGCGCGGCACACCTCAGGAGCCCCCTGGGCCTCGCCACGAAGAACCACGAGGTCGAGGGCCTCCACGGGTTGCTGCTGGCGGGAGAGCAGAATCGGCGCCTCGCCGGCGGCAGCAAGAGTCGCTGCAAGCCAGCAACCCACCGAGCCCGGTCCCTGGACCACGATTGCCCCTTCGGTGCCCAACTCAGCCTCCGAAGTCTCGCTGCAACCGATCTTCCTGGGGCCCTCCCGGCAGCTCCTCGACGCTCTTTGGCGAAGAAAAACTCTCGGAAGCAGAAGGGAAATCGCCGCTGGAAACATCCTCACCGAAACGCCGGACCGCCTCGATGAGAGTCGACTCCATCTCCACGTAGCGGCGAACGAAGCGCGGCTGAAAATTGCCAGATAAGCCTGCCAGGTCGTGGAAGACCAGCACCTGGGCATCGCACGCCGCCCCGGCGCCAATTCCAATCGTCGGGATCCTGATCGTTTCGGTGATCCTTGCCGCAAGTTCGCCCGGGATGCACTCGAGAACAATCGCGAAGGCTCCCGCTTCCTCCAGTCGGCACGCATCGTCGAAGATCTCGGCAGCGGCGCCGGGATCGCTCCCCTGAACCCGGTAACCTCCGAGTTGGGTGGCGTTCTGTGGCGTCAGACCGAGATGTCCGACCACTGGAATCCCGGCACGAACGATCGCCTCGACCGTTCCTGCCCGTTCTCCTCCACCTTCGAGCTTGACCGCATCGACGGCACCCTCCTTGAGGAAGCGTCCAGCATTACGGACCGCTTCCTCTCTCGATACCTGGTAGGAAAGGAAGGGCATGTCGCCGACGATGAAACTCGTCGGTGCTCCCCGGCGAACGGCTCCACAGTGATGGAGCATCATTACCATCGTCACGGACACGGTGTCGGAATGCCCCAGGACCACGTTTCCAACCGAGTCCCCGACCAGGATCATCGGTACCTCGGCAGAAGCGAGTACCCGTGCGGTTGGTGCATCGTAGGCGGTCAAGCACGTCCACCGACGACCTTCCTCCTTGAAGCGCCGGAAATCAAAAATGCTTGGCTTGGTGGCTGTCGGCTCGGCTTCCATCGGCTCCGGTTCCTTCCGCTCCTAAATATCCAGCGCACGCGCCTCGAGCGCGTACTTCTCGATATACTCGCGCCTTGGCTCGACTTCGCTGCCCATCATAGTCTTGAAGATTTCATCGGCTGCCGCGACATCATCGATTGTTACCTGGAATAGACGCCGCTTCTCGGGATCCATCGTCGTCTCCCAAAGCTGGTCCGGGTTCATCTCGCCAAGGCCCTTGAAGCGAGTGATGGCAACCTTGCTCTTCATCGTCTTGACGAGGATCTCGACCGTTTCTTCGAGGGTATCTCCGCCCTGAGTGGAACTTTCGACAACAAAGCTGAAAAGGGGCTGCTCAACCACCCCCTCCTTCGAAAAGTCGAACTCGGGAATTCCCATCACCTCTGCGACCTTTTCTTCCGAGAAGATCTGGTCGGCATCGAATCCAAGGGCTTCGATCTCTCGCACCAGGTCTGTCGTCTTTTCGGCCTCGCGCAATTCGATCACATTGAGATCGGCCCCCACCGAGGAACTCGAGGCGATCGTTGGCTCTCGTCCCATCTCCTGGGCCATCGCCGCCAGATGTTCGCGATAGGAAGCCTCATCGCTCATGAAGGAAACTGCTCCTTCGCGGCGCACGACAAAGTGCGGGACCGCCCCTTCACTCCCCCAGTGAACGTTTAGCCACTCTCGCAGGTGGAATCCTTGTCGCCGGTACCTGTGACGCATGGCAACCAGCTCCCGGACCACCTCGATGAGCCGACGCATGGAGGTTCCCTTCAGCGCCTCTTTCGGTTTCCCGAGGGTCTCTATTCTTCCTGGGCCAACCGCAAGATCGATAAGAGCCTCTTCGAGGTTTGCCTCACTCTGGATGTACTGCTCCTTGTTCTTCCACTTCACGCGGTAGAGGGGGGGCTGGGCGATGTAGATGTGGCCAAGGGTTGCGAGTTCCCCCATCTGACGGAAGAAGAAGGTCAGCAAGAGAGTGCGGATGTGGGAGCCGTCGACGTCAGCGTCGGTCATGATGATGATGCGAGAGTAGCGCAGTTTCTCGATATCGAACTCATCTGCGCCGATCCCTGTTCCAAGAGCAGTAATGATCGTCCGGATCTCCTCGTGCCGGAGCATCTTGTCGACCCGTGTTTTTTCGACGTTGAGGATCTTGCCCTTGATTGGCAGGATCGCTTGGGTCATCGAATCACGCCCCCCTTTTGCCGATCCGCCAGCGGAGTCTCCCTCGACGATGAAGATTTCTGTTTCGTCGCGGTTCCTGCTCCGACAGTCGGCGAGTTTTCCAGGAAGGCTGCCGCTGTTGAGAAGGCCCTTGCGGCGCGTCAGATCTCTCGCCTTGCGTGCAGCCTCACGGGCACGGGCAGCGTCGAGAGCTTTCTGGACGATCTTTTTGCCGATGGCGGGGTTCTCCTCGACGTAGGAACCGAGGGCGTCATTGACGAGGGTCTGGACAATTCCCTCGATCTCGGTGTTGCCGAGCTTCTCCTTCGTCTGCCCCTCGAACTGGGGATTGGGGAGTTTGACGCTGATCACCGCCGCCAGCCCCTCCTGGTAATCCCTGCCATCGGGGGGCGAATCGTTCTTCAGTAGTTTCATGTCGCGAGCGAACTTGTTGAGAGTTCGAGTCAAGGCGGAGCGAAAGCCACTCAAATGTGTGCCGCCATGGGCGGTGTTGATGGTGTTGGCAAAGCTGAAGATCTGATCGGAGGAATAGCCATCGTTGTGTTGCATCGCAACATCGATGGAGACCCCATTGACCTCGCGCTGAAAATGCACGACCTCGTTGTAGACGACTGCTCTTTTTCTGTTGATCTGGTCGATGAACGCCCGCAGACCCTCGGGGAAGTGATAGATGATTTTCTGCCCCTCGCCCTCGATGCGCTCGTCGATGAAAGTGATCTCGATGCCTGCGTTGAGATAGGCCAGTTCTCGCAGTCGCTTGGCGAGGATATCGTGCTGAAAATCGGTTGTTTCGAAGATCTCGCCGTCGGCGGTGAACGTTACCTTGGTGCCGGTTTGATCGGTCGCCCCGACAGCTGCGAGCTCGCTGGTGGAGAGCCCCCGGCTGAAGGTCTGCCTCCAGACCTTGCCCTCGCGCTGAACCTCGACCGCCAGGTTTTCCGAGAGGGCGTTGACCACGGAAATTCCGACCCCGTGAAGCCCGCCGGAAACCTTGTAGGTCTCGTTGTCGAACTTACCGCCGGCGTGGAGCTTGGTCATGATGACCTCGAGGGCCGACATCTTCTGATCTTCGTGCCAGTCGATGGGAATTCCCCGGCCATCGTCGGTGACGGAAATCGCTCCGTTGTCGTGGATCTCGACCAGGACGGAGGTCGCAAAGCCCGCCATCGCCTCATCGATGCAGTTATCGACCGCCTCATACACCAGATGATGCAAGCCTGGGGCGCCTGTGCTCCCGATGTACATCCCGGGGCGCTTGCGCACCGCCTCGATCCCTTCGAGCACCTTGATGTTCGATGCTGAGTATTCTTTTGCCTTCTCGCTCAAGTACTTTGTTCCTTCCGGCGCCTGGCTTCGCCCACCGGGCGATCAGAGGCTTTGAACTTGATGTCGTGGATCCCCTCGAGGCCGCGGGAAGCCAACTCTTCGAGGAGCATCTGGCGGGCAAAATTGGTCAATTCCGCCGCCAGAGGGGTCGAGACCACCAGGACCTTCAAAACCCCGCGCTTATAGCTGATTACCTCGCTCTGTTTGGCAATTCCTTCTCCTACTACCTCTCGCCAAATTTTTTCAACCTTCACAAGCCGTTCGTGCGGCCGTGCACCTCGGGCTGGGGCGTACTCTTTGAGCAATGCCTGGAACTCTCGGGACAAGAGACGGGGGAGGTACCCTCTCTCCTGGAGATCGATGTATGAAGTCATCCCCGGGCGACGGCGCTCCTTCTGTCTGGATGGCTCATCGCCAGGAAAACCCTTCTTCGGCGGGCCTCCGCTTCCTCCTCGGTGTTGTAGTATTTTCCCGCTCAGTCGCTCTTTCCATCCTGGATGACCAGCGGCATGACGATGTGCCGGTAAGCCATCTCGTTCTCAGGAATGGAGAAGAGCCCGGCGGTTCTCCGGTCACGGAATCCGCAACGGATTTTGTCGCTATCAACCGCCTTCAGGAGATCGATCAGATACCCCGGATTGAAGTGAATGACGAACTCATCTTCTTCGCCGTAACTTTTTTCAACTGCAATTTCGATCTGGGACTCCCCAACGTTGCTGGCGAAGGTCGAGAGCTGTAACGACTCGTTGGTAAATTCGAAGCGCACCGAGTTGGTCTCCTTGGTTGTCATCAACGCAGCCTGACGCAGTGCCGACAAGAGGTCTTCGACCCTGGCGTCATAGGCCTGTTCAATGGTGTCAGGAATTGCCCGTTCGTACTCAGGAAAGCGCCCCTCGACCAGCCGACAGCTGAGAGAAACCCTCTCGGAGGAGTAAGTTATTTCATTCTGGTCGAGATGCAGTTCGACCTCGTCTTCGACTTCGCCAGCAAGAATCCGGTTGAGGAGATCAACCCCCTTGAGGGGAAGAATGTACTGGCCGTTGTTGATTGTTTTACGCTTTGATTCCTCGCCGGCGATCTGGCTCACAGCCATCCGCTTGCCATCGGTACTGACCATACGAATTCCATCATCCCTGCAGTCAAAAAGAACGCTGTGCATCTGGAATCGCGTCGCGTCTCTTGCGGCTGCAACAGAAACCCTCTTCAGGCCCTGAAGCATCTCCTCCCGTGGCAGGGTCAGGGCCGGGCTGGGGGGCTTGAACTCAATCGCCGGAAATTCATCGGCGGGACCAGTGGGCACCTTGAAGTGTGACCGTCCCGCTTTTATCGAAATATGTCCCTTGCCATCGTCGCTGAAGGTAATTTCTGGACTCTGGGTTTCCCGCAAGATCCCGTGAAGACGAGAACAGGGGATCACGACAACCCCCTCCTCTTCGACCATCACTTCATCAACCTGGGCGCTCAAACCGACCTCGAGATCGGTTCCTTCGATGCGCAAGCCGCTCTTGCTAGCGATCATTCGAACCGATTGCAGCACCGGTCGAGTCGGGTTGCTGGGAACGACAGCGGAAACGAGGGTGATCGCATCGAGGAGTTCTCTCGAGTGGCATTGGATCTTCACAAAAGCCTCTTTCAGCTGGCCAGAAACCTGGAGATGTGACGTGAGCAGGTCATGGCGGGGGTGGCTGCCCAGGCCCTTCGCTGACCGCCATGGTTGCGACAGCGTATTCTAGGAGAGGGGGGCAGCCCGATCAACCGGAAACGAGGTCTGGAACAACACTCTAACTTTATTCAAGAAATAGATTTATATCAGACCGTTGGCGGTCTCCGGGAGCCCTCGACCGGCCCCTCGGCCCCCCTCTTTTCCTCTTTGATGATGATAATTTTCATCATCGTCATCATCGACCCTGTAGAAGTTGTGGAAAACGACAAAGTTAAACACATAAGTGCTTTTATTCTCGTTGTTTAAGCGATGAGAAACGCCGGCAATCTTGTGGAAAACCTGTCGTGATGGAGGGGAGCCTTCGGTGCTGCCGCCAGGGTTGTCCCCAGATGGGGGCAACGCTGCTTGCTGGGGCGACAGTGGCTCCCCACTTAAGCGATGGGAATTGCACCGCCAAAGAGAGGGTTTTCCACTGACTTTCTTCACCGCCCGAGGAGCTGGTTCTCGATGCGCTCGATGCTTTTTCGCAGACCCGGATCAGCGACGACCTGTTTGCGAATCTTTTCTACCGAGTGCAGCACGGTGGTGTGATCACGGCCCCCGAAGTGGAGGCCGATCTCCCCGAGGGAGCTGCGCGTGTGTGTTCGCGCGAGGAACATACAGACCTGTCTGGGGAGGACTACCGACCGGCTGCGACGTTTCGAGTGAAGCTCGGCCAGGGATACGCCGAACTCCTTCTCCACGGTTTTTTCGATGTGTACGATGTTGATGCGCTGCGGCTCATCGCCAAGAAGATCGGACAGGGTGTGCTGGGCATTTTTGATGTCCAGAGGTAGGCCTTCGTGTTTGACCTGGCTGTCGAGACGCAACACCGCCCCCTCGAGTTCGCGGACATTGTTGCACACCCTCTTCGCTACCAGTTCTGCCACGTCCAGAGGAATGTCGAGCCCTCGCCGCTTGCCCTTGCGAATGACGATGGCGACGCGGGTCTCGAGACAGGGGGGCTGAATTTGAACGACCAGCCCGAGGCGGAAACGGGAGACGAGTCGCTCTCCGAGCCCGGTGATTTCGTTCGGCTGTGAGTCAGATGTGAGAATGATCTGCTTCTGCAGGTTGTAGACGGCGTTGAAGGTGTGGAAAAACTCCTCCTGGGTGCGCTCCTTGTTGGCCAGAAAGTGTATGTCGTCGATCAACAGGGCATCCGCCTGCCGGTAGCGATCGCGGAACCGATCGACGTCGCTGTGGGCAAGTGCGGCGATGAACTCATTGGTGAAGCTGGCGCAGGAGACGTAGAGAATGTTCTCCATTCCCGCCTCGATCAGACGATGGGCAACTGCTTGCAGGAGATGGGTCTTGCCGAGCCCAACGGAGCCGTGAAGAAAGTAGGGGTTGTAGGCCACTCCGGGTTGTTCCGAGACGGAGAGGGCTGCGGCATGGGCGAGTTCGTTGGAGGGCCCGGTGATGAATTCTTCAAAGGTGTAATCCTGCTTGAGGGGGATCGGATCCGAGTTTGCCACCCGCGAGACGACCTGGGGCTTCAGTTCGGTCATCGCGGGCCTCAGGCTCTCGTCGATGATGAAGGTCACCTCGCCGGGGCTTTCACCGAGGACAGTGGAGATCGCATCCTCGACGAGGGCCAAATAGCGCTCCCTGAGATAATTGCGGTGGAAACGGCTCGGCACAGAGACCTCGGCGCCATCCGTCTTCTGCAGGAAGCGAACTCGTTCGAACCAACTCCCGAACTGATCGCTGCTGACACGCCCCTTGATCTCTTTCAGCACCCCATCGCTGAAACTGTCCGTCGTTGTCGAGGGAGGGGTCATCAAAACTCCTGTCGCGCATCGCTGGTCAACCAAAGGTGTCGCCCGTCGGCAGGAAGAGGTTCCGTCGATGGCACCGTTCCTGTCGGTCACAACGAGGAGAGAGGGAGCGATCGTAACTGAGTGTGGCCCCTGTTCACAAGGGATCGCTCTAGGTCTTGCTCCTCCGCTCCAGCACCGCTAGGATTCCACGGTTCCGCCGGGAGCGACCAGTTCCGGCGTGACCCCCGGCGGCTGCGGCCAGCCGTTGTCGCGGGAGTTGCCACCGAAAAGGCTGCGGAGAGGTGGCTGAGTGGTCGAAAGCACCGGCTTGCTAAGCCGGCGTACCCTTTGGGGTACCGCGGGTTCGAATCCCGCCCTCTCCGCCATGAAAATGAATGGAGGCGGCGCAACGCGCCGCCTCTTCTTCTTTATTCTTCGATGGTGAGCACCGAAACCCGGCAGTTACAGCTTCATTCCGACGATCGTCCCCTCGAAGACGAGGCGTCCATCGACGAATGCCTGGGACTGGAAACGGGCGAGGCGGGCCCGTAGGTCGAGCATGCGACCGACGATGAGCAGGGTGTCTCCGGGGCTCACGGTTCCGCGAAAGCGTGCCTCCTCGCAGGCGGCGAAGCCGATGACCTCGTCGACCCTGCGGACCTCGCAACAGTGGAAGGAACAGAGTTGCCCCGATGCCTCGATCATCAAGATTCCCGGCATGATCGGTCGTCCGGGAAAGTGACCGCGCACCCAGAACTCATTCTCCCCCACCTCCTTGACCGCTGCGCTGGTTCCCGCTTCGGGGTCGAGGTGAACGATTCGGTCGAGCATTTCGAGCTCGAAACGCTGGGCGTTTCGCTCGCGAATCGCCTCGATGTCAAAGAGGCATCCTTCGACGTCGATGGTCGCCAGGTCGATGATGGGCTTGGGGGGCATCGTCTTGCTCCTGCGCCGGAAGATACCCGAGGGAAGCCTCTTGCCCAACCCCATCAGCAGAACGGGCCAGGTGTGCTATCGAAGGGAGGGGTGGCGGGTTACAATCCTCGGCTTGAGCGGTTGGGACGGGAACTTTCGAGAGGGCCGATCCGATGTCAGACCTGAATATCACCTGTAAGCAGCGAGTGACATCGGGCTCGAACCCCCTCACCTACACGCTGGTACGCCTCGATGGCTTCATCGATGCCCCCAATTATCCTCGCTTCGAGAAAACGATGGAGCGCCTTGTGGAGGGGGGCAGACACCACCTGATCCTCGATTTCCGCAAGGTTCAGTACATCAATTCGACCGGCATCTCGGCGATCATCCGCTTCCATTCCGCCTCCAGCGAGGCGGGAGGACAGCTGGCACTTGCCCGGGTCGGACGCAACGTGGGCCTGACGATGCACCTCCTTGGGATCACCAGCATCGTCCCCTTCCTGCGCAGGATCGAGGAAGCGGAGGCGGTACTCAACGGTGAGGCGGTCGCCGAAGTGGGCACACCGAATTCCGATGATGATTCACCCCTCGAGGTCCCGGTGATCAAAGAGGACAGGCGTGGTGGTGGTGGCACGGTGGCGATGCTGGTGCCAGAGGCGGGGCACTTCAGCGAAATCGTGCGCACCCGCGTCAGGCGTAGCGATGGCCAGACTTTTCTCAGCCACTCAACCAGCGACCTGCTGGCAAACGTCGATCGCTGGCGCCCCGATCTTGTGGTGATCGACCAGCGAGTCGAGGGCAGCGACCGGATTGTCGAGGAGATGAAGGTAGAGGGAGACCACGCCCTTGCTTCGGTGATCCTGATCTATCCTCGTGGCTCCGATACGGTTGGAAACCAGGATTTCCGGGTCTGGGAGAATGACTATCTGATCGACCCTTTCGACCTCTCGAACCTCTTTGTTCTCACCGACAACGAAGTCCGACGCGTCTCTCATGACCGCAAGCAATTCACTCAACAGGTGCGCTTTCAGTTCGCGAGTTCCGGTGACGCCATCGACAAGGGTCTGCGCCTCTCCAAACGGCTGATCGACAGGCTGCCGATGGCGGAAGCGGACCGGACCGCCCTGATTGCTGCATTCAAGGAAGCGATCGACAACGCCGTGCGCCACGGCAACGGATCTCGCTCCGAGGCAAAAATCACCGTCAATTATGTCGTTGACCCGCGCCGGGTCGCAGTCGTCATCGAGGATGAAGGGGATGGATTCGACTACGAGTATTTCATCGCCCAGATCGATTCGAAGGAGGCGTTCGAGCGCGCCAAAGAGAGGATCCGTGCGGGGGCCAGGGGAGGCCTTGGGATTTTGCTGATGCACAAGTGCTCTGACCGCCTCGAGTACCACGGTAAAGGCAATATAGTGCGCCTGGAGAAGAGAATCGGCGCCTGAAGGATCCCCGAAGTGTTGACACCCCAGAGCCCACCTTGCACAATTCGGGGTCTGATCGCGGCCCCCTGGCTGCCTGGTGCCCCATCGAGGCGCGAGCCTTTCGGGTTCCGAGCCCTCGGGGAACCGATTTGCTGGCGGGTTGGCTCTGCTGGTGAGATTCGGGTGCGATAGCGAAAGACGCGAGCGGGTGTAGCTCAGGGGTAGAGCATCACGTTGCCAACGTGATTGTCGTCGGTTCGAATCCGATCACCCGCTCCATTTTTCCTGTCCTGCCTCGTCTTTGCCTGCTCCACCTCGCCAGGCCTGTTTTGCCGGCCCGATGTTTCTTCGGGCCTCCAGAGGACCTCCGACCTTTGTCGTCGGGGTCGCGAGGAACTGCCGACGCTCTGCTCGAAGAGCTTGCAACCTCTTGAGGCGTGGGCCCTTCGGGAACTGGCCGGGGAAGGGCGGTTTTCCTCCTGGTGCCCCGGATGGACTCCGGGGCGTCCGCCCGCCAGAATCAAGCACGATCCGTCGTCGTCGGGGGATACTCCGGGGACAGTCACACCAGGGAAGGCACAACTGATGACCGAGACTCCAGCCACCGACGACGTGGCCAACCTTGTCGAAATTCAGGGCGAAGGTCCATGCCGCAAGCGAATGAAGGTGGAAGTGCCCATCGAGGTGGTCGCCGATGAGTTTTCGGCGAGCTTCAAGCAACTTCGCGACACCGTTCAGTTCCCCGGTTTTCGCAAGGGTAAGACGCCCATCGCTCTCCTCAGGAGCCGTTTCAGCAAGCAGATCGACGGTGACGTTCGCCAGGAACTGCTGCGCAAGGCGTTTGGTGCTGAGGTCGAACGGGCCAAACTGCGGGTGCTCGGATCCCCCGAATTCGACAACATCGAGCTGAAGGAGGGAGCCCCCTTCACCTTCGAGGTGATTTTTGACGTCGAGCCCTCCTTCGATACCCCAAAATACAAGGGCATCGAGGTGGAAATGAGGCCTGTAGAGGTATCGAAGGCAGATGTCGATGGCGAGCTGAAGAGCCTTCTCGACCAGTTTGCCACCGCCGAGC
Organism: Planctomycetota bacterium; assembly: GCA_015664425.1. Classification (GTDB taxonomy): domain Bacteria; phylum Planctomycetota; class UBA8108; order UBA1146; family UBA1146; genus DTRS01. The sequence continues at coordinate 21,453 of DQQH01000277.1, forward strand.
CGATCGAAATCGAGGAGATGGGCGAAAATGACCTCGCTATCGTCGACCTGGCAGTGATCGATAGCGACGGGAACAGCGCATTCGACCGCCCCGAGGTGATGCTGAAGATTGGCCACGACCACGTCGATAACATCGATGTGGAAGGCCTTGGAAAACGCCTTTGCGAGGCAAAGGCAGACGAAACCCTGGATTTCGAGATCCAGGTCCCCGACGACTTTCCCAAGGAAGAATTTCGAGGCAAGGCCGCAACCCTGCGAGCAGTCCTCAGGGACGCCAAGCGAACACGGGTCCCCGAGATCGATGAGGACTTCCTCGCGAAGATTGGCGTCGAAAGCGAAGAAAAGCTCCGCGAGGAGCTCGAAAAAGGGATCGAGCAACGGCGCCGTATTCGCGAGGAGCAGCGCCAGGAGGAGAAGTTGATCGAAAAGATCACCTCCACTATCGAGATGGAACTTCCCGCTTCTCTTGTCGAGGAGCGCAAGAAGAACATCACGATGTCGACGCGCTTTCGCCTGATGCAGGAGGGGAAGTCGGAAGAGGAGGTCGAGGCTAGCCTCGACGATGATACGAGCGCCGAGGAAGAGGCGCGCGAAGAACTGCGTCGACTCTTCATCCTCGAGCGCATCGTCAACGAAGAAAAGGTGCTCGTTACCGAAGACGAGGTTCTCAACCGACTCGCTGCGATCGCTCGGTCCTATCAGAAGCCGCTCGACCAAGTGGTAGAGGACTACCGAAGCAAGGGAATGCTTGGTGAGTTACGCAACGGGATGCGGCGGGAGAAGGCGAGAACGTTGGTGCGCAAGAAAGCGAAGGCAGTCGAGGCTGACGGATAATCCGGAGGCGAGTTCTGAAACAGGCGTGCGGTATGAAGCCAGCAGCGCCCCAGCACAGGAGATACCATGGAAGACCTGCAGGAGATCCAGGACAACCTTGTCCCCTTCGTAATTGAGCGGACAGGGCGCGGCGAGCGTTCCTACGATATCTTCTCGCGGCTGCTCAAGGACCGCATCATTTTTATCGGCGATGCGATTCATGACAACACTGCCAACCTGGTGATCGCCCAGATTCTGTTTCTTGTCTCTGACAACCGCAACCAGGACATCAACGTCTACGTCAATTCACCGGGAGGATCCGTGACCGCCGGTCTGGCGATCTACGACACCATGCAATTCGTTCAGTGTGACATCGCTACCTTCTGCATCGGCCAGGCTTCTTCGATGGCCGCATTGCTGCTCGCCGCCGGCACTGATGGCAAGCGTCATGCTCTTCCCCACTCCCGTATCATGATTCACCAGCCGTGGGGTGGGGCTCAGGGGACGGCAAAGGACATCGAGATCCAGGCGCGCGAGATCCAGCGAAACAAGGAGGTCCTTTGCGAAATTCTCGGCCGGCACACCAAGAAGCCGCCGGCGCAAATTCAGGATGACTCCCACTGGGATTTCTTCATGTCAGCCCAGGAGGCGCAGGAATACGGCCTTGTCGATCAGGTGATCGATACCCTGAAGACAGATCAGGACTGAGAAAGGGGCAGACGACTTGACCGGTAAGAAGAGAGAGGGCAGAGGTTCCGGTCAGCGGCCAGGAGAGCGTTGCGTCTTCTGCGGCAAGGGCGTCGAGGAGTCCGACCGTCTCATCGCAGGCCCCCCAGGGATCTACATCTGTAACGAGTGTATCGAGCTTTGCCACACCATCATCAGCGAAGAAGACGCCCTCAGAGCTGCGGTGGAGGCAAAGTCCGCCCGCACCATCGAAGAGATCCCCTCTCCCAGGGAGATCTACGAGAAACTCAACCGTTACGTCATCGGCCAGGAAGAAGCGAAGCGAACCCTCTCGGTCGCTGTCCACCTCCATTATCGCCGGCTCCTTCATCTCGATGAGGCCGACGAGGAAAAGGTCGAGCTGGAGAAGTCGAACATTCTCCTGATCGGCCCGACCGGTTCGGGCAAGACGCTGCTCGCTCGCACCCTCGCCCAGGCCCTCGATGTGCCCTTTGCCATCGGAGATGCCACGACTCTCACCGAGGCCGGTTATGTCGGCGAGGATGTCGAGAACCTGCTCCTTAAACTGTTGATGGCGGCGGACTTCGATATTCCGAAGGCAGAGCGCGGGATTATCTTCGTCGACGAGGTCGACAAGATCGGCAAGGCGACCCAGAACGTTTCCATCACCCGGGATGTCTCGGGGGAGGGAGTTCAGCAGGCGCTGTTGAAGATCATCGAGGGGACCGTCGCCAACATCCCACCCCAGGGGGGGCGCAAGCATCCCGAGCAGCAGTTCATTCAGCTGGACACGCGCAACATCCTCTTCATCTGCGGGGGTGCTTTCAATGGTATCGAAGAAATCGTCGCCGAACGGCTCGACTCCAAGCGGGTTGGTTTCCGCGGCTCGGGCGTGGTGGAAAAGGGTGGTCCTGTCGATCTCGACGACCCCGTCGAACGCAGCCGCTTGCTCAACAAGGTTCAGGAAAAGGACCTTCTTCGCTACGGTATGATCCCCGAGTTTATCGGCCGCCTGCCGGTTCTCAGCGCCCTCGGACCGCTCAGCGAGGAGGAGATGGTTCGGGTGCTGATCGAACCTCGCAATGCTCTCGTGCGCCAGTACCAGGAATTCTTCCGAATGGACGACGCCTCACTGGAGTTCACCGACGATGCTCTCAAGGGCATCGCTCGCCTCGCTCGCAAACGCGGCACCGGAGCTCGCGGGTTGCGGTCGGTGATCGAAGAGTTGATGCTCGACATCCTCTTCGATCTGCCGGACAAGACCGAGATCAGGCAGTACGTCATCACCGGCGAGCAGGTGAGGCTCTACGAGGAGAAAAGGAGGGAAGGGGAGGAACCCGGGGTCGATCTTTCCAGCGAACAAGAGGCTGCCTCGGGGGGCGAAAGCAGCGTCGCCAAGAAGAAGAAGAAACCTCCCCCACCCGAGCAGCGCAGAAGCCGCGCCTAAGCCCCCTGGAGGCCTTGCACCCCTGGCGCAAGCCCAGTACGATCCGCATCTTGTCGACCTTCGACCTCTTTCGAGCAGGCCGCTCGAGGCGGTGGAGTCGTCTGTGGACCCCGGGGCAAACACCGTCTTGCGGCGGTCGCCGGGACATCCGCCACGGGACCTGCCGGTTGAGCAGGGGCCACGAGAACGAGCAGGAGCCCAGAAATGAAGGCTGATATCCATCCGAAATACGTCGACTGCACCGTGACCTGCGGCTGCGGAAACGTCTTTCAGACCCGGGCGGGAGTTAAGGCGCTGAACATCGAGATCTGTTCCGCCTGCCACCCCTTCTACACCGGCAAGCAGAAATTCGTCGATGCCGCTGGCCGGGTCGAGAAGTTCCAGCAGCGTTACGCCTGGAAAGAGGGCAGCGCTGACCAGGTTCTCGGGGCCGCAGACGACGCCCGTAAGGATGTACGCCAGAAGCAACTCGACGCCGAGGCGGCAGGACGCCAGGAGGCAGAAGAGCGCAAGAAGGAGCGTGCCGAGCGCCGCAAGAAGATCCTCGAGAGGAAAAAGAAAAAGGCAGAGGCGGAGGCTGCTGCCCAGGCCAAGGCGCTGGCGAAGGCCGAGGCCAAAGCCGCGGCAGAGGAGAAGGCCGCAGCCCAGGCGAAGGCGGCTGAAGCACCGGCGGCTGAAGCACCGGCGGCTGAAGCACCGGCGGCTAAGGCACCGGCTGCTGAAGCACCGGCCGCTAAAGCACCGGCCGCTAAAGCACCGGCTGCTGAAACGCCGGCCGCTGAAGCTCCAGGGAAGAAAGACACAGGGAAGAAAACTCCAGCCAAGGAGACGCCGGCTGCTGGAGTTGCGGTTGCTAAAACCCCGGCTGCTGAGGCTCCGGCTGCTGAGACTGCGGCTGCTAAAGCTCCGGCCGAGGAAGCTAAAGTTGCTGAAGCCCCAGGGAAAGAAGCCCCAGGGAAGGAAGCCCCAGGGAAGGAAGCCCAAGCCAAGGAGACTCCAGCCAAGGAGACTCCAGCCAAGGAAGCCCAAGCCAAGGAAACTCCTGCCAAGGAAACTCCAGCCGCCGAAACTCCGGCGGAAGAAGCCCGCCCCAAGGCGGAGGGCAAGACAGACGAGCAGTAACTCGATAACAGGGCAGGGGCCGGCAGGGATTCCCAGGGAGTCTCTGTCGGCCCCGCTGCCATCGGTCGGCACGTCTCTCCTGTGGCATCTTCTGACTCTCCCGTGTGGAATGGCAGGATCGTGAGCAACGCACCCAGCGACTTTCTCGAAGCCCCCATCGAGGGCAAATTCTACGAGCGCCTTACGGCCCTCGTTTCTCGATTCGAGGAGTTAGAAACGGCCATCTCCGATCCCGCGATTCAGAAAGACCGCGCGCACTTCCAGGAACTGCTCAAGGAACACGGTTCTGCCGGAGCCCGGGTCGGTCTATTTCGAACCTACCTCAAGATCTTAAGTGGCCTCGAGGAGGCGAAATCTATCATCGAGGAGGGCGACGACCCTGAAATCCAGGAGCTCGCCGCTGCCGAAATCGATGACCTCAACGAGGCCCTCCGGGAAGCGGCGAGGATGGTGCGCAGTACAATCCTCGACCAGCAGGTCGAGGGAGGGGACGATTGCATCATCGAGATCCGAGCGGGTATCGGTGGTGATGAGGCAGCGCTCTTTGCCGCTGACATCTTCAAGATGTATTCCCTCTTTTCCGAGCAGTCGCGCTGGAAGGTGGAGGTTCTCGACGAGCGGGCCACCGATCTCGGCGGCTACAAGGAAATCACATTTGCGGTGCGCGGCCGGGGAGCTTTCTCCAGGCTCTGTTTCGAGTCGGGAGGGCACCGGGTTCAGCGGGTTCCCACCACGGAATCTCAGGGCCGGATACACACCTCGGCGATTACTGTGGCGGTGCTGCAGGAAGCAAAAGAAACCGAAATGGTGGTCGAGGAGAGCGACCTGCGCATCGACACCTTCTGCGCATCTGGGCCAGGCGGCCAGAAGGTGAACAAAACGGCCAGTGCCGTTCGTATTACCCACGTCCCCACCGGTATCGTGGTTTCAATACAGGATGAGAAATCCCAGCACCGCAATCGAGACAAAGCGATGCGAGTTCTTCGTTCTCGCATCAAGGAGCGCCAGGAGCAGGAAAAGCGGCAGAAAGAAGATGCTCTGCGTCGTACCCTGATAGGCTCGGGAGACCGCAGCGACCGTATCCGCACCTACAACTTCCCCCAGAACCGCGTCACCGACCACCGCATCGGCTGCACGCTGTACAACCTCGATCGCTTCGTGCAGGGAGACCTGGATGAGTTGCTCAGGCAGCTCGAGGCCCACGACCGCGAAGAACGGGTCCAAGCGCTCTGAGGAACCGGCATCGCCCCGGAAGGCCCCCGGATGTCAACGCTTACCATCGCAAAACTTCTCGCCGAAGGGATCGCGGCGCTCGAGGAATTCGAGCATCCTCATCTCGATGCTCGCTTCCTTCTCGAGGGGGTGATCGGGGCCACTGCCGAGGAGATCGTCGGCGATGGATCGCGGCCCCTGGGCGACGCTGAGGCGAGCCGATACCGCACTTTCATCGCTCGCCGAAAAAGCGGCGAACCGGTGGCATACATCCTCGGCGAGTGGGAGTTCTGGAGCCTCACCTTTATCGTCACTCCTGCTGTCCTAATTCCGCGGCCGTCGACGGAATTGCTGGTCGAGTGGGGGGTCGATATCCTACGCCAGAAAAAGGCGCCACGCGCCGTCGATGTCGGCACCGGCTGCGGAGCGATCGCAATCGCTCTGGCGAAGGAGATCCCCCAGCTGGAAGTGATCGCCGTCGATCGTAGTGCTCCGGCGCTCGCCGTTGCCGCCGCCAACGTCAGGCACCATCACCTGGAGAAAAGAGTGACGCTGGTGCGCTCCGATCTCCTCGGCGGGATCAGTGGCCCTTTCGATCTGGTGGTCAGCAATCCTCCCTATGTCGCCCGCGGTGACCCTGCGCTGGAGGTTGCTGTCGAGGAGCACGAGCCCGCCATCTCTCTCTTCGATGATCTCGACGGCGATGGACTTGGCTATTTCCGCCGCCTTGTTCCCCAGGCACGCCCCCTTCTCGCCCCGGAGGGCACCCTGCTCCTCGAGGTGGGGGAAACCCAGGGACAGGAGGTGCTCGAGATCGTCGCTGAAGAAGGGTTTCAGGGGAGGCTGCGCCCTGACCTCGCCGGGGTCGATAGGGCGGTTGCGGCGACCCTCAACGGCGATGGCTCTTCCTGATCTCTCGCCTCATCGTTGATGTTACCGGACCCAGAAGGGGCCATTCTTCTTGGCAAGCAGGGTTGCCGACATTTCCGTCGCGGATACCATTCCCGGGTTCCGTCGGCAGAAGAACTGTTGAGGCGACGCCCGAAGAAGAAAGCGAGGCGATGAGCAGCAAGATTAGCAAGATTCTGGTCGTCGGTACCGGAAAGGTAGGCTCCCTCGTCGGGACACTGCTCGGTCGGGCGGGTTTCGAGGTGAAGGGGGCCGATCTGGTCGCCAACGATGGCCTCGGGTATCCGTCAGCCGCCCTCGACGTCTCCGACGACAAGGCGCTCGATGCTGCCCTCTCCCAGCAGGACGCGGTCGTCTCCTGTCTTCCCTTCCAGCTCAACCTGACCGTTGCCGAGAGCGCACACGCAAGAGGTGTTCACTACTTCGATCTGACCGAAGACGTCAGTACAACTCGCGCGATCATCGAGATATCAAAGGAAGGGCCGGGAGTACTTGCGCCGCAGTGCGGCCTTGCTCCAGGATTTGTGGGGATCGTTGGTGCAAGCCTTGTCGCAGGCTTCGACAGCCTGCGCAGCATCGAGTTGAGAGTCGGGGCGCTTCCCCAGAAACCGACCGGCAAGTTCGGCTACGCCTTCAACTGGTCACCTGAAGGGGTCGTCAACGAGTACATCAACGACTGCGAGGTGATTCGCGACGGTGTTTTCCAGACGTTTCCCGCCCTCGATTTGCTGGAGGAGATCGACATCCACGGCCAGAAGCTGGAAGCGTTTACCACCTCGGGCGGACTCGGCACGATGTGTGAGACCTACGCGGGAAAGGTCGATAACCTCAATTACAAGACGATACGCTACCCGGGTCACTGTCAGGCGATACGCTTTCTCTTCGATGACCTTCACCTGAGGGAAAACCGCAAACGGGCGGGGGATATCCTGATCAAGGCATGCCCCCCCTGCGATGAGGACGTCGTCTATGTCCACGCCGCAGTCGAGGGGATGAAGGACGGGGCTCTCGCTCGCAATGGGTTTGTCGAGGCCTACTTTCCGCTCGAGATCGATGGGGTTGAATGGCGTGCGATTTCCTGGACCACCGCTTCTTCAGTTGCCGCGGTCGTCGAGATGGTCTCGACAGGATCACTCCCTGACGAGGGCTTCATCAAGCAGGAGGAAATTTCCCTCGAGACTTTTCTGTCGACCACCAGTGGGAGCCTCTACAAGGTGCCGGAGGCGTAGTTCCTCACGCCTTTCTCAACCAGCGCAACAGTTCCACCACGCGCGGCAACTGGCCGGTGCGCAGAATACCGACGCGGAAGATCCTGGCCGCCGCAAACATCATCAGCACCACACTCACCAGCAGCAGGATCGAAGTTCCCCAAAGGTCAAAGGCGGGGGGTGATGCAGCAGCCCGGTTCATCATCACAAAGGGCGTGTAGAGGGGGATCCACGAGAGGATGCGCGCAAGGGTTCCGTTGGGCTCCTCGGGGATGAACGCCATCGTTACCAGGGGCACCATCAGGATCAGCACCACCGGACCCATGAAATTCTGAGCGTCCTTGATGGTGTTACAGATACTGCCGAGGCTGGCGAAGATCGACGCATAGAGGAGATAGCCGAGGAGAAAGTAAATGGCGAAGGGCACCAGCAGGTCGGCGGTGAGGACCACCGCCAGCAAGTCGAATGCCCATTGAGCATCAGGCCCAGCCTTTAGTGCCAGGATCGCCACCAGCGATCCGACCCATGCGCTAAGCAGTGTCACTCCAACAGCGGCAATGCCGAGGATCTTGCCCATCATCAACTCGAAGGCGGTGACCGATGAAAGGAGAACCTCCATCACACGGCTCGATTTCTCTTCGATGGTGTTGTTGAGGAGCATCTGTGCGACGGAGAAGATCGCGATCCAGAGCAGATAGACAAAGCCGACGGGAGCCCACTGGCGAATCTGGTCCTTGATTCCGACCTTTTCCTCCCCTTCCGACTTGCGCGGGTCAAAATTCTCACTGCGCAGGCGAATGGAGGTCACCTCGGCGATGATCTGGATGTCGATGTTGCGCTTGATAAACTCCCTCGATCGCACTTCTTTGGTGATGGAATCCTCGATCGCTTCCTTGAGGTCGGTGTTTGCCAGATTGCTCGACCAGAAACGTAGCCCTTTGCGGGTCTGGGGAAGATCCTCGGGGATGATGACCAGCGCGAAGAGTTCCTTTTCCTCGCCGCCGGACGTAATCAATTTCTTTCCGGCAAGGTAGGGCTTGAGTCGCTTCTCGATATCCTTCGTCTCGCTTGCTCCGTCGAGGAGCCCTTCGGGGGGCCAGACTCGCTGGAACTTTTTCGAAGGAACCTGGAATGGAGGCGCTTCTGCTGGGAGTTGGGAGAGAACCATCGATTTCATCGCCTTGAAAGCGCTCTCGTTCTCGAGAAATTGATCAGGGAGCAGGTCGGCAACCTTGGCAAGGGAAGAGGCGGCAGAGAAGGGGTTTCCAAGCTCGTCGAGGGAAGAGCCCGCCTCTTCGAGGAGAGACTCCAGTTGTTCCTGGGCCTGCTCGAGGTCGATAGCAGAACTTCGGTCCTGTTTCCCATGTTTCATCACGTGCTCGAAGAGTTTTGTCAGCTCCCGGCGACGATTGATCCGGCTCACCCGCCTCTCGACGATTTCGCCGAGATCTTCTGCGGGATCGATGAGGATAAAGTGTCGCGTCGGGATCCCCTTCTCCTCGAGAAGGATCGGCAGTTCCGACATCCCCCAGATCAGCAGCGGAAAGATGAGGATTCCGATCCAGAACCCCTTTGTCTTGATGTTTTCGAGGTACTCACGGACAGCAACACGCAGGGATCTTTTCATCGCGCCTCCGCAATTTTGGCATCATCGCCAACAAGGTGAACGAAGACGTCGTGCAGCGTTGGCTCGGAGTGTTGGAAACTCTCGAGGGCGATTCCGTTGTCAAAGGCAGAACGCAGCAATTCCTGGGGGTCGAGATCATCGTCGATGAGGATCTCCCACGAGCCAGAATCCTCTTCGCCGTCGGGGCGCCGGCTCCCAAGAACTCCCTCGACACCCAACAGCGCTTCAATGCTGGCATCGGTGCTGATCAGAACGCGCCGCGGAATGGTACGTCTCGCATCAGCGATGCTGCCGTCGAAGATGATCTTTCCCTTTGCCATCAGCAGGATCCGTTCGCAGATCCTCTCGGCGTGACTCATCACGTGAGTCGAAAAGATGACGGTTGCCCCCCGTTTTCGCATGTCACGGATCACTTCTTCCATCACCTGTTGGTTGACCGGATCGAGGCCTGAGAAGGGCTCGTCGAGGATCACGAACTCCGGGTCGTGGACCATCGAGGCGAGAACCTGGACCTTCTGGCTCATCCCCTTGGAGAGGGCCTCGCACTTGGAATCGGCAAAATCACCGAGGCCATACTGCTCGAGAAGGGCACGGGCCTTCTTGCGTGCAGTAGAGGTCCGCATCCCCTTGAGGGTGGCAAAGTAGGTGATGATCCCGACGGCGGTCATCTTCTTGTAGAGCCCCTTTTCCTCGGGGAGATAGCCGATGCGATCCCTGACCTCGAGGGCAGACGGTGCTCCGAGAACGGTGATGGAGCCAGCAGAGGGGCGGAGGATCTCGAGGATCATGCGGATCGTGGTGGTTTTCCCGGCGCCGTTTGGGCCGAGGAAGCCACAGATGATTCCGGCGGGGATTTCAAAACTGACGTCGTCGACCGCCTTGAAGTCGCCAAAGTTTTTGCTGACCGAATCGAGGGTGAGGGCAATCTCCAAAGGGTACCTTTCCTACGGGCAGGGGCGTGGGCAAGTGAAGAGGCTACCTGAGACCGCCCATCAGGCCAAGGGGTTCAGTCGATGCTGTGTGGCTCCCAGTGAGAGGCAATTTTTCTTTGAGCGATGTCGAGACCACGATAAAGGACTGGCACTATCAGAAGCGTCATCGCCGTGCTGAGGAGAAGACCAGCGACGAAAGCCGTGGCAAAGGGGGTCCATTTGATGGCGTAGTGAGGGATACCGATCGCCATCGGAATCAACCCGGCGATTGTCGAGATGGTCGTCATCAGAATGGGTCGCATCCTCTGGAGGCCAGCGCGGATCACCGCATCATCGAGGGAGAGTCCTTGCTTTCTGAGACGGTTGATGAAATTGACGAGCAGGATGGCGTCGTTAACGACAATTCCCGTCAATCCGACAACCGCGATGAAAGATGGAAGGGTGATGTAACTTCGCTCGGGTCTGATCCAACCTGCAGGAGTGAGGTCGGAGGCGATGGAGAAAATTGCCATGACGAGGACCACTCCAGTGAAGGAAAAGATCACGTTGGAGAGGATTGCCAGGGGCTGGAGAACGTTGCGGAACTGGGCTGTCAGGATCAGATAGATCAGGAAAAGAGCGATGCCAAATGCGGTGAAGAGACTGCGGAAACTGCGCATCGTCTGGTCTGCTTCGCCACCGAAATCGATTGCGGCTGCTGGAAATCTATTCTTGTTTTTCTCGTACCAGCGGCTGACGTATGACGCGACGGTGTTTCCATCGATCGTCGAGTCATCGGCGAAGTTGCCCAGAATTCCTATCGAACGCTGGTAAAAACGCCGGCGCAGCAAAGAGGGTTCGGTTCCCGAGTTGATCACTCCCAGCTCCCCGAAACGAATGATGCGGTCTCCAGGTCCCCGCAAAATCGGAATGTTGAGGAGCTTCGTCGGGTCTTCGACGCTCTCACGGGGCATCCTGACCTTGACCGGGATCTCATCATCGGATCGGAGGTACTCCCCGACAAAAACCCCAGCGAAGGTGCCCGCGACAAAGCGCTGAACCTGCATCGGGTCAACCTTCAAGATCGACATCATGCGGGGGTCGGGAAGGAAGGAGAGGGACCGGACCTGTTGGTCGAGATCAGACGAGAGATCGATCAGCCCCTCGAGATCACCCCCGGGCTTCATCTGCTGACGGAGAAGGGCGTAGACCTCGCTCGCCAGCGAGCGGACCTTCTCATCATCTCCTCCGAGAATCCGCACACTCAGGGGAGATCCCGTCGGAGGGCCATCTTTCTGGGCCGTGACTTCGAGTTGAATGCCGCGCTCGAGGTAACGAGGCAAGAGGTCGTTCCGGATCTGCTTGATCACCTCGATGGGGTTATCGAAGGCGCGTTCATCCCGCTTCGGGAACTCGGCCATGATGAAGCCATACTGGTGACTCCAGGATGGCCTGTATGCGGTGTCGATGAGGAGCCCGGCATAGGCGCTGCTCGATTCGAAATAGCCTGGACCCATACTGTCGAAGTGGGCGCTGATCTCTCGAGTCACCGCGTCCGTTGCCTCGAGGCCTGATCCGGCAGGCATCCGGATCGCAACGTTCAGGATCGAGGTATCCTCGGGAAAGAAGACGAATTTGAGGATCGGTCTCAAGCCGTGGGCTGGACCGATGGCGCTTTGAATAACGATGACCAGGGCGAGCAGGAACATCCCGGAGACGATTGCGATAGCGTGCCAGCTGTGGGCGATGTTCCAGCGCAGGACTCTGTTGTAGATGCCACCGAACCAAGCAACGACGATGCTCTCGGAAAGACCGCTCCTGTCTTTCGGGTTTCCTGGATTTTCGGGCCCCATCAACCTCTCGAGATCGACGATGTGAAGCGGGAGCAGGACGAGACACTCGCCGATGCTGATGGCGAGGGCGGTTGCTACGCTGATGGGAAGGATCGAGAAGAAGTCACCGACCGTTCCCGTCATGATCAGCATCGGCAAGAACGCCGCGCAGGTGGTCAGGGTGGCACTCACCACCGGCCAGAAGACCTCACAGACACCATCGATCACTGCCTTCTTGAGGGGCGCCCCCCCTTCGCGATGACGCTGGATGTTCTCGAGAACGATGATGGCATCGTCGACGATGATCCCCACTGTCAGGACGAAACCGATGAGGCTGACCTCGTTGATGCTCTTGCCGACCATCTGGAACGCGACCAGGGTTCCGAGGAAGGAGAAAACGATTCCGGATACCGTCAGCACGGCGCTCCTGCAGGTGAAAAAGACGAAGATTCCGAGGGCACACACCGAGATCCCCTCGATGAGGAAATTCTGGCTGAGGGCGACCGTCGCTGCCGAGACCACCGTTAGCATCAGGGCGATCAACGAGGAATTGCGCCCACGACCGCTGAGAAAGAAGAAGAGAGTTGCCACCACCAGAGTGAAAGCCAGCAAGAGACTGTCATGCATCACCGAAAGGGAGTCTTGCAGTTTCTTTGTCGAGTCCATGCTGATGTGAATCTCGAAGGGAATATCCGACCTCTGGGCCTCGAAGGTCTTTACCTCCGCGATGATGCGTTCCTTCACGTCGAGGGAGTTGGCGAGGTCGGCTTTGAGCACCCGGCAACCGACGGCATCGCGACCATTGACCGAGTAACGAACGCGCCCTTCGGTTTTCTGAACTCCGGTCTCTTTCGGGATGATCAGGTCGCCGACGGTGATGGTGGCGCCATCGCCATCGGCTCTGACCGCCACCATGAGCAGGTCTTCAGGAGACCTTGGGCGGGTGTCGATGCGGATCGAGAGCTCGCCGACGGGCCCTTCGACGATTCCTGCCGGCAGGGTCGAGTTGTGAGAAGAAAGAGCGGTGAGGACCTCGTCGAGCGAGACCCCGTGGCGGTCGAGAAGGGAGGGATCGAGAACGATATCGAATTGCTGGCGCGAGAGCCCCGCAAGCTCGACGCGCTTGATTCCCTCGAGGCGCTCCAGGCGGTCCTGAAGGTCGCTGGCGAGTAGCGCCAGAGCACGGGCATCGAGTCCCCCACCGGGGGTCTCCGACAGCATCACCTGGATTAGCGGTACCCACTGGTCAACGTCCAGTTCGAGAAAAAAGGGCTCGAGCGGTTTGCCGTTGACCTGGGGAAGCCGGTTCTGGATGGAGAGAACCCGGATTCTGAAGCGGTCATAGAGCGAATCGTAGTCGGTGTCATCATCGAACTTGATCAGTACCTCTGATCGTCCCGGAACCGAGGTGGAGGCCACCCATTCGATGTCGTCGAGCCCGCGAACGGCATCTTCAACAGGGCGTGTGACGAGACGCTCGATGTCCTCGGGAGATGCGCCGGGGTACTCGAAGACCACCTGTGCCTGGGCGAAGGAGAGATTGGGAAATCGTTCGATCGATATGTTCGGTATCGAGACCACCGCAGCATAGATGATGACACCGAAAAATAGGGTGTTCAGCGGTGCTGACTGGCGAAGAGTCCAGGCGATGAAACTGCGCAAGGCGCCTCACGTCTCAAGGGGCGATGAGTTCCGCGTCCCGTGGGAGTTTCCCGGGCAGGACGATCCATGCGTCATCATCAGCATTCACACCGATGACGGGGTAAATGGAGCCATCGAGAGTCTTGACGATCATCTGCTCGAGGCGCGAGCCGATGAACCTGCGCGGTATTCTGATCCCTCCGGAGGCGTTGGGAACCTGCAACTCCAGCCGAACCTCGATTCCGCCGGCCGGCACTTTCTCTTCCAGTTCGAATTCCTCCGCCGGGATCTCGAGGACAACGCGACGCTTGCGGGTTATTGGATCGGCAGCGGAAGAGACGAATCGGACGCGAGAGGCGACAAAAGAGGAGTTTGAAGCCCTCTGGAGAGGAGGCTGTCGAGTGGAGAGGAGAACGGCGAGTCCCTTCTCCGAGACGTGGAAAGAGGCATCGACGGTGCGTAGGTCGACGAGGCGATAGAGGGATGATCCGATCGTCGCCAGTGAACCGACCTCTACAGAGCGCTGCTCGACTCGCCAGCCAGCAGGGGCGCGCAAGATGTGGTGGTCGAGGCGTGCTTCGGCGATCTTCACCTGGTGAGTTGCGGCTTCCATCTCCCTGCGGCTTTGTTCTTCCCTGGCGGCGGCGAGATCCCTGGCGACCTCGGCATCACGAGCGTTGAAGCGGGCGTCATCGAGCTCCATCTCTGATGCCCGTTTCTGTGCCGCCAGACCTTCGATCCTCACCAGTTCTCTCTTGTAGTGTTCGAGAGCGATGTCGGTGCGCCGCTTTGCGACAGAAGCAGCATCGACGAGCCCCTCGGCAACGGCGTGAGCGGCACGTTTGGCTTCGAGCTGATGTCGGGCGATGGCATCATCGATCCTGGCGACGATGCTGTTGGTTCCGGGGCTTCCAGGAACGACCTCTCCCTCTTCGAGGGTGAGTTCGGTGACCTTGCCGGAAACCTCGCTGGCGAGCTGGAAACTGTGTGTCGGAGAGGTCCATGCCGAGTGGACCTGTTTCAGGGTCACCGGATGGTCGAAGGGACGCCAGGTGAGCGCCCCGTCATCCCCGAGAACAGCGGCAGAGAGGCTGAAAAGCAGGAGAAGAAGACGCGGTACCATTTTTCGAACTCCCGAGCGCGAGTGGGCAAAAGGGTCGAAAGGAGGTTCGCGAGCGAGGATATCCTGAGTCCCCCGAGGGTCAACCGGAAGGAGGGTGGATACCGCCGGGCAGCAGGAGCAGAATCGAGGTATGGAGGGAGGAAGATGAGGAATCCTCGACCCACAGAGAGGGAGCCAGGCCCCCCATCGGGGAACCGCCTGCTTCTTGACCCCCGGCTATGAGCGCCCCTCCCGACCCTGTCCAGCTGAGAGTCTTCGAGAACCTTCTCTCCGCCATCGCCGATGAGATGGGCACCGCTCTCGAACGGATGGGCTTTTCACCCAACATCAAGGAACGCCTCGACCACTCCTGCGCGGTCTTCGACGGCGTCGGTGAGATGGTCGCCCAGGCGGAGCACATGCCGGTCCATCTCGGAGCGATGCCGATGTCGGTTCGCGCCGCTCTCGATGCCCATCGATTCGGGCGAGGCGACGTCATCCTGCTGAACGACCCGTGGCAAGGAGGAACCCATCTCCCCGATCTGACGATGGTTTCCGGCTATTTCGATGGCGATGACGACACCCCTCTCTTCTACCTGGCGAACAGGGCGCACCACGCCGATGTCGGTGGCGTCATCCCGGGGTCGATGGGTCTCTTCAGAACCATCGATGAGGAGGGGGTGCTGATCCCGCCGACGCTGGTGATCGAAGGGGGCGTCGAGATTCCCGGGGTCCTCGAGGGTTTCTTCTCGAAGATGAGAAACCCCGGCGAGCGAAGAGGAGATCTCGATGCCCAGCTGGGAGCGTTGCGGGTCGGGGAGATGGGGCTGGAGCGTCTCCTCGAGCGAATCGGTCGGAATGACCTGCTGGAGGGATGTGGCGCCCTGCAGGACGCGGCAGAACGCCACGTCGAGAGGCTGATCGCCTCGATCCCCGATGGCCGGTGGCATGGCGAGGAGTTCCTCGATGACGATGGTTTCCAGACCGGCCCAATTCCCCTTCGGGTTGCGGTGACCGTTTCCGCACTCGCTGCCCACTTTGATTTTACCGGAAGTGCTCCGGCGACAGAGGGGCCGATGAACTGCAACCCAGCGGTGGTCACCTCGGCGGTCTTCTACGTGCTTCGCACTCTCGCTGGCGAGGAGATCCCTTCGAACTCCGGTTGCCTGCGCCCCGTCGAGATCACGATTCCTACTGACAGCATCCTCGACCCTCCTCGCGGCTCTGCGGTTGCGGCGGGAAACGTCGAGACCTCCCAACGCCTCGTCGACCTCCTCTTCACCGCCCTCGCTCCAGCGCTTCCCGACAGGGTTCCGGCGCAGTCCCAGGGAACGATGAACAACCTCGTTCTCGGAAACGATGAGATCGCCTACTACGAAACCATCGGCGGCGGCGGCGGTGCCTCTCCCCGAAGCGATGGCATCTCCGGTCGCCACAGCCACATGAGCAACACCCGCAATACGCCGGTGGAACAGCTGGAACACGCCCTGGCGGTGAGGGTGATCGAGTACAGCCTGAGGCGAGGAAGCGGCGGCAGCGGAACCCATGTCGGTGGCGATGGCATCGTCAGGGAGATCGAGCTCCTCGAGTCGTTCGAGGCCGCGATCCTCAGTGAGCGCCGTCAGAGTGCCCCCGCCGGGCTCGCCGGAGGACTGGCGGGAGAGCCCGGGCGCAACACCCTCACTCACGAGGGTCAGCGGAGAGAGCTCCCCGGCAAGTGGCAGGGAATCCTCGCCGCTGGCGACCGCCTCCGAATCGAGACTCCCGGCGGCGGCGGCTGGGGAAACCCCGAAACTACTGCGGAGTGAACACGAGCGAGCGCAGGTTGATCAGCGCCTCCCCGGGGATCTTCCTGGCGCGCAGGCGAACCTCGACAGGGCCGGAACGAGACGCGGTGTAGGACCCGGCGGCGCTCTCGACGAAATCTTTCCAGCTTCCTGTAGCCGAGGTCGTGAAGATGA
>DQQH01000018.1 GCA_015664425.1 Planctomycetota bacterium
CGGCAATCTCGCAAATGTCGAGCTGGCCGTTGGCGTTGCAATCAACCGCACCGCCGACGAGATCGCAGGAATCGATCACACCATTGTTGTCGCAATCAGGTGACCCGGACAGAAGATCGCAGAAATCGGGGATCCCGTTGCTGTTGCAATCGGACTGGGAGCCGGTGGCGATGTCGCACTCATCGGGAATCCCGTTGACGTCACAATCAGCGCTCGTTCCGGAGGAGATATCCAGGGAGTCATCGATCCCGTTCGAGTTACAATCGACGATTCCGCCACAATCGACATCATGGATAACGAAGTCGTCGACCCCAGCCTCGACAATCGAGCCCGAACCGAGGTCACTCGCCTGGAAACGGACCTGCACCGTGGTCGAGAGCAGCACGAAATCACTGACGATGAACTCGTGTTGAATCCAACCCCCGGCGGTACCTGCCCCCGTCGGACCCACCGTCTCCACATCCACCCAACTGCTGAGATCATCGCTGACCTGGACGACGAAGATGTCCGCTCCGGGAGAGGCTCCGGATGAGTTGTTGTACCAGCGCCAGTAACTGAAGACAGGAGCAGCAGTCTGGCTCAGATCGAAGGCCGGTGAATAGAGGGTCGTGGTTCCGCCGTCGACGTCGTTCGCTCCCAGGCTTCCCCCGATTGCACCTTGACCGGTGAACCAGCAGTCCGTTCCAGGAGCCGCCGTGTGGTCGTCCTCGGGCTGGGCGGCGGTCCCAACAGGATCTCCGCGAGTCCAGGTTCCGGTGGTGGCATCGTTGGGGGCCCCAACCAACCAGCCGGAATTAACTTCGAAATCGTCGAGATCATCGATCAGGCCAAAAGCGCTGATGGCGTTGAACGGACTCGCAGCGCCTCCAGTCGGCAGGTTGACCAGAATTCCGGAAGTGGTCCTTGCCTGGAGATACCAGCCGAACTCGTCGCCGCAGGGAATCGCCGGGAAGTTAACGTCGTAACTGATCCCACCGGCGAAGGTGAGCGGCACAACGGTGATCCCAGCACTACTTACGACTCGCAACTCCTCGCTTCCCGCATCGATGGTGAAGCCGGTAAGCGCCTCGATCGTCACCGCCAGCGGGGTCGTACCGTCGGGCAAGACGATGTCGGGTGTAGCTCCAATGATGTTGATCTGCAGGGGGTCCGGGAAATCGACGTCGCAGGTGACCACACCGGAGGGGATCGCTGCCACCGTCGATTCCACCCCATAGGTATGGAGACCCGAAGTCGGGCTGGTGTCCTGGTAATCGGTGGCGCTCCCTGGGAGGGAAGCGATCGAGACCCCATCACGGGTCACTTCGATCGAGTCGTACGCTTCGGCATTGGTCCACGCGAGTTCGACGGTGCTGCCGACGATGTTGCAGGTGAGAGACTCGACGGGAAGGGTGAAATCGCCAGAGGGCACCAGCGTCGGTGCCGTCAGGGTGTCGTTGGCTCCGGGAATGAAATGAGTCAGGGTTACATCGGCGACGACCGAAGGCGCATTGGCAGTGAACCAGAAGTTGTAGAGTGTACCCCAACGCAATGCATTGGCATTCGGGTTGGAGGCGAAGGTGTCGCTCCTCCACTCGATGAAACCCGGTCCCTGTTGGACGCTCCAGTCGGTCCCCGAGTAGGGCTCTCCTGAGTGGTAACCGACATCGCTGAATCCGATGTCAGAGAGCAGGACTCCGCCCGGTAGCGGCAGGCGGAAGACACCAACCGCCCGGGTCGAATTGAGGTTGTAGAGGGCGTACTCGTAACGATGCTGCCCCGGGGCAACTTCCGTCGCCTTGTAACCGAGGATGAGCAGGCCGTTGTCACCGTCGATAATGTCTTCGAGAGTCACGGCGGGATCAGCGTCCTGCCACGCCTGGATCGGAGGCTGCTGCCGCTGGGTCGACCCACTGAATGAGAGGGACCGGTTGGCGTTGTTGGCAACGGTCACCTGACGGTAGCTGACGTTGTTGTGAGCATTCCCTGCATCTGCGTCATCGGGAGTGACGTACTGGCCATCGACGTAGTAGGTTGCTCCGGGGTAAGTCGTGATGCTGAGTTCCTCTGCTGGAACTCTCAGTCGACGCCAGGTGAGATCGGAGTTCGCGGGGTTCAGGATCGGCGGGTAGATGAACACGCCATTCGCCGGGTCCGTGACTTCCGACCGCGGTCCCAGGTTCTGGTTGCCGTTGAGGCTAGCGCTGTATGGATCGGAGCAACCGATTCCCAGGCGGGTTCCGGTTCCGGAAGACTGACAGCCGCAGCCACAAGAGTTCTGCTGCAATGCCGTGAAGCCATGCTTCAGCCAACTGATTCCGATCTGCTCGAATCGACCGTCGTGCAGGCGGTACATGTTGTAGGCGATGACCGGGTGGACATTGGTGTTGGCAAACCACAGCAACTCTTCGGTGCCGATGTTGCACGAGGTCGTCCCCACTGAATAAGCAAAGAAACCCCCTGCTTGACCGTAACTGTTGGGGCCCGTGAGTTCACCGACCATGACGTCCGCTCCAGTACCCCCTAACCCCCCACCGGGGTCGCAGGGCTGGGCGATGGCAACCGACGAGAAAAACACGAGGGTGAAGGCCGCAGCCAGAAAGGCTGCCGAGCCAAGGAACGCTCTCCGCATATCAGGTTCCTCCTGGAGCAAGGGCAAATACCGACGGGATTCCCAGAATCGGCCCCTGAACTCCTAAAGTAATGTGACAGCCCAAACGGATACTCCTATTGTAGAGCCAGATGGAAGGGTTGGGCACTTCTTTGTGACTCCACAACCGGGGATATCCCTGTCCTTCCTGACCCCCAGGTCTGGATTTTTTGCCGACGGGCCGTGGCAACATCGAGGCAACAGCAACACTGTGGCTGCCTGGGACCAAGCGAGGCAAACGCAGGCGCTGGTATCGGTTTCCCTGGGGCTTCCCGAGCCTACTCCCCGAGGCCCACCCTGCCCTCTCGAACTGCACCGGCGGCAAGAGGTCGAGAAACGGCTGCGGTCTCTTCCCATTCCCACCGGCGCCGCCGGGCCCAGGTTGGGGTCGATCTGGCGATTTTTTGCTCGCAAGAGGCCTCCCGAGCAACAACGAGGTGCAACGGTAACCTGGGAATTCCGCTGCTGACCGGGAGGGAAAAGGGAGGCGAAGAGGGAGAAGAGGGAAGAGTGACCTGCCGGCAAAAAAAGCCGCAGGCCCTGTTGGACCAGCGGCAATGTTTTGGTAGCGGGGGGGGGACTCGAACCCCCGACCTCCGGGTTATGAGCCCGACGAGCTGCCAACTGCTCTACCCCGCGACAGTCGCGATTCTCGGGGAGGGACCGTATCCCCCAGCATTTCCGCCGTCAAGACTTCTCAGCTGGTTTTCGAGCGCAACTGGCGCCTGAGGGCGAGGATCACCTCCACCTCTCCAACCGGTCGACCGGTCCGGCGGGAAATCTCTTCTGCGTCGTTGCCCTCCGAGGCGAGTCGCTCGACCTCCAACTGTGATGATCGCTCCTCATCGCTACGATTCTCCTCCGGTCCAATCGGGAATCCCTCCGGTCTTCGAGGTGCTGCACCTGGATCGCCCGCCAACTTCTTCCCGAGCCTGTTCTCGAGTTCCTTCGCTTCATCGAGCCGTTTCTCGAGAGTCCGGATCCTTCCATCGAGACGATTCTCGATCTCCAGGATGCTGCCCTGTAGCTGAAGGAGGACCTCGCGAGCTTCCACGACCGCTCGGGTCGTCGACCCCTGTGTAGCCTCTTGCTCCAGGGATGGAGCAACCCCTCTGTCAGTTCGAGGGTGGGATCGCCAGTTGAGGGCGGACCAGACGAGGGCGAGAGCCCCGCCGCTTGCAAGGAGCAGAAACAGTTCGTACCCCGGGCTGGTAGAGGAAGCCTGGGCGAAGGAACCGGAGACGGAGAGCAGAAGGACCACATTTCCTCCCTAGTTGGCACGTTCCCCTTCGAGAAAGCGGTCGAGCAGCGCGAGCAGATGTCGATGCTGATCGACATCGTTGGCGCCCATGTGCCCGATCCGGAATGTCTTCTCCCTCAAAATCCCGTAACCATTGGCAATGATGACGCCGTGAACTCGCAGAAACGCATTGAGGTCCACGATGGAGATTCCCCGGGTGTTCTCGATGCAGGTGAGGGACACCGACTCGTACCCTTCCTCCGGAAAGACCTTGAACCGTTCCCGAGCCCAGGAACGGGTCAGTTCAGCACGCTCGAGGTGAGCGCCGTACCAGCCATCCTCATCGGCAAGTATTCCTTCGAGGCGCTTGCGCAGGGCGTACATCAGAGACACCGCCGGAGTGCACGGAGTCTGGTTCTTCAGCCAGTAATTGTGGATCGTGAGAAGATCGAAGTAACTTCCACGGGACTCCACCTCCTCTGCCCGCTTCCGGGCTCTCTCGGAGACCGCCATCAGGGCGAGGCCGGGAGGTAGAGCGAGGCTCTTCTGGCTGCCGGTGAGGAGAACGTCGATGGGATACTTCCCGAACTCGATCGGGATCGACCCCACAGAGGTGACACCATCGACGAGCAGAAGGATCTCCCTCCGCTCCTCGCTGACCACCTCAGCGATCTGTTCGAGGGGACTGAGGACCCCCGTCGATGTCTCGTTATGTACGATTGTGACGGCGTCGTAATCTCCTCCGGCGAGTGCCTCCTTCACCAGCCCGGGCTTTACCGCCATTCCCCAGTCGACATCGATCCGTGTCGCTTCCTTGCCGTTGACCTGGCAGATCTTGAAGAAGCGTTCGGAGAACGCGCCGTTGACGAAGCACAGCACCTTCTCCCGAACACAGTTCCTGACCGAACATTCCATCGCGCCGGTTGCGGAAGATGTCAGGATGTAAACCGGGTCATCGCTTCTGAAGAGCCCTTTGGCGAGCCGGTTGAGATCCTCTCCAAGAGCTGAGAACTCAGGAGCCCGGTGCCCGATCATCGGGCGCTGCATCTCTTCCAGCACTTCCCGTTCGATCTCGACAGGCCCCGGAATGAAGAGGCGGGGCGGTGTGGAATTCTCTGTCACTCAAACTCCTCGTCGATGAGCCGGGTTACAAGCCCGGTGCAAATTTTTGGTTCGAAGTAGGTGGTTTTCGGGGGAAAGACCTCGCCGTTAAGGCAACGGCCCCAGAACTCATCTCGCGAAACCCCGGGGAGCATGCACAGAAGACTGCCTTCTCCCTTCTCATTCAGCAGGCTCCTGGCGACCCTGCTGTCGTGAGGCGTGTCTGTCCTGAAGGTGGCTCCATGCTCGATGAGAGTGTCGTAGATTCGCCTGACAAGCGTCGGCTTCTCTCTGCTGAGTCGGGTGTTGAGATCGCGGGATGTGCCGTCGGCGAGCTCCACCCGCCACGATTCTCCCTCCCCATCATCGAGCGTTGTGACCAGGAGATCGAGGCCTCCTTTTGCAGATTGAGCCGGATCCTCACCCGAAAAATTGATGCAGCGGTGTGTGGGTTCGATGGACAGGCCCGGCTGTCTCAGGTCTCCGATCACCGCCAGGACATGGCCACCTCCCGGGAATTCATCTTCACCCGATGTTTGCATTGCGGAGGTGTAGCGGTGATGGCCATCGGCAACGACTGCTGGGACGGCATCGAGAGCAGACTGGAGGCGGGAGAGCAAATCGGGGTCGGAAATTTTTCGCAGAATGTGAGTGTTTTCCGCCCAATCCTTGACCTCGTAGAGGAATTCTCCGCTCTCCTGGTCGAATCCGCAGCGAGCGAGGATTTCATCGAGACCATCGCTCACCAGTTGCACCACTCCAGTGTCGACCGCAGATTCCTTCAGCAGCAGCTGACGGTCGTCGACGACGCGAGGACGGATCTCCTCGTGACGAAGAATTCCCTCTCCCCAGGGGCGTGCTCGAACGGCCCCGAGAATACAATGGTAACTACGTTGGGATCCTTCGATGGAACGGTAACGAAAGGTGTAACTGTAGAGTGAGCGCTCCTCCTCCTTGCGGAGAATGCCTTCCTCGATCCAGTTGCGCACTTCCTTGCCACGCCTTCGATAATCCTCTGCACTCCCCTTGGGCTTCTGCGGATCGATACCAAGGATCCAGCGGACCGAATTCCAGGGTGAGTGTGCCAACAACCGGTCATGATCCTCGGGAGGAATGACGTCGTATGGCGGGCAGATCAGATCTCCGGGATTCACACGACTCGCATCAGGTCGGATTCCCCGGATCGGTATCAGTTCGGGCACGGTATCACTCCTTGAGAAATTTCAGACAGATGCTCAGAGTCTCCACGGCAAATGCAGTCGTCAAAACCGGATCCCCTTCCCACCAGCGGTCGACAGGATTGATCCATGATCCGTCATCTCCCTGTCTTGAAATCAATTCCTGGGCAAGTTCTTCCGCCCAGCGATGAGAATTTCCATCGCTGTCGACAACCACTGGGTCGCCGATGGCCGAGAGTGCCCTCGCCATCACATCATAGTAATAGAACACTCCCATCTGACCTCGTGAGGGGTTTTCTACCGTCGCCATCCCGGGATTCTCGGTGACGACGAAGTTGGCCGAGATCCAGGCCAGTGCAGCCTTGACGCGGGGGTCGTCCCTTTCGAGACCTGAATGGATGAGGGATTTCACCCCGGCATAGGTCATCGATCCGTAGGAGGAGTAGGAACGACTGCCATCTGAGTTGGTGACGTTCCGTGCCTTCGACTCTCCCGGATAATAGAAGAATCCACCGTCCTCGGTAGAGCGATGACCGGTGCCATCGAGGAAATCATTGGAATCCTTGCGGTTCTGGCAACGATTCAGGAAGAGACGCGCACGCAGGAAAACATCGGAGTCTTCCGCCAGGTTTGCCGCGCGCAGGGCTTCCAGTGCCATCTGGGTGTTACTCAGATCCGGTCGGCGATCGCCGCCGTAACCGATCCCCCCGTAGGCACGGAGGTTCTTCTCTGGGTGGTAGGCGATGGGCTTGGAATCCTCGGCGCACTGCAGAGAGGCGACGAAATCTCGCGCCTTCTCGACCACCTCTCTGTAACGCGGCTCCCTGCGCCCGGCATCGAGAGCCGTCAGGACCATGATGCTCATCGAGGTCTTGTAGTTCATCAGCCCCTCGCCCGCTTCGAAGATTCCGCCGGAAGGTTGTCTGTTGGATAACAGATGCTTGACGGCACTCGAGATGAAGGGGCCATCCTCCTCGCGGTAGCCACGCGGGCAATCAACCAGGGCACGCAGGACCAGGGCGGTGATACCCACATCTCCGCTGTGAGTTCCGTAGCTTCCATCCTCACGCTGGTGATCGATGAGCCAGTTCGCACCCCGATCGACCGCGGCGCTCACTGAAGAACGATCGACCTGAGCAGGGAGCGCAGTCGAAAGGAGCAGCATCGACAGGGGGAGGATCGATGCCAGCGGCAAGCGGCGGCGGTTCCTCGCCACCAGCAGGGACATTTCGAGGTTCATTCTTTCTTCATTCCATCCTCTTGCTGGGACTCCTCCCGAACGCGGGGAGGCAGTTCCATCCGGGTCACTCCCCGGTCGATCTCCCCCCGATTTGGCGCGCGGATGACGAGGCTCACAGGCACCCGCACATCCCGCTCCAGCAGCGGGAGAACCCCCGGATAAGCATAGTAATCCCCGTCGATGTAGGGCAACGCAAGAGGGTTGTCTAGGATTGCGTAGGGGCGATGGCAGATTGCGACCAGTTCTCCCGTCAATCGGGCTCCGAACTCCTCCTTCAGGACTGTTGCCTCTCCCTCTCCGGTGCCCGCGGGAACCTCGATTTCGACGAATCGGGAGCCGGTGAAGAGGAAACCGCAGCGAGCCATCTCGCGCTCCATCGGAGCGTTGAGGACACAATCCTCGACCCGGATGTCCCGGATCAACGCCCTCCCCTGGGAATCCTCGATGGGGAACTGAAGCCGTAGCATCAGGCGCTCCCCCTCGAGGAAACGAAGATCGCGGTCAGATTCTGGTGATGGCGCCTCCTCGACCCCCAGGAGCAGGAGCGCCGCCTTGAGGTCGACAGGATCGCAGTCGAGGGAAACGATGGTCTCGTGGCTCTTGATTCCCGGCAGACAGGCCACGTACTCGATAAATCCACCGACGAGGTTGAACCAGCCGACCGCAACCACCTCCTGATTCTCCGGATCGAAATAGACGGTTCCCATCTGAACCGATCCGGGAGGAGGCTCGCCAGCAGCGGGCCCATCGAGGCGGTCGACAGGGCCGCCGAGAAGGATGGCGATCAGCAGCAAGAAGGTGGGGTCGATGGACATTGGTGCTCTCTATCCTGGGGCCCGCCGATCGCTCCCATCGTCTCATGTTGAAGGTGTGATGTCCAACGGCCTCGGGGACCTCGCTGCTCCCCCTTTCTGTCGATATGATCACCGGGCAGAGGAGAAGAGCGCAGCGATGAAAAAAAAGATCCCACCCCTGGCCCCCCCTCAGCGACTGCTTCTCGGCCCGGGCCCGAGCGCTGTTCCACGGCGAGTCCTCGAAGCCCTCGCCCTGCCGACGATCGGACATCTCGACCCCTGCTACCTCGAAATCATGGACGAGACCCGCTCCCTCCTGCGCCAGGTGATGTGCACCTCCAACGAGTTGACCCTGGCGATACCCGGCACCGGCTCTGCCGGGATGGAAGCGTCCATCGCAAACCTGGTCGAGCCGGGGGATCGAGTTCTGGTCGGGGTCAACGGAGTTTTCGGCGGGCGCATCGCCGAGATGGCGCGACGCCATGGCGCCGAGGTCGAGACGATCGAAGTCCCCTGGGGAGAGACGATCCCCATCGATCGGATCGAAGGTGCCCTGGCAAGAGGAAGGGGCTTCAAGCTGGTCGCCCTCGTCCACGCCGAGACCTCGACAGGTGCCCATCAGCAGATCGAGGAGGTGGGCGATATCGTCCACCGAGGAGGAGCACTCCTTCTCGTCGACGCGGTCACTTCACTCGCTGGCATGGAGGTACGCACCGATGACTGGGGCATCGATGCCCTCTTCTCGGCAACACAGAAATGCCTCTCCTGCCCCCCCGGCCTCTCACCCGTTTCGTTCTCCGGGCGAGCAGTCGAGGCGCTGGAGAGGAGGAAGCACCCGGTCAGGAGCTGGTATCTCGACCTCTCTCTCATCAACAGTTACTGGGGAGCTTCTCGCACCTACCATCACACCGCCCCCATCAACATGACCTACGCCCTGCGCGAGGCGCTGGTACTGGTCCTCGAAGAGGGGCTGGAGCAGCGCTTCGGACGCCACCAGTTCCATCACAGGATGCTGCGCGCTGGCCTCGAGGCGATGGGGCTCGCCTGGATCCCGGCCCGGACTCTCACCACCCTCAACGCCGTCGAGGTGCCAGAGGGAATCGACGACGCACGCGTCCGCAGACGTCTCCTCGAGGAGCACCAGATCGAGATCGGAGCCGGGCTCGGTCCCTTCAGTTCGCGGGCGTGGAGGATCGGGCTGATGGGTGCCAGCAGCAGCGCCGAGAACGTGATGACGCTGCTGGCGGCCCTCGAGGAGATCCTCCGGGGCGAAGGACATCCGCTGGAGGTGGGAGTCGCCTGCGCGGCGGCCAAGGAAATCCCCGGTCAGGGCGCTGCTGGACCGCGTTGAGGCGGCAACCAGGCGCTCTCGAAATCACCGCGGGCATGAGGATCGGGGTGCAACTTCGATGAGATCACCACCGCCCGCAGGAACAACTCGTCACCGCCGAGGCGGTACTCCGGTCGCAGCGAAAGGCTCTTCTCGAGGAGAATTCCGGGAGGGCCGGTCTCGACTCCGTCGCTGCGTGTGCCGATGAATCGCGTCTCGTAGGTGACCCCCTCCTCACCCTCGATTACGAGCCAGTATCGACCCTCCTGGAAACCGAAGTCGGCGATGGAGACTCCCGACGAGGCGTAGAACTCCCCTGCCCGTAGTGCGGAGATCACAGACTCTGCACTCAGTTCCCTGGCGCGCACCATCACCCAGCCTCGTCCCTCCGATGAAACAAGATCACCGGCGTGGTGGTTGTGGGAATCGTCGGTGGCGAGACCGTGGAGGAGAGGCAGCCGCAGTGTCGTGATCCTGCGAGTGTTCGCCTCGTCCCACATCACTTCCAGCGAAGGATGGGACGCGTCGCCGTTGTTGTTGGTTCCACGATGACCGTTGTAGATCTCGAAAAACCTCTCCCCGCGAATCGAAGCGAGGTCATCGACGGTGATGGACCATACGAAGTTGGGATGGTTCAGGTGCGCCAGCACCGGCCGACCGAGCCTGCGGCCCTGCTCGAGGATGGCGTCGAGATTGCGCTCGATCGTCTCGGCGACGCTACCGCCTCTCTGGGGAGGAATCACCTCGCCGATGTTGACCGCGTTGATGTGCACCTCGTGTCCCTGATAACGATCGGTGACCTCCTCCCCCTCGATCATCAGGAAGCGGCCCTCCTCCTCGAGAGCGCCCCGAACCTCCTCGAGGGTCTTGAGGCGCATCTCACCGCCTCCCTCGACCTCCCTCGTCACCAACCAGCCGGGGCCGAAACGCTTCTCGATCTGCTCGAGGTGCTCATCCCGCAGGGGCCTGCCACCGGAGTTGGAGATTGGCCACCAGCGCTCCCCTTGCGACAGGACGTTGTGATCGGAGAGAACCAGGAAGTGGTACCCGGCATCGCGATAGCGAGCGGCCACCAGATCAGGAGGAGCATCCCCGTCGCTCCAGTAGGTGTGGGTGTGGGTGTTCCCGCGGAGCCACCGCCAGGATCCGGGAGCATCACCGCTGAGGGCGGCGGCGCAACCGGCAAGGAGGAGAAGGGACAGGAGACAGACCGCTGAACAGTGGGGTTGGATCTTCACTTCTCTCCTCCAAA
>DQQH01000285.1 GCA_015664425.1 Planctomycetota bacterium
GCCTTCTGGTGGTTGGGGGTCCCACTGGGCCAGCGCTCGGGGAAGAAGTTGTGCAGGTAGAGAAAATCGTGGGTGCGCAGGGCGCGGGTCGGGTAGCCACCCATGTCGGGGGCTTCCTGGCCGGGAACGTGGCGCTCCTTGCCATGGAGGACGTAGCTGCGATCGTGGCTGTCATCTCCCGCCATCAGCGGCAGCAAACTGCTGCCAGAGACGTCAGCGGGTGTCGGCACTCCTGCTGCCTCGTAAAAGGTCGGGGCGAGGTCGACGAGGCTGACGAAGTCGGTCACCACCGTGCCCGCCTTCACCCTTGTGGGCCAGCGGATCGCCAGCGGCACCCGGGCGCCGCTGTCGTAGTTGTTGCTCTTGCAGCGTGGAAACGGCATGCCGTGATCGCCGGTCATGACGATGATGGTGCTGTCCAGTTGGCCGCACTTCTCGAGGTCGGCGAGTGCCTCTCCGACGACCCGGTCGAAGCGCTGCACCTCGAGGTAGTAGTCTGCCACATCGCCTCTGACCTCGGGGGCGTCGGGGAAGTGACCGAAGAGCTTGATCCTCGACAGGTCCATGCCACTTCTGGCGCCGGAATCCTTGATGAAACCCCGGTGGGGGTCGTGGCTTCCCAGCCAGTAACACCACGGTGTTCCCTTCGGCACCGACTCGATGAATGCCGCCAGCGTCGGCGGTGCCGGTGAGCCGGAAGGATGTCGCCCGGGAGTTTCAGTTTTTCCCGGCCCCCAGCCCTTGCTCCTCGATCCGGTGGCGTAGCCGGCAGTGGCGAGATTCTCGGGATAGGTTCTGAACTTGTCGGGCAGCACGCTCCACAAATTTCCTGCCCCTTCCAGTCGCCAGTGCCACTGTCCCGTCAGGATCGCACCCCGCGATGGGGTGCACGATGGCGAGGAGACGTAGGCGTGATGAAAGAGGGCGCCTTCTCTCGCCAGTCGGTCGAAGGTCGGGGTCGCGACCACCGGGTCATCGTAGGAACCGGCATGGGGCCAGCCCCAGTCGTCGGCGATGGCAAAGAGAATGTTGGGCCTGCTGGCGCCCGAAGGGGCGCTCGAGTTCTCCTGGGCTCCCGCCTGTGACAGCAGCCCGATGCCCGAGAAGAGCGTGGCCATCAGCAAGCCCCTTGAAATGATCTTCATCAGCACTCTCCTCAGGAGGGGGGTGTTTCAGGGGGTTGCCACAGCTCGATGCGGTTCCCCTCGGGATCGGTGACCCAGCCGAAACGGCCATAATCATTGTCCTCGGTCTTGTCTTCGACATCGCAGCCGGCTTCGCGCAGCTGGGCGAGCATCGCATCTCGATCGGCGACATGGAAATTGACCATGAACTGCCGCTGGTTCGGGCCGAAGTACTCGGTCTCCTCGGGAAACGCGCTCCAGATGCCCCCGTTCGGGTCGCCTGGAGGGGCGCTGGGGAGGATGGCGCCGCACCACTCCTCATCGATGTCGAGCCCGAGATGCTCCTTGTACCAACCGGCGAGTGCCTTGCGGTCGCGAGATCGTACGAAGACCCCGCCGATTCCGATGACTTTTTCCATCGTTCATCCTCTCAACTGGCTTTCTCATCGAGAGCACCGAAGCAACATTTTTTGTACTTGCGGCCGCTGCCGCAGGGGCAGGGGTCGTTGCGGCCGATCTTTGCCGATGTACGCTCGATGGAAGCCACCTCGCCGCGTACTGACTGCAGATAGGCATCGCCGAGAGCCGCGATGAAGAGCCCGTGGGCCTCACCATCGGCGAGACGGCCGCGCGTCTCGAGATCGGCGAGGAAGTCGCGCAGCAGCTCGGGAACCTTTTCCTCGACCCCGGCCGGAAGTTCCACCTCGCGCAGCCCCTCGAGGAGCGCCGATTTGAGCTCGGACTGTTCGAGGGCATCGGGAGCGATTTTTCGTATCGAGCAGGCGTGCATGAGAAAGGCGACGAGCACCTGCTGGGCCACTGGGGCGATGGCAGGGTCGACGCGGCCTCCAGCATCGTCGATGAGGAAGTCAGAGACCCAGTTCTCGATCTGCTCGTTGATCCAGCGCCCGTCCACAGCGGCTCCTCGCTCGTTGGCTGGCTGGGAGCGGCGGAAAAAGGCGGTCAGCGCTCGCCAGCAGCGCTAGAATACCCCGACTCTCGCCCGAGGAGGAAGATGATGATCCAGCGTTCGATCCTGACATCGTGGACCCTGCCCCTGGTCGCCTTGCTGCTGGTGGCGCCATCGGTCGCCATCGAGGCCCAGGAGGAGAAAGAGGCCAAACCGGTCTACGATGAGGCTGCCGATGCCTCCCTTGACATCGCCAATGCCCTCGCCCGGGCGAAGAAGGACAACAAGCGCGTCATCGTCGTCTACGGGGGAAACTGGTGCGGTTGGTGCATCAAGCTCGACCGCGTCTTCAAGAAGGGCGCCGTCGGGCGCACGGTTCGCTACGAGTACGAGGTGGTCAAGGTCGACATCGGTCACTTCGACAAGAACCTCGAAATCGTCGAGAAGTACGGAGCCGACCTGAAGAAGAACGGCGTACCCTTCCTGACGGTGCTCTCTGGCGATGGCAAGGTGATCGCCAACCAGAACACCGGCGATCTCGAGGAAGGGCCCGCCCACGACAGCGAAAAGGTCAACGCTTTTCTCCAGAGCAAGAAGGCCACCCCCCAAGACGCCGAGAAGCAGCTCGCCTCTGCACTGGCCGAGGCGAAGCTTGATGGACGCAAGGTGCTGGTCCATCTCGGCGCTCCCTGGTGAGGCTGGTGCGGCAGACTCGAGGAGTTCCTCGAGACCCCAAGAGTGGCCAGTTTGCTGGCTCGTGATTACATCGACCTGAAGATCGATACCGACCGCATGACCCTCGGCAAGGAGGTAGCCAAGCGTCTCCGTGGCACAGAAAAGGGTGGTATCCCCTGGATGGTGATCCTCGATGGCGATGGCAAGGCGCTGATCGATGCCGACGGCCCCGACGGTAACATCGGCTGCCCGGTGCAACCCGGCGAGCGCACGCACTTCCTCAAGATGATCACCACCACTCGCAACAAGCTGAGCACCGAGGATGTCGCCATCATCTCCAGTGAGTTGACGAAGTTCGGCGATAAGATTCTCGAGGGCTTCAAGCGCTAGGTGGTTTCACTGGAGGCCGGCGATAAAATAGGAGAGAACAGCTGAGGTGGTGTCCTGAATCGCTGCTGGGCCCGCCCCGACCAGGACCCTGGTGATGATTTCCGATGACAGGAGGCAGGATGAGTTGGCGTCACAGTTGCCGCCTGCTTCTGCTTGTGACCATTTTCCTGGCTGCGGGCCTTCTCCCCGCTCAGGACCCCGACCTGACCGTCACCGTTGGCAGCACCAGTGTCATGATCGGTGATTCCTTCACCGTCCCCTTGGTCCTCGACAACAGCTTCTATTCGGTTATCTACGGCTGGACCGTTGGCGTCTGCCACGACTCCCAGGTCCTCGCCGTCACCGACGTCGCCGCCGGTGCCGACCTTCTCCTTGCCAACGGATCCTGGCCGGGACCGCTCGATTTCATCATCATCGAAATGGAACCGGGCGGCTGGGCAACGGGGGTGGTGATCGATGCCACCGGCCCCGGCATCCTCGGTGTCGGCAGTTTCGAAACTCACCTGGTGACCTACGATGTCGTGACCGATTCCGATACCGTCACCGATGTCTGTTTCTGCGACACCATCGGCGCTCCACCCGTCGCCAATCAGATCGTAATCGACGGCGTTGTCGCCCAGGTTCCCGAGCAGGTGTGCGGCGAGGTGTCGATCTACCACAGCGACGGGAATCTCAGGCGCGGCGACTGCAACAGCGATGGCGCCGTCGACCTCGGTGATGCCATCTTCGAGCTCGCCTATCTTTTTCCATCCCCCACGCCCCAGCTCCCGGCTTGCCTCAACGCCTGCGACATCAACGACGACGAACAACTCAACATCGCCGACCCCATCTGGCTGCTCGTGTACCTCTTCGAGGGAGGCTCGCCGCCGCCCTCTCCCTTCCCCGACTGCGGCACCGACCCGACAGCAGGAGGCATCCTCGATTGTCTCGATCCACCCCTGGACGCCTGCAACTGATCGGAAGGAAGATCGACCAGCGATCGTCCTCGATGATGCTCTTCACTCTCGACTGACCCTGTGAGCGA
>DQQH01000078.1 GCA_015664425.1 Planctomycetota bacterium
GTCGGGCCCCGCGGGAAGTGGTTCGGCACTGGCACTCACTCGGGCAGGTGTTGCGCCTTCTCGCCCTCGATGTAGGAGAGGTGCGCCTGCGCCAGAGTTCACTGCCCGCCCGAAAGAGCGATCCCCAGTAGATGTTGGTCGCCTTGCTCAACCTCGCGCGCAAGCTCTCTCGCTGACGGATGTGCTCCTTCAGGGTCATCACCGCCTTCTTGCGATTCTCGGCGCACTCCCCGCGCAAACGACGCAGTAGCGCCCTGTTCTCCGGTGCCTCGATCCCCTGGAGCGATCTCTCCATCGTCTTCCAGTGGGTCACCTCGCGCTCGGTGGTGGTTCGACGGTCATCGGTCTGCTTGAGCTGGGATACCGTTCCTGGAAGGGCGGACTGGACGAGCAACTCCTCCTCCAGTTCCGGCAACACCAGCATCGTCCGCCAGTAGGTGTGGCGCTTCGATGAGATCAGGTCGGAGTAAATGTGATCCCCAACGTAGAGCACCTGGGGTCCCGCCACCTCGAGTCGCTTCTCGAGATCGGGAATCGCACCACCGCGGATCACCTTTTCGTGGGGGCCCTGCTTTCCTTCGCTGCTCATTCCGTTGGGCGAGAAGTAAGTCGGCTTGCGAGCCTCGACCACGACCAAATCGAAGAGATCGAGCCAATCGAGACCCGAGGAGTCCGGACGACCGAGGACCGGTTTGATCATCTTCGACGTGTACTCCCACTCGCTGTTGGTCAGCAGGAAGGTCTTCTTGCCGATCGACCTGAGATGGAGGAGCAGTTGCTCTGTGAGAGGGTCGATCTCGAGGAACTTGCCCGGATCGGCGGTGATCACCGACTTGAGTGAACCATCTCGGTGAACCAGGTCGGTGTACTTGCGAATCCTCCTCCACAGACCGCGCCGTTCCTCTGACTTCATCTTCTCGATGAGCCCGGAATAGAGGAGAATTTCCGGCTTCGAGAAGGCATGGTCCACCTGCAGGTAACGACCACCTGAGGTGCCATGGGGGATCACATCGAGTTCACCGTAGGAGCGACGCTTCTCGGAGACGGTCAACTTGTGAGAGCCATGGTAAGCGTGAAGGACGTGGCCGTAACGATCTGTCTTGAGGATGTTCCCCAGCTCGACGTCGAGGATCAGACCCTTGCGAGCAAAACTTGGGTCGGGGATGTCATCGAACCAGGCGGCGGGCATCTTCTCTTCCTTGACGAGATGCTCGGTCACCAATCCCATCGCCAGTTCATCGAGGGCCTTGGTGTTGTAGACCGCGAGGGTGTGGTCGAAGTCGAAACCAACCGCGCCGATCCGCTCGTAGCGCAGCGTTCGGTTGGTGTAGATGGTCCGCTGCTGATCGAGAACCGGGGTTCGCATCGCAGTTGTGATCACGTCGTACCACCAGGGCGGATTCTCCTGATCCCGTGTCTCACGACCCTTCCCGACCATCGATCTCCCTTCCCGTTCGGCGCCCCTCGAGAGCACTTTCCGCCTCGCGAAGAAACTCGAGGCTTCTGCGCGAGACCTCTGGCGCGACATGAGAATGCCGCGACAACTCGACCAGCGCCAGCCCCTTGTATCCGCAATCGACAAGTGCAGAAAGGAGAGGGGGAAAATCGATCTCCCCTTCGCCGAGGGGGAGATGTTCGTGGCGCCGCTCCCTCACATCATCGACGTGGACGTTCACCAGGTGCTCGGCTTCCTCCACGATCGCCCTCTCCAGGGGGTCCTCCTCGGTCACGGCGAGGTGGCCGAGATCGAGGGTGAGCCCGAGGGCCGGATGGTCCAGTCGCGAGCGCAGTTCTCGCCAGTCGGCGACATCCTCGATGAACATCCCCGGCTCGGGTTCGAAACCGATGATGATGCCGTGAGAAGCCGCCACCTCCAGGACCCTGGTAAGGCCGTCGAGCAACCGCCCCCAGTTCCTCTCTTCTTCCTCGCCGGCAGCCGCGACCCCGCTCCACAGGGAAACCACCGGGGCACCGAGAAGGGAGGCAATCTCGATGGAACGCTGGTAATAGGCGATCCGTCTTTCTCGCCCGTCGCCATCGGGGCTGACCATCGAAGGTTCGTGTTTCTTCCGCGGATCGAGGTAGTAACGGGCGCCGGTCTCGATCACCACCTCCAGGGAAGCCTCCTTCAGGAGAGCGGCCAGCTCTCCAACCCGATCCTCCCTGGCGAGGAAAGGGTCGAGGTGGACATGGTCGAGGGTGACGCCCACGCCCGCGTAGCCGATTCCGGAGAGGATCTCGATCACCTGCTCGAAAGAGTGATCGGCGAAACCGTTGGTGATGTAGCCGTAGCGCAGCACTACGCTTCCTCTTCGGCGAGCCGCTGGCGAACCCAGTTCACGGCCGCCTCACGACCGGCGACTTCGCCATCGCGGCGGGCATCCTCGAGATGGGTCAGCAGTTCACCGATCTTCGGCCCTGGTTCGATCCCCAGTTCGATGAGGTCGCGTCCTTTCAGCAGCGGTTCGGTCGGTGGGCCGGCAGCAACGTATTCCTCGTAGAGTTTCTTGGAGTTGCTGTGGAGTTCGAGATTTCCGAGGCTCCCGAGGGTGTCGGCACGACAGAGATCGAGGAGTTCCTCGA
>DQQH01000241.1 GCA_015664425.1 Planctomycetota bacterium
CCATCTTCGGAGTAGGAGAAACCGATGTTGAAGTGGTAGGTGAACTCGTCGTCGAGGGGGCTGATGGCGATGTGCTGGTAGTAGAAGGGCCGGCTGAAGTAGCGGTTCTTGTAGGTCCAGTTTTCGCCGCCATCCTCGGAGCGATAGATGCCAGATCCGAGCTTGGTCATGTCCTCGTAATTAGGGTCATCGCGCCTCAGCTGGGTGCCGTGCTCGTAGTGACTCATCAGGACCTGGGGATTGCTCCTCGAGATCGCCAGGCCGATCTTGCCAGAGTCCCCCTTGGGAAGTCCTCGGGTCGATTTTTTGAAGGTGGCGCCGCCGTCGGTGGTCTTGAAGATGCCGCCGTTGGGGCCGCCGCTGTCGAGTCGGTAGGGCTTGCGCCGACGCTCCCAGAAGCCGACGAAGACGGTGTCGGGGTCCCTCGGGTGCATCACCGCCTCGCAGGCGCCGGTGCGGCCGTCAGCAGGCAGCCCGCCGGCAAGCTTGTTCCAGCTCTTGCCTCCATCGGTGGTCTTGAAGAAGCCGCGATCGCCGACCTCACCCCAGATGCAACCGAGGGCGGCCACGAAGACGGTGTCGGGATCGGTGGGATGGGTGAGAATGGTGCCGATGGTGTAGGTGTCAGCGAGCCCCATGTGGGTGAAGGTCTCGCCACCGTCGGTCGACTTGTAGACCCCCTTGCCCCACGCCGATGAGTTGCGGCCGCACTCCTCACCCGTCCCCACCCAGATGATCTTCGGGTCGGGCTGGAAGAGTTTCACGTCGCCGATCGAGGCGGCGCCGTAATTGTCGAAGATGGGAGTCCAGCTGGTGCCGGCGTTGACCGACTTGAAGACGCCGCCAGATGCGGTGCCGACGATGACATGGGCGAAGTCGCTCTCGACGGCGTCGATGGCGGAGATGCGGCCCTTCTGGTTGGCGTTGCCGATGTTGCGCCAGCGGAGGTCCTTGATCAGAGACTCCTCGCGGCTGAGGGGCGGCTCCGGGGGGGCCGTTTCGGGGGTGTCCTGGGGCGTCTCCGGGGAGGTCTCCTGGGCCATCAGCGGCGCGCCCATCGACAGCACCAGCAGCAGCGCCAGCCATCTCGGGGTGTAACCTGGTGCGGGCATTTTTTCCTCTTCTGAGTGCAATCTGTCCGTCAGAGGACGTCGGGGTATCGAGAACCTCGGTGAATCAGCGGGGCGATCCTCTCTTCTCACGGGAACAGCCTTCTGCGCGGGGCGCCATTTCCTCCCCCGGGGGAGATGGTTTTCGAGCGCACCGTGCCACCGGTGTCGGAAGCCACGACGATGTGGAACTTCGCCTCCGAGCTGTCGGTCTTGATCACCCAGCGAGCGCTCCCTGATTTCTCCTCGGCGCCGCCCTCGAGGGCGTAACTGCCTCTGAGATGGCCGAGAGTCTGGCGCATCTCGCCGTCGATGAGGGTGGCGTTCTCCAACTCGATCATCGCCACCACCGGCTGCACCACCTTCGATTCGAGTCCGCGGCGGGTCAGGTGAGTCGGCAGGAATCCGACGTTCTCGATCTCGACGCTGACGGAAAATGCGCCATCGCCGAGGGGCTCGACCGCTGGCCGCGCCATCTCGATCCTGGGCGACCGCTCGGCGAGCCACAGCAACCACGGCACGTGTACGGCACATTCGGCCTCGAGCAGCTCCGCCGGCGGGTTGCTGTTGATGAAGCGCGATCGGAACCCGCCGATCTCGACGGCGCCGAGGGTCGGATGGTCATACGGGGTCCAGTCGACGAAGTAACGCCCTCCCAGCTCCTTCTCCTGGTAGCGGAGCGTCTCCAGTGGGCTCTTGCCGAGACCAGGCCACAGTTCCGGAACCCAGCCGATGATGCCTCGATCCCAGTAGGCCCAGCTGATGAGGGTGCCGTAGCGGTGACGGGTGGCGTGGGTGGAACTGGCGCGCACCGGCCGTTCGGTGAGCTCGGTGAACTTCGCTCCGAGGGTCTTGATCAGCTCGAGGTCGTCGCCATCGAAGGCCGCCGGGTCGCTCGCCGACGGCAGGCGAAAGACGAATCCACCGGATGTGTGGTTGTGAACGATGCCGATGATGTTCGGGTGGTCGGTGATGAAACGGACGGTGGCGTGGGTCTCCGGCTCCGACAGCGGAAACGGTCCGGCTCCTGGCTGCTTGAAGGGCAACGCCCAGTTGCGCGGGAAGTTGCGGTTGAGGTCGAGTCCGCCGACGCCGTCCTCGTTGATCTTGCCATCGCCATCGTTGTCGATGCCCTCGCCGATGACGCGGTAGAAGGGCCCCTCGCTGTCATCATCCTGGCGGCGGACGAGCAGGCGCGGATCCTCGGCGCTGACCTTGCGATTGCCGTCGGCATCGGGGATGCGCATCTGGGTGATGAAACCATCGCCGTTGAGATCCTCGGAGGGGTCCTCATCGGCGCTGCCGTCGCCGTCGTTGTCGACGGGTCTGACCGAGCTGCGCAGGGAAACCCCGTGCAGCAACGAGGCATCGGCGCCGTCGGGGTTGAACTTGGGGCGGATGTAGAAGGCGCGGGTGTCGAGAAGCGCGGTCACCTGCGGGTCGGTACCGTAGCCATCGAGGAGATAGCCGGCGAAAAAGAGGGCGAGGGCGCCGCTGGTCAGCTCACTCGAGTGGATGTTGCCATCGACATACAGCGCCGGCTTCTCGGCCGCCGGGCCGGTCTCGTGGTTGGTGATCTCGATCAGGGTCAGATCGGTGCCGAGGTAGCTCTGACCGATGGTGTGCAGTTTCGCCAGCTCTGGGTGCTGCTTGACCCATTCGGCCAGGATCACGTTGGTCTCGGCGTTGGAGTAGTAGCGGTTCCAGTCGACGGTGCCATCGGAGCGCACCTGGCCGCTGGCGGCCGCCGTCAGGAGCAGAAGCAGCGTCATCACCAGCGCCGGCCCCTTGATCCTGTGTGCCATTTCGACCCAGTGGCAGATGGAAAAGAAGGTGGATTCCGACATCTGAGGAACCTCCAGCCGATATGAGGAAGCACGATCGAAACAGGATCGTGCCACCGCCCCGAGGGGCAAGCAACCCTGCATCCGCGCTCGAAGCGATGCTGGCGCCGGGATAGCGCAGGTGAGAGGGGAACGGGTATCCGTGCAAAGATGCAGATGGCAGGAGTAATAGACCGATAGACGGGCCCTCGACCCCTGCAGGATCGACGGTCCTCGCCCCGCGGTTCTCAGCAGGAGCGCCAAAAGGGTGCCAAAAACCCGGTCCGGTCCCTCGCCCTTTCCGGATCAGATACTGGGGAAGGGGGGGGTCGCCGCATGCGAGTGGTGGTCTCACCCTGACCTTCTTCCTCCCGTCTCTTCTCCGGGAGGCCCTTGATACCTTGTGCCTCCGAGCCCGCTTCTCCTCGCGGGCTCGGTTTTTTAATGCCTTATTGGCAAGGGCTTACGACTCTCCAAAAGTTTTTTTTATTTTCTCTGTCCGATTTGGCGCTGTCTCCGGATTCCTACAACAGGGACGGGGGGGCGACCAAGGCGGGCGGTCGTTCCCCCCAACCCAATCTAAACAGGACACACCTCCTCACAGGGCCCTCGGGAGACCCACCCGAGGGTCCTCTTTCCATCCTGACTTCCCATCCTCATCGCCAGGCGGTCATCCGGATGATCGTCGATGGGGGGCCATCAGGAGGCGGGCAGGTTGCGACCGTCGGCGCTGATCGGCTGGACCTCGCCACGAGCGAGCCCGGCGGCGTAGATCTGCGGGTAGCGCTCTTCGATCCAGATGCGCAGATCCGCCGGCCGCTCCCTCTCGAGGAGGGCGCGAAATTTCCACGGCCCGTGGTGGCGCGCCTTGCGGTGGCCAAAGGGGATCCACGCCAGCTGACGGTAGGCGACCTCGATCGGGTCGCCATTGATCAGAAGCCGGTAGAGGGTCGAGGCGAAGCCGGTCTTGTCCTTGCCGCGCTTGCAATAGAGGAGCAGCGGCCGCTTGACCTCACCGAAGAGCCGCACGAGGCGCTGGAGGTTCTCCGGCAGGGGCAGGTCGGATGAGCGCAGATGGACGTTCTCGTAACCGATCCCGAGGCCCTCGAAATCGATGGTGCCACTGGCGCCATCGGAAGAGTGGCGGCGGCGCAGATCGATGGCGGTGGCGATGCCAAGACCGCCAAGGATCGTCGTGAAGCGCCGGTCCGGGACGCTTCTGCGCGCCATCCGCCAGGCGACGTCGCCATCGAGGCGGTGGAGATTGCCTCTGAAGGCCTTGCGCCACAGTCCGCCGAGCAGGTCGGTCACCCTACTTCCACTCCCGCCGGAATCGGGCATCCTGTTGGGGTCCACGGCCGCAGCCGTCATCGCTGCCGCCACGATCCCCGGATCTCGCCGGAGGTCAAGTCGCTGGGTCTTTCAGGAAAGGAACCGCCGGTGCTCCATCTGCTGCTTCTCGCCACCTGTCTCGCTCCCTCAGGGGCCCTCGACGATCCTCCAGTAAACGCCCCTCCCGACCTGAAGATCATCGACATTCCCGAGGAGCTGAGCGCCTTCGACAGCACCTTCAGCAAGTACATCCCGGTCTTCGGCGTGCACGTCTTCGGCACCGCCCGCACTCCCGATGCCAAGCTCCGACACATCGCCTGCGTGCTCGCCGAGTATCTCGACAACGACGAGGACGGCGTCGCCGACAACCCTCGTGTCGTCGAGGCGATGGCGAGCCGCGACATGGCGATGGTGATCACCCGCGATGAGAGGGAACTCGACGAATCGGCCGCCGAACGCTGGCACGCCGAGGGCTTCCACCACAGCCAGTTCCAGCACGCCGGCGAGACCAAGCCCGGCGGCGGACGCTTCGATGCCACTCTCGAGGAGGTGCTGCACCTGGTCACCGCCGGCTACGGAGAGGCCTATCCGCGCATCTTCGGTGCCCGCGCCGGCACCGCCCTTGGCGAGTGCCTCGACCGGGCGCGCGGCGGTCACTTCACCCGCGTGCCGCGCAAGTACCCCAAGAAGGCGTGGTTTCACTACGACGACGGTACCTGCGAGTACTCCTGCATGACCGTCGAATACCTCTACTGGGCGCTGACCTCGCTTCTGGGGGCGCAATCGGATCCCGACCGCCAGCGCCAGATCGCCGACGAATGGCAGCTGGCCACCGCCGAGAAGGTCGCCGAGGGCGATCCTTGGATCGTCGCCCTGCTCACCGATCCGGAGTACCGCTGGGCGACCCGGATTCCCGATGGGCGCTACCGACCGGCGAGGAACAGGGCCTCCCGATGAGAAGAAAACGGGCGCTGATCACCGGCGCATCCTCGGGGATCGGCCTCGCCTTCGCCCACCACTGCGCTCGTAGGGGGATGGACGTGGTTCTCGTCGCCCGACGCCAGGAACGCCTGCGCGCCCTCGCCAAGGAACTCGCCGAGGGTCACTCGATCACGGCGACGGTCGAGGTGGCCGACCTCGCCGATCCGGGCGCCCCGGCACAGATCGAGAGTTCTCTCGCCGAGGCCGGCCTGGAAATCGACACTCTCATCAACAACGCCGGCTACGGCCTCGCGGGCTCCTTCCTCCTGCACAAGTGGGAGGTGCACCAGCGCTTCCTGCAGGTGATGCTCCATTCGGTCTGCGAGCTCACCCATCGCCTGTTGCCGGCGATGATCGAACGCGGCCACGGACGGGTGATCATCGTCTCGTCGGTCGCCGGGCTGCTGCCGGGAACCGCCGGCCACACCCTCTATGCGGCGGTCAAGGCGGCGCTCAACCTGTTCGTGGAATCTCTCGCCCTCGAGCAGGGCCGAAGCGATGTCCACGTCACCGCTCTCTGCCCCGGATTCACCTGGAGCGAGTTCCACGACGTCAACGGCACC
Organism: Planctomycetota bacterium; assembly: GCA_015664425.1. Taxonomy (GTDB): domain Bacteria; phylum Planctomycetota; class UBA8108; order UBA1146; family UBA1146; genus DTRS01. The sequence goes on from DQQH01000241.1 coordinate 5,809, forward strand.
CGCGAGCGGGTCTCGAAGCTGCCACGCTGGATGTGGCTCGATGCCGAGCGCGTCGCCGGTGAGGGGCTGGCGGCGTGCGAGCGAGGCGACACCTACTGCATCCCCGGAATCGTCTACCGGGCGCTCTCTCTGTTGCCTCGGCTGATCCCCTTCAGACTGAGCCAGGAGATATCCAGACGTCGCGGAGGCGCCTTTCGTGACCCGAAAGGAGCGATTTCCAGCGGCCAGAAGATTCCAGCGGGGGAGACGGACGGCAACGAAGAAGAGGGGCAGAAATAACCCCAGTGAGAGCCCACCCTTCCTCCCCCTCAGGGCACACTGTTGCCGGAGAGGTCATTCGTCGGAGGGTGGTGGAGCTGTAACTCCACCGAGTTTGAAGGGTACCGTCGGCACCTCTGTCGGGTCGGTCTGCCCCTCCTCGAGGCGGTAGACTCGGTCGAGAGAAAACCCCTGATACCGGGACCGACCAGAGACCGGCCAGTCGACAGTCACGGCAATCACCTTACTCGCCTTGCCGAGTCCCACCTCGAGTTGCGAACTCGAGGCGCCAAAGCTACCTCCGGTGCCGAGGACGCGGTGGATCGTGCGTGATTCCGACCCGGTCTCGACTTCTATTCCAACCCTTGCGTGACGAGCGTCGCGGCTCGACCTTGTGCCGGAGAGTCGGAGGGTCAGCCAGCGATGGCCGTGGCCGGGATTCTCGAAAAGGACGTTGGCATAGCCATCGCCCTCGTACGCCCCTCCCACCGTCACGAAGATGTCCTGGTCGCCATCGTGGTCGATGTCGCCAAATGCGATCCCGTGGCCCTTCTGCAGATGGCCAAAGCCACCGCTGGTGGTGACATCCTCGAATCGTCTGCCCTCGGCATTTCGGAACACCCGGTTCGGGACCAGGGTGGCCAGGTCTGGCTGACCGGTTCCAAAGTAGGCGTCGAGCCAGCCGTCTCCATCGAGATCTCCGAAGTTGGCGCCCATAGGGAGGACGGTACGCCGAATCCCCACCTTCTGAGATACCTCCTCGAATCGCCCCCCCCGAGGTTTTTGTACAGGCGGATCCCCTCGTCGGCAGTCGGCTGTCCCAGATAGTCCGCGACCACCCCTTCGAGCATGCTCTCCTCGAAGCTGCCGTAGGAGCCGGCGAGGATATCGAGGCGACCATCATGATCGTAATCCCAGAACCAGGTGGGAAAACTGAGCTGTGGCGCCCCGACCTCGGCACCTTCAGTGATGTCCCTGAAGCGCGGTTTTTCCCCTTCAGAAGCGGGGCCGAGATTCTCGTACAGCGCGTTGGAGCTGCCCATTGTCGAGAGGTACAGATCGAGATCGCCGTCGTTGTCGATGTCCCCCCACGCCACTCCCTTTACATAGGCGATGTGCTGAAGTCCGACCTTGTCGGCGACCTCGACGAAGGTGCCGTCCCCCTGATTCTCGAAAAGCTCGCACGGATGCACTTCTGAACCTGCAGACTCGTTCCCGACGAAGAGATCGAGGTCTCCATCGCGATCGTAGTCGCCCCAGTCAGCGGTCTGAGTCGGAGGGAACGAGAGAATCCCCGAGGACTCGGTGACGTCGGTAAAGGTCGCCCCATCGTTCCGCAACAGCGTGTTTGGGTGATGCCCGGCATCCCCAAGCCACGCCCCACGAAG
>DQQH01000017.1 GCA_015664425.1 Planctomycetota bacterium
AGGGCTGATGGCTCCAAGGAGTCGCAGGAGGAGATGCGAGGAGATCGGACTACCCAGCAAGATGACGAGAAGGAAGGTGAAGAGGAGTGAGCCTCTTTCGACGGTTCCTTTTTCGAATTTGCGGAGTCGTGCTGGTCGCCAGTGGTATCGCAGCGCTGTTCGTGGAGGAGCAATGGGGTCGAGAAGGACTCCTGTGCCTTCTCTGGGCAGTCTTCTGGGCCGTCGGGCTGGGGCTCCTCGGTTTCCGGACGATGCGGGTGGCGCTGACCTGTGATCCTCAGAAAATGACCGGTGAGTTGTTCAAGGGCCTGGTGCTACGAGCGCTGGTCCTGTTCGGGAGCATGGGTCTGGTGCATGCCGTCGCGGGACGTCAGTGGAGTCAGAGAGCGTTGCTGACCACCACGCTCCTCTACTTGCTGGTGCTTGGTGTCGAGATCCTGACTCTTCGTCAGGCGCTGAACAGGGGCGAACTGGATTCCGTCGTCGAAGGCGGGCGGATCCAGCAGACTCCCGGAGCGGATCGGACCGATCCGCGGAGCCCGGAAGGGGCCAGGGAAGAGGCGAGCCGATGACGGGGTTCCTGGTGACTCTCGCTAGCAGTGATCCTCTCGGTCACGTGCTCGACCACGATCTCCACTGGCTCACCGAAAATCTCCAGATCACCCAACACGTGCTGTACCTCTCACTGGCAGCAGCGCTGTGCCTGATCATCTTCCCGATGGTCGCTCGCCAGATGCAAGATGGCATCCCTCGCGGGAGGGGGGCGGGTCTCGTCGAGGTGATCCTCATCTACATTCGCGATGAGATGGTCCAGCCGTTCCTCGGCGATGACACTCGCAAGTTTGTTCCGCTGATCTGGACCTTCTTCTTCTTCGTGCTCTTCTGCAACCTCCTTGGAATGATTCCGGGGTCGGCGACTGCCACCAGCAACATCAGCGTGACGGCCGGACTGGCACTGATCTCGTTCGTCGTCTACCACGCGGTCGGGATCAAGAGAAACGGCATCATCAAGTACGTGAAGGCCAGCTTGCTGGTGGGGCCACCGATGTTGTGGCCGATGATGATCCCGATCGAAATTCTCAGTCAGATCATCAGGCCCTGTGCACTCGCCATCCGGTTGTTCGCGAACATGGTGGGTGGACACTTGATGCTGGCGGTGATCCTCGGCTTCGCCGGGATCCTCTCTGCAGAGAACTTTTTCCTGGGGACGACGATCACCGTGATTTCTGTGGCAAGCTGTATCTTGCTGACCTTCCTGGAATTACTGGTGGCTGCCATCCAGGCGTACATCTTTGCGTTCTTGACGACGGTTTTCCTGTCGCTGGCGATACATCCAGAACACTAGGCCCCAAGGGGCATAGAACGGGGACCCGCTCGAGGGCGGGCATGTGAAAGGGATTGAGATGGAAATGCTCATGGGGCTCCTGAGCCTGGCAGAAGGCTACAGCAGTTTGGTTACCAACGGCATCATGGGAGCCGGGATCGGCGCCGGGCTGGCTGCTGTCGGTGCGGGCATCGGAATCGGGCGAATCGGGGGTTCCGCCTGCGAGGCGATTGCGCGTCAGCCGGAAGCGTCCGGCGATGTTCGAGGAACGATGCTCCTGACCGCAGCTCTCGTCGAGGGGGTCGCCCTCTTTGGCCTGGTCATCTGCATCTTGGTTTACTTCTCGATCAACGGGGTATTTGTAGAACTTTCAGGGCCAGAGGTGTTTCAGGCCAACGAAGCACTGAAAGCACTCGAAGATGCTGCCAAAGCAGCCGGTGGATAGAGAGATGATGTCCTTTTCAGTTTCTCGAGCGTTTTTCGAAAGGGTGGCATCAACCACTCTCGTCTTCTTCCTGACGACCGGCCAGTTGCTGGCATCTGAAGCTGCCGGTGGCGCCAAGAAGGGGCTGCTCGATCCAGACATTGAGACCTTCATCTACACGGTGGTGGTCTTCCTCGTGGCGGCGTGGATCCTCAAGAAGAAGGCGTGGGGACCGATCGCCGCTGCCCTCGACGAGCGCGAGGTCAAGATCCGCGAGTCCCTCCATGCTGCCGAGAAGATGCGCGAGGAGCAGAAGGTGTTTCAGGCAGAGCAGGAAAAGGTGCTCGCCGGGGCTCGCAAGGAAGCGAGCGCCATCGTCGCCGAGGGCAAGCGAGACGCTGAGGTGGTGCGCGATCAGGTGGTCGCCGACTCCCGCAAACTGGCGGAAGAGATCCAGGCGCGTGCGATGGCAGAGATCGATCGCGCCAAGGACAACGCCGTCGATGAGATCCACACCCTTGCCGTCGATCTCTCCGTCACCATCGCCGAGAAGCTAATTGGCCACTCTATCGACGCCAAGGACCAGAAGCGGATCGCCAAGGACACCATCAAGCAGTACGAGAAACTCAGTTAGGAGCAGCGCATGGCAGCAAGCATCAAGCAGCGGCACCCTGTTTCCCTCGCCTATGCGCAGGCGCTGCTCGAGGTCGGGATCGCCAGGAAAGAGAGCGATCTCTACGGTGAACAACTCGATTCGATCGTCGCTGTCCTCGAGAGCGATCCACAGTTCGCTGTGTTTCTGGAAAGCCCGAAAATCCGCCGCGAGGAGAAGAAATCGGTGCTCGAGAAGGCTTTCACCGGACAGGTTGCTGATCCGGTGCTGAACCTGGTTCGAATCCTGGTCGATCGCGATCGCCAGGAAGCGCTCGGGGACATCGCCCGGACTTACGGCGAACGTCTCGACATGATCGCTGGGCGAGTGATGGCGACGATCACGTCGTCGGCAACTCTCGGCGATGAGGTTCGTGAGGCGCTCGTGGGGGCGCTCGCTGAAAAACTCCAGAAGGAAGTCATCGCCGAGGATCAGGTCGATCCCGACCTGCTCGGTGGATTGACGATCCAGGTGGGGGACATGGTTCTCGACAGCTCTCTCCGGTCTCATTTCCGGAGGGTGCGTCACGGAATGTCCCAAATTCGACTCGGAAAAGACCTGATCGATGAAGATTAACGCTGACGAGATTTCCGCAGTTCTGAAGAAGGAGATCGAGAGTTACCAGGCCGACCTCGCCGTCGAGGAGGTCGGTACCATCCTCGAGGTCGGAGATGGCATCGCGAGGATCTACGGCATCTCCAATTGCATGGCCGGAGAGATGCTCGAGTTCTCAAATGGGGCCAACGGCCTCGCCTTCAACCTCGAGGAGAACTCGATCGGGGCGGTGGTCCTCGGGGAGTTCAATGACCTCAAGGAAGGCGACGTCGTCAAGAGGACCGGCACGGTGGTGCAGGTCCCCTGTGGCAAGGTGCTCCTCGGACGGGTTGTCGACCCTCTCGGCAATCCTCTCGATGGCAAGGGACCGATCAAGGCCGATCACTACCGACCGATCGAGTCTCCCGCCCCTGGAATCGCCGACAGGAAGTCGGTCCATCAGCCACTGCAGACGGGGATCAAGGCGATCGACTCGACGATTCCCATCGGCCGCGGACAGCGCGAGTTGATCATCGGTGACCGGGGGATCGGCAAGACCGCGCTGGCGGTCGACACCATCATCAACCAGCGTGGCGGCGATGTGATCTGTGTCTACGTCGCCATCGGCCAGAAGGGTTCGACCGTTGCCGGCGTTGTCGACCGCCTCGAGCGCGAGGGGGCTATGGACTACACCATCGTCGTCAACGCCTCCGCATCCTATCCGGCACCGTTGCAGTACATCGCCCCGTATTCCGGTTGTGCGATGGCAGAGCACTTCATGTACGACGGTCAGCACACCCTTTGCGTCTACGATGACCTATCGAAGCAGGCTGCCGCCTACAGGCAGTTGTCGCTCCTCTTGCGCAGGCCTCCCGGGCGCGAGGCGTACCCCGGCGACGTCTTCTACCTGCACTCCCGTCTCCTCGAGCGCTCGGCGAAACTCTCCGATGATCTCGGTGGCGGGTCGCTGACCGCCCTGCCGGTAATCGAGACCCAGGAAGGGGAGGTCGCCGCCTACATCCCGACCAACGTGATCTCCATCACCGACGGCCAGATCTACCTCGAACCGAACCTCTTCTTCGCCGGCCAGCGTCCCGCCGTCAACGTCGGGATCTCGGTGTCGCGGGTGGGAGGCAACGCCCAGATCAAGGCGATGAAGAAGATCGCCGGATCCCTGCGCCTTGACCTCTCCGCTTTCCGCGAGTTGGAGGCGTTTTCCCAGCTGGGAACGGATCTCGACAAGGCGACCCAGGCACAACTCGACCGCGGTTTCCGCATGGTCGAGATCCTCAAGCAACCGCAGTACCAACCGATGCCGATCGCCGAACAGGTCGCCATCATCTGGTGCGGCGCCAGGGGTCACCTTGACTCCCTGCCGGTGAACAGCCTCGCTGGGTTCGAGAAGCAGTACCTCGCCCACCTCCGTGACGAGTTCCCGGAACTGCTCGAGGCGATCGCTGTCAGCGGAGACATTTCCGAGGAGACCGAGACGAATCTGACCTCCGTCACGGAGGACTTCGCCAAGGATTTCGGTGCCGGGCTGGCTAAAAGCTAGCGGAGGCGAGGAGCAACGTGGCAACTGCCAGAGAACTGAAGAACAAGATCACCTCGGTGTCGAACACCAAGAAGATCACCCGGACGATGGAGATGATCTCCACCGCCAAGTCGGTGGTCTGCAAGAAACGCATCGAGGCGACCCAGCCTTACGGCGACAAACTCGCCGAGATCATGCGTGACCTTGGCAACTCCGGAGGAGGCATCGAAAGTTTTGCCGGCAGTTTCCCTCTCCTGAGGGAGGTGAACGAGCCACGGCGCGAGGCGATCTTCATCGTTTCTGCCAACCGCGGACTGTGCGGCGGCTACAACGCCAACGTGCTCAAAGCCGCAGAGAAGCACATCGACGCCCGTCAGCGGGCAGGGGTCACCTTCGCGGTCCACATGCTCGGAAAGAAGGGGATCAGCCGCTTCAAGTACCTCGAGCGCGAAGTGGCGAAGCGCCACACCCAGTTCGAGGACAAACCCACCTTCGAGGAGGCCCAGGAGGTGATCGAACCGGTGATGGCCAGTTTCGAGCGGGGCGAGATCGACGGCCTGACCGTCGCCTTCACCCACTACGAGAGCGCGTCCCGCCAGATCCCGGTGCTCCGGAAACTGCTTCCCATCGCAGTAGAAAGTAGTGATGAGGCATCAACCTTGAGCGGCGAGTTCATCCTCGAGCCGAGCCCCGAGTTGATCCTCGGCAAGTTGCTGCCCCTCTCTCTCAAGATGCAATTTTTCCAGGCGTTGGTGGAAGCTGCGGCGTGCGAGCAGATCGCACGTCGTATAGCGATGAAGAATGCCACCGACAACGCAGAGGAAATGGTCAGAACTTTCACCCAACTCTACAACCGAACGCGCCAGGCGGCGATCACCCAGGAGATCCTGGAAGTGATCGGCGGCGCCGAGGTGATGAGTTGAACTTCAATGAAATCCCGGCAGCTCTCCAGCTGTCGGACGAGTGACTGGAGTGAGTGCCGTGAGCGATTCCCCAGCCGTCGGCAAGGTCGTACAGGTGATTGGCGCGACCCTCGATGCCGAGTACCCCGAGGGCCATCTGCCTGCGATCTACAACGCCCTCGAGATCGAACAAGGTGACATCAACCTGACCCTCGAGGTGCAGCAGCATCTCGGCGGCAACCGGGTCCGAGCGGTGGCGATGGCCTCGACCGATGGAGTCGTGCGCAACATGGAAATCACCGATACCGGGTCTCCCATCAAGGTTCCCGTCGGCCTGGAAGTCCTCGGCCGCGTCTTCAACCTCCTCGGGGAGCCCGTCGACAAGCTGCCGCCAGTCAAGGTCAAGGAGTACAGGCCGATCCACACCGACCCAGTTCCCTTCGATGACCTTGAGGCCTCGACCCAGGTCTTCGAGACGGGGATCAAGGTTGTCGACCTGCTGACCCCGTACTCCAAGGGCGGCAAGACCGGTCTCTTCGGAGGTGCGGGACTCGGCAAGACGGTTCTGATCCAGGAACTGATCAACAACGTCGCGACCAAGCACGGCGGCTACTCCTGCTTCGCCGGCGTCGGCGAGCGCACGCGCGAGGGCAACGACCTCTGGAACGAGATGAAAGAGGCCGTCGTCAAGACCCCCGACGGCAAGGAGTTCAGCGTTCTCGACCGCACCGTCCTCGTCTTCGGTCAGATGAACGAGCCTCCCGGCGCGCGCCTGAGGGTGGCGCTCTCGGCTTTGACGATGGCGGAGTACTTCCGTGACTCAACAGGCTCCGACGTGCTG
>DQQH01000253.1 GCA_015664425.1 Planctomycetota bacterium
CCGCAATGAAAGAAGCAGCCCCGAGGCGGAGACGCTCTGGCCGCTATCTCTCCATCAGCTCGCAGCCTCGGCAAAGAGCCACTTGATGCCCTTCTTGATGTTGCCAAAGACATTGCCTCGCCAGCCGTGGCCGCCCTCGTATTCGAGAATCTCGACCCGGGCGCCGGCGGCAGCGAGATCTTTCTTCGCCCGTTTCGCATCGCCAAAGCGGCAGACCTGATCGTCGGGAGAATGGTAGAGAAAGAAGGACTTGCCCTTCGCCAGTTTGATGGAGGGGAGGTATTTGGGTTTGAACACCGACATCGCGACAAAGTAGCGCGAGACGGGAGTTCTCTTGCGCAGGGCGTGGGCGTAGAGGGCAGGTCCACTGGAGGACCAGCCAAAGAGCACGACCCGGTGCGGGTCGATCTTTGTCTTCCTGGCCACGTCGGCGATTACCCGGTCGATGAATTCTTCGGTGGTGAAGCGCTGCTTGGCGACCGGGGTGTTCTTCTTGTGCGGCCAGACGATCTTCTGCTCAGCGTTCCACTTTTTCGCGACCAACTGGGCGGTGAGCCAGCCAGCGCCGGCACCGTTCTTGGCGATGTTCTCGACGAAGCCGCGGAAGTCGTCGCCGCCGCCACCGCCGGGAAGAACCACCAGCAGGGAAAAACCCCTCTTCGGTGCCTTGGTGCTGCCGATCGGCCCGTGCAGGAAGTAGCGCTGGTCCTTGTCGCCGCCGGCGAAACGCTCCTCGGTCGGGATCGAGGCGACATCCTTGGGCTCATCGACCGTCAGTGTCGGTGCCGCCATCAGCAGCCCGGTGAGAATGATGAACTTCAGCATCGCAACTCACTCCTTTCGGCCAGAACTCGAACTGTAAGATATCGCAACCTGCTCTGCCAGTGGCGTCACTGCTGGCGCTTCTCGAGGAGTTCCTGGTAGCGATCGGAGTAGGGGCACGCCACCCTCTGCCGTTCGCCGACCTGCTGCATCGCCGGGACCTCATCGGCGCAACTCGGCTGGGCGATGGGGCAGCGGGTGCGGAAGCCGCAGCCAGAGGGCTTGTTCATCGGGCTTGGGACATCGCCCTCGAGGACGATGCGACCGTCGCGCGGATGGTCGGGGTCGGGCCTCGGAACGGCGCTGAGCAGCGCCCGGGTGTAAGGATGACGGGGGTTGTTCATGATCTCATCGGTGGTCCCGACCTCGACGATGTTGCCGAGGTACATGACGGCGATGCGCTGGGCGATGTGCTCGACGACGCTGAGGTCATGGGCGATGAAGACGGTGGTCAGGCCGAACTCCTCCTGGAGGTCCATCATCTGGTTGATCACCTGAGCCTGGATCGAGACGTCGAGGGCGCTCACCGGCTCGTCGGCGATCATCACCCGCGGCTCGGTGGCCAGCGCCCGGGCGATGCCAATGCGCTGGCGCTGGCCGCCGGAGAACTCGTGGGGATAGCGGTCCATCTGTTCGCGCCGCATTCCGACCTTCTCCAGCAGCCAGGCGACCCGTTCGATCCGTTCTTCCGATTTCATCTGTTTCTGATGGACCCGCAGCGGCTCCTCGACGATCTCCGCCACCGACATTCTGGGATTCAGTGACGAGTAGGGATCCTGGTAGACCATCTGGATCTCGCTGCGGTACGGGCGGTATTCGCGGCGGCTGAGCCCGGCGAGGTCGACGGGCTCTTCACCCTTCGAGGCGAACCAGATGCGTCCGCTTGTGACGCGCACCAGCCCCATCATCGCCTTGCCGAGGGTGCTCTTGCCGCAGCCGGACTCACCGACGATGCCGAGGGTCTCACCGCCGTAGATGCGCAGGTTGACCCCATCGACCGCCTTGACGTCGGCGACGTGACGGCGGAGCACGCCGCCGTAAACGGGGAACCAGACGCGAAGGTCTTCGAGGTGCAGGATGGGTTTGCTGGCGGTGACCGTCACGACTTGTCCTCCATCAGGTGGCAGCGGACGCTGTGGCCCTCGGCAATCTCCACCAGAGGTGGCTGCTCACTGTCGCAACGCTCGGCGAAGGCGCCGTCGCCCCCATCGAGGCGCTTCTGGCGAATCGGACAGCGGGTGCAGAATCGGCACCCCTTCGGCCAGTCGAAGATGCTCGGGACGATCCCCGGGATCGTCTCGAGACGATCGACCCTCTCGACCTCCGGTCGCGGCAGGCTCCTGAGCAGGCCCGTGGTGTAGGGATGCTGGGGATCCTTGAAGATGGTCCTGACAGCAGCAACCTCCTGGATCTTGCCGCCGTACATCACCACCACCCGGTCGCAGGTCTCGGCGACCACCGCCAGGTCGTGGGTGATCAGCAGGATCGAGGCATCCTCCTGGGAGTCCTTGATCTCCAGCATCAACTCGAGGATCTGCGCCTGGATGGTGACGTCGAGGGCGGTCGTCGGCTCATCGGCGATCAGCAGCGCCGGGTTGAGGGAGAGCGCCATGGCGATCATCACCCGCTGGCGCATGCCACCGGAGAACTGATGGGGATGACTGGCGAGACGGTCGCCGGCATCGGAAATCCCGACCTTGCCGAGCATCTCGATGGCCCGATTCCGTGCTTCTTGCTTGGAACAACCGGTGTGGAAGCGGATCCCCTCGCACAATTGCCAGCCGATGGTGAAGACCGGATTGAGGGAGGTCATCGGTTCCTGGAAGATCATCGAGATCTCACGGCCCCGAATCGACCGCATCTCCTCGTAATCGAGGGCGAGAAGATCGCGGCCCCTGAACTCGATGCTGCCCTTCTCGATGGTGCCCGGTGGGTTGGGGATCAGCTGCAGAATGCTCAGGGCAGTGACCGACTTACCGCAGCCGGACTCCCCCACCAGCCCGAGAACCTCGCCCGATTCGATGTCGAAACTGACCCCATCGACCGCCCGGGCGGTCTGTCCCTCGACTGTGAAATTGGTGTGCAGGTCCCGGATCCGCAGCAGAGGTGGCTTTTTCTGGTGGTTCATCGGATCACCTCAGCCTCGAGAAGACCTTGGGGTCGAACGCCTCGCGCACCGCCTCGCCGATCATCACCACCAGGAAAAGGGTCACGGCAAGGGCCATCACCGGCATCACCACCAGGTGTGGATCTGTTTTGATGAACTCGAAGCCCTGGTTCAGCAGCCGCCCCCAACTCGGCTCCGTCGGCGGCAGGCCAAAACCGAGGAAGTCGAGGGAGACGAGGGCGCTGATGTAACTGACGAAACTGAAGGGCGCTCTCGAGACGACGGGGATCATCGAGTTGGGCAGGATATGCTTCGCCATCACCTTGAAATCGCCGACGCCACAACCGATCGCCGCCTGGACGTAGTCACGCGCCTTCTCCCGGTAGAACTCGCCCCGGATGTAATAGGTAATCGCCAGCCACGAGCGCAACAGGATCAGCAGAACAGCCAACATCCAGAAGCTCGGGTTGATGACGCTGGCGATGATCATGATGGTGAAGAGGAACGGGATCGATCCCCAGATTTCGATCAACCGCTGGAGGAGGATGTCGGTCCAGCCGCCGTAGTAGCCCATCAGGCCGCCGACGAGGATGCCCATGGCGTATCCGATGGTCAGCACCAGCAGGGAAAACCCGACGGAGACGCGGAAACCATAGAAGAGTTGCGGCAGCACATCGACGCCGGCGGAATCGGTTCCGAGGGGCGCCTCGAAGGGGTTCATCGCCCCCTCCCCATCGCCAGAGTCATCCCCACCACCGAAAATCCCACCGAGGGTCGGTGAATGAGGGACGCTGCCGGGAAGGTAGAGCCGGGTGTTGTAGGGCCCCTGGCGATAGAGGGGCCAGAATATCGATGCCTCCCCCCGGAGGAAGGACTCCCGGGTGCTTCTCAGCTGCCGGATCTCCTCCTCGATCACCGTCAGTTCCCCCCTCGATGCCTCGAGGTCCTCGGTCAGCCACTCCTCGGGTTCTTCCCCATCCGCTTTCAGTTCCTCGATCTCGGCGGAGGTATCGGCGATCTCGCTGAGGAGCTTCTCCAGTTCCCCCTCCTTGCCCGCGACCACCGCGGCGAAAGCAGTCTCGGGATCGTTGAAACAGCGATCGAAGGTGCGGAAGTCGAGCTGGCCTTCGCCGGTGAGACCAAAATCAGCGGAGCGGTCGAAGGTCTTGAAGGGACGGTCGAGGAAGAACAACCAGGTGTTGCCGAGATCGCGCAACGCCGGGTAGGCAGTACGCTCGGCGAAGCGGATGTAGATCGGCTTGTCGTTGACCAGCACTTCCAGAAAGAGGGAACTGACGAAAACGGTGCAGATGATGACAAAGGACCAGTAACCGCGACCGATCGACCGGAAGCGTCGGATGCGTTTCTCGGTCAGCGGCGTCGTTCGCATGCGGAAGCCGACCAGGCGCAGGAGGCGAACGGCCAGCCACGGAAAAACCCGCATGGCGAGCAGGTACCCGCAACCGATTACCGCCAGCAGCGCCAGGAGTTTCATGCCACCCCCCTACCTGAACCTGACTCGAGGATCGATCAGCGCCCAGATCAGATCGGAGAAGATGTTACCCGAGAGCCGGATCAACACTCCGATCACCAGGGTTGCCAGGATGATGGGGTAATCGCGCTGCAAGATGGCGTCGAGGCCGAGGAGTCCCATCCCCGGGATGTTGCACACCTTCTCGATGAGGAAGGAGCCGGCGAAGAGCAGGCCGAGGAAGTGGCCAATTCCAGCGGTGATGGGAATCAGCGAGTTGCGCAGGGCATGGATGAAGATCACCCTCTTCTCGGGGAGTCCCTTGGCGAAGGCGGTGCGGACGTAATCGGCTCCCAGATTCTCCAGCAGGGAGTTCTTCATCAGCACCGTCATGCTGGCAAAACTGCCGACCAGGTAGCCGAAGATCGGTACCAGGGTGTGGTGCAATTGATCGCCGATGCAGCGCAGGTATTCGCCGTTTGCCCACCACTGGTCCCACCCCTCCGAGCGGAAGCCTCCCAGAGGAACCAGATTCCAGAAGGATCCGCCGCCAAAGACGAGAAGCAGCAACAGACTGGCGACGAATCCCGGGGTGGCGTAGCCGAGGAAAACCAGGATCGAGGAGGCGGTGTCGAAGGTCGAGCGGTGGTGGATCGCCTTGAAGACCCCGAGCGGGACGCAGACGATCCACGAGGCGAGATAGCCGATCAGGCCGAAGTAGACCGAGATGGGAAATTTCGAAACGATCACGTCGAGGGCGGGCTTGCTGTAGGTGGTCGACTTGCCGAAATCGCCCTGAAGGATCCCCGAGTAGCCCCTGGATACCGCGTAGAACGTACCGATACGGTTCGCCTCGTAACCGCGGGGTGCGAGCAGGGACTGCAGGTCATCGAATGCTGCAGCGGCCATTTCCCGCGCCTGGACGGCAGCCGCCAGAGCCTCATCCCGGATGATGTCCTGGGCAGAGATCGGCAGAAAAATGGTGAGCCCCACCAGTTCCATGTCACGAGTCGCCAGCAGTTCCTCGAGCTGCGGGCGGCCAGGGAAGGCGAGGGCCTCCAGATCTGAAACCCGCGCCCAGAACTCATCGTCGCCGGACCGATCAGAAGTGCTCAGCGGCCTGCTCAATCCCCCGGGGATGACCCTCAATTTCAGTTGCCGCTGGCGATCCTCCCAGCGATCGCGGAGGTCGCGGTAATTCGTCCACGCCGCGTCGATCTCGATCCAGTAGGGGGGATCGGTCTGCCTCCCCTCCTGACCGACGGAGACGCGAGTTTTTTTCGGAATCGCCCCGAGCCACTGCAGGTAGGCGATGGGAATCGGTTGATCGAGGTTGTAGTAGATGAGGAGCTCTTCGCGCGCCTTCTCGTCGAGAGCCATCCCCTCGGCGCCGCCGAAACCACCCCCTCCGCCGCCGCCTTCCCCCATCGCTGCGGCGCGCAACTGCCGCTCTGCCTGCTCGATGGGCCCCCCAGGAGCGATGCGCAGAACCGTGTAGCCGAGAAAGGTGATGACGAGGAAGGTGACCGGCACCAGCAGCAGGCGACGGAGAAAGTAGGTGGTCATTCCGTGCACGGAGCGGTCTTCCCCTCAGCTGGTAGCAACCGGGTCAAAAGGTCACTCTGCTCCATCCTCGGAACCCGCCATCATCCGCTTCTTCACCCCCCACGGATCGACGATTTCATCGCCGACCGGCAGCGAACTGTCGCTGGCGATGGCATCGGTGAGCCGCTGCTCCATCTCGGGAGTCGTCCACCACAGGTTCCAGAGACCGCGTTCATCCGTGATTCGAATGAGGTAGCGATCGGTGGTACCGAAGCGGTTCCAGTAGCAGATGCGCTCGAAGGGGCCGTACCAGCCGAGGGCTACGGGATGCTCCTTGAAGATGAGCCCGTCGATCTGGTTGACGATCTTGACCTGCTGGTCGCGATCGAAGGTCCGGTCGTAGGCCTCCATCAGAGCGTCGACCTCGGGGCTGGCGAAGCCACCGAGGTTGTTGTTGTAGGGCTGGCTGGCGAGATCGCTGTGCCATGAGGTCAGCGGATTGGGGAAGAGGATGCCCCGCCACGCCTGGGAATGAAGCACGAACTGGCGCTCGCTGACGCGCTTCATCAGGGCGTTGTAATCGACCTGCTTGAGCCCCATCTCGATGCCGATCTTCTTCATCTCCTCGGCAACTACCCGGTGGACTCGGGTGCTCGCTGGGCTGCCGTACTCGAGGGTGAATGAGAGCGCCTTGCCGGTTCCGGCGTGGACCCGGATGCCGTCATCGTTGCGCTCGGTGTAACCTGCGCTGTCGAGAAGTCGCTCGGCACGGCGTGGATTGAAGCGGATCTTGCGGTTGGAAGGATTCGCCCAGCGCCCTCCTGGCCAGTAGGAATCGAGGAACTCGTACTGGTTGAAGAAGAGGCTCTCGAAGAGGAGTTCGCGGTTGTAGTTGTAGCAGAACGCCATGCGCACTCTCTTGTCATCGAAGGGCCAGGTGCGCATGTTGAAAATGTATCCCGAGTAGGACTGAGGCCGCTCATTGTAGATCTTGCGCTTCTGGGTCCAGCCCTTCTGCATCTTGTCGAAGTCGGTTTCTTCCGCCCAGCGCTGTGCTCTGAACACCTTGTAGTAGTCGAGTTCTCCCGCCTTGAACTTTTCCCAGGCGAGTTCCCGGTCGCGGACGACGATCAGCTGGATCTTGTCGAAGTTGGCGAGCCCCTTGCTGGTGCGATCATCGTTGGCCCACCAGTCATCTCGGCGGGTGAGGGTGATCGACTCCTCCTGGCGAACATCCTCGGGATGGAGGATGTAAGGCCCCGAACCGGGGATCATCTTCCAGTTGTAATCGGACAGGTAGACGTCACCGGGGATGCGGATCAAGTCGGCAGGGTAGATCTTCATGCTGCCGGCGAAGTAGAGCATCAGTCGCCAGTTGAGTTTTTTCGTCTTGACCGAGATGACGCGCTCGCTATGGACCACCGGCGTGTCGTAGTTCTCGGCGTAGAGAATGGTGCTCATCGGGGCCTTGATGTCGGGATCGACGAGGTGCTCGAAGCTCGCGAGGACGTCATCGGCGTCGATCGAGTCGCCGGTGGAGAACTTCGCGCGTGGATCGATCATGAACCAGAAGACCTGGTGGTCGTCGTGATTCTCGACGTGCCAGTGAGAAGCGATCCCTGGCAGCCACTCGAGGGTCTCGGGGTGAATGCCGAGGAGTGGTTCATGGGTGCGGTTGTAGATGTCGGTGATGGTCGTCAGGTTGGCGTTGGGGCCATCGTCGCGCAGCGTCGGGATGAAGTTGGGGATATGGGTGCGGAGTTTGCCGCCGCGGACCGCGTCAGGACTGGAATAGGGAGTGAAGTCGCCGAGGGTGGTCCAGGTGCGGCCATCGATCTCGACGGTGACCGAATCGGCGTGAAGATCGGAAGGGAGCAGAAAAAAGCAGAGCAACGACAGCCAGGGTGCTGCAGATCGAATGGAGCGCAACATCGATTCCTCCTTGCGGACGGGAAGCCGTGGGCAGATCGAGGGCCGCGAACAAGGCGGTTCGAGAAGAAGC
>DQQH01000081.1 GCA_015664425.1 Planctomycetota bacterium
GCGGAGGCCACGACCGGAGAAAGCCTCTTCGATCTGCTTTCCCTTGTGCCCCGTCACCACCACGATGTCGCTGCAGTCGGCGCTGCCTAGAGCGCGAAGGAGGTGGTCGAGGAGGGGGAGGCCGAGCATCGGATGGAGCAATTTTGGGAGCCCAGAATGCATCCGGGTCCCGCGCCCTGCTGCCAGCACGATTGCGCTGAATTTATCGCTCATATCGGCCCCGTCGGAATTGCGTCGGGCCTCGAGGACTCGAGGACTCGACACAGAAGAGGAAATGGCTACCCGGCGAGGACTCGAACCTCGAATGACTGGACCAAAACCAGTTGTGTTGCCTATTACACCACCGGGTAGCGCTGATCCCATCGCTGGTGAATTGCCGCCGCCGCCGCCGCCGACAACCCCGTTCACGGCCGAGAACCGGAAGTCGCTCCAGATCGAAGGCAGCAGCCCTTGGATGCCCGGGATTATAGCCCCCGTGCGGCGAGAGCGTCAATCGGTGCAGGATTCGATTCCGACGGCTATTGCCGGGATGAGGAGGCTCGACCACGACTCCCATGCCGACTCCTCGGGGGAGAGGGAGACGATCTCTTGCCAGGTTCCCTCCATGCGATCTCGCTCTCGCACCCCGACCTCCTCGCTCACCTCGATGCGGCAGGCGAGCCCGAGATGGACCCTGCCCACCGCGGTGGAATCGTCGTTGATCCAGCCGACGACCACAGGTTCGGGGATGTCACTCGAATCCAGCTCGAGTTCTTCAGAAACTTCTCGCAAGAGCCCACGGACGATGAGCGGCCTGGGCCCGGGAGATTCGGGGTTGATATGCCCCCCCACTCCGATCGACAGACGGTGATGAAGGCGCGACTCCCCCTGGCTTGCAAGACGTCTGAGAACCAGGAGTTTTCCACCGCAGGTCACGGCAAGATAAGGAATCACCTGCTTCCAGCTCTCATCTTCTTCGACCTCCAAGCGCCGGCGGAAGTAACCGAGTGGCTCGAGAGCGGATGCGAGAGGCTCGAGAGAGCGGGGTTCAGGGAGAAACCCCTGGAAGTCACCGAGTTGCTCCACCATCACTTTGCGAGGGAATCCCCAGACCTGTTCCAAGGTGTGCTCCTTCTGGGAACACGATAACGATCGATGGCGGCGCTGTCAGCGCTGGGGTTTGACGTCCTCGGTGCTGACATCGATGGGGACCAACCTCGGGACCCCCCTCTCGGTGAGGAACTTGGCACACCTCTCGCCAACGGGGATCCGTTCGAGGGCAGCGGCCACGTCGCCGTAATAATCGCTGGCTTCCAGCCTCACCATCTGCGCGATCACCCACGGCAACATCTCTCTCTTCTCGAGGAGCGGAAGCAGGGCAAGGGCGGCATCATCGACCCCTCCCCGCTCGATGAGGGACAGCACCCGGCGGCGCAGATCTCCTGCCCGGCAGAAGAGGAGAGGCTGGAGAAGATCGAATGGTGCCTCCTCACCGGAGAAGAGGAGCGCATCGAGAGCCGCATGGCGTTGGCGGTAGCTCCCCAGCTCGAGGAGGTGCGAAAGGGCGTCCATCTGGGTGACGCCGCCGATGGAGACCCGGGTCAGGGAGAGGGAGAGATCCTGCTCCGGTTCTCTCCGGGCTGCCGCTTCCAGGGCAGGAAGCAGCAGGGGATCCCCGAGTTCCCGTACACCCAGAAGGGTCGCTTCCCTGAGAGCGCCCGGTTCCTCCGTCTGGAGGAAATGGAGAATCCGGTTTCTGCCCCCATCGATGTCGAGGATCCGGCAAGCAACGAGGAGCGCACGGCGGACCTGTGGGGAAGAGTCGTCGGGTGGCAGATGCCGCAGGAGTCGACTCCCGGTCGGGATCGACGGCAGGATCGATACAGCCCGGGAGCGAACAAGTGGATCGGGATCGACCAGGCACTCCTCGAGAACCGCATCGAGTGCCCTGCCCGATTCCTGAGCCAGGTTCGTCGCCTCATCGAGGATCTTGCCATCGAACTCACTGGCGAGTTCCCGTCGAAGGTGGGCGAGACGGTCGACCAGTTCAACCGTTCTCCGCCAGCGCCACGCCGCCTCGGGGCTCTCGGGGGTCCATTCGGGAGAAATCTTGCCCAGCCACAGCATGGAATTTTCAACCAGCCATCTCTGTGATTGCTCCCTCACCTTCCACTGATCGTCGTCGAGGAGGCGAAGGTGGCGGAGGGTTCGGGGACCTGCAGATGAGGGGAATTCCTGGCCACGGAGCATCGGAGCGATGGCCAGGATGAGGACGATATTGATCAGAATGGGGAGTTTGAAGGGAATCACGGGAAATTCTCGGCTTTGGGAAGGGTGTGCTCGGGCCCCGATTGTACCACAGGAGGGGAATTTGGCTGGATGAGAAGAACGGGGTCCGGGTGAGACCCGAACCCCGCCTCGTTTATTCCCTACCCGGGACAGGGACTCCGTGGAGTCTCATTGAGGGTAGTGTTTTCCGAGCGATGTGCGAGCATTTATCAGTGCGGATTTTACCGGGCCCCACAGTCAGTTACACTTTGTGGCGATCGAAAGGAAGATCCGATGGCCACACTGTGGATTTGCCTCATCCTGGCACACCTCTCCACCGACCTGCCTGACACGCAGACGGTCACCGTCGCTCCGAAAACTCACCAACTGGGGGGGATCGGCCACGGTGAGGTGAGGACGGTCACCTTCTCGGTCACGAACTCATCCGATAGTGAGATCACCGTAAACAAAGTGAAGACTTCCTGCAGCTGCATGACTGTCAATTTCAATTCTCGGACCCCGCTCTCGGCAGGAGAGACGCGGGAAGGAAGGTCGACGATCCGTTTTGGCAGGGGCTGGGGGAAATTCAGCAAGTACATCGAGGTCCAGGTCGAGGGCCATGGGCCACCGCTACGGGTGAACGTGGTTGCCGATTATCACCCCGGTGTCAGCGCAAGCCCGTTGGAACTGGTCCTCTCCGGGGTTCACGGCAAGCAGATCAGCGATGCCACTCAGTCTCTCGTCCTGCGCACCCAGCCGGGAAACCCGCTTGCGCAGGTGGAGGTCACGTCGGTGACGGGGAAGCACCTCAGCGCCCGCATCGTCGAGAAGAACGAGAATGAGGTCGAGATCCAGGTCACCGTCGCCTCTGAACACCCCAAGGGGCGGATCAGCGGCAAGATCCAGGGAACGGTCAACGGCCTTCCCTTCGAGATGCCAGTCCGAGGTGATGTCTACGGAGCGATCCGCTGGACGCCGGCGACCCTGAATCTCGGTCAGGTGATCGAATCAGGCCTTACCGAAGCGACCCTCCTCATCGAATCGACCCGAGGCGAGGTGATCAGTATCAGGGACATCCAGGTCGAAATACTTCCTGGCTCCCAGCCGGTTCAGATCGATGCAGCGGTTGAACCGGTCGAAGGGGGAAAGGCTCGCATCCGCCTCGCCATCGGGGAGCCCTTTCCGACCAAGGTGGGGAGTATCCGTGCCCGCCTTCACATCCGCACCAACCAGCCAGAGGAACCGATGCTTCGCATCCAGGTGCTCGGGGTCGCACGCCCCGACCGGGCAATCAAGAAAGGGAAGCAGTGAGCACCCCGCCAACAGTTCGACCAAGACCCGATGACGCCCGCACCACCGCCTCCATCGCGAGGCTGCTGGGTGGGACTCTCGAAGGGGACCCGGAGATGGCCATCACAGCCCTGAAGCCTCCGGAGAAGGTCGGAAGAACCGAAATCGCCTATCTTTCCCCGGACAGGAAGATCCCCGTCGAATTTTCTCCGGGCTGCGTCCTCGTCGATGAACTCTACCCGGCCGGAGTTCTGAGCAAGATTCCGGCGGTGATTCGACACCGCCAGGCCCCGGTCGCCTTCGCAGATCTCATCGAGATCTTCATGCCCTCCCCCCCGCCCCCATTCAGCGGAATCTCGCCGCATTCTCGAATCGACCCAACGGCGGTCCTCCGAGACGACGTTTCCATCGCTCCTGGCGTCTTCATCGGCCCGGGGGTCTCGATTGGCAGGGGCACAATCATCCACCCGGGGGCGATCCTCGAACAGCGTATCGATATCGGTGAAGAGGTGGTCATCCGGGGGAATGTCACCATCTACCCCGACACCAAGATCGGTGATCGCACCGTCCTCCATGCAAGTTCAGTCATCGGCGGGGACGGTTTCGGTTACATCCCAGGAGAAGGAAACACGAGAAAGGTGCCCCAGCGAGGCGGAGTCGAGATCGGTGCCGATTGCGAAATTGGCTGCGGCTCCACCATCGACAGGGGGGTCCTCGAAAACACGGTGATCGGTGACGGTTGCAAACTCGACAACCTCGTCCAGGTCGGGCACAACTGCATCCTCGGAACTCACTGCCTCCTCGCCGGCCAGGTCGGCCTGGCCGGCTCGACGATTCTCGGGTCCGGCACCCAGATGGGGGGTCAGTCGGGGGTGATCGGGCATCTCGAGGTCGGAGCTGGCGCCCGGATTGCCACCAAGACCGCTGTCACTTCCGACGTCGATGCGGGTGCGCAGGTGATGGGATTCCCATCCATCGACGTCAAGATCGGACGGCGGGCCTATGCCCTGATCGCTCACTTGCCGGAGATGCGAGATCGAATCCGGGCTCTCGAGGCTCAGCTGAAGGAAGCCGGGATCTCTCCCGAAACGACGGAAGAAAACGCCTCATCGTAGGCCCCGGCGAGGGAACTCCAGCAGAAGCGGTCGGTGCCCTCGACGATCTGCTGCCGTTCTTCCAGCCAGGAGCCCCCCTCGATGGTAGAGAGCGCCCTCTTCAGCGTCGCCGCCGGTCCGTCTGAACGCTCCCAGAGATATCGAGATGGGGTGGCGAGGCCTGGCGGCAGCAGCTCTCGATAGGCGAGATCGGAAGGAAGAACGGGCATCGCTCCCCTGCGCAACCCTTCGAGGACGGCAATCCCGAAGAACTCGTGTCGAGCGGTCGAGAGCACGATGTCACAACCGCTGATGGCTGCGATGTATTCGTTGCGGTCAGGGAGAAAACCGGGGGCTTCCAGGTCATCGCCGAAAGCCCGGGAGATCTTCTCAATTCCGGGCTGGCCAGCGGACGATCGTGGTCCCAGCAGTCGGAGGCGAAAGTTGAGCCCCTCTTCCCTGAGGGCGAGCACAGTGTCGACCATCAACTCGGGGTCCTTGTCGTACTCCCATCGGTGGGGCCACAGAACGATGGGGATCTGGCCCCGACATGGTGGCACGTTGCCGATTTCGACGGCGGTTCCGAGATACATCACCCTTGAAGAGGCGCGCACTTCTCTCAGGACGGAAGAAGTGTCCAGCCCGGGGACCTGGTCGAGGACGGCAGGAAGAGCCTGGAGAAATTGATTGCGGTGGTAGGCGGAATTGAACCAGGAAGAGCGTGAGGCGAGGATGGAATGGACGTGGGTCAGGGTGAAGTGAACATCGCGACGCTCATCTCCCTGTAGAGGAAAGGTCAGCTGGTTTTCGTGAAAAAAGGTCACCGTCGGGAGTTCCTTCAACGGGACAGGAAGAAGAGAGATCAACTCGGCGAGGTTGAGGTATTCAGAGGCGAAGATCAGGTCCCATTGCTCACCCTCTTGCCACCTGGAAACGATCTCGGGAGCGAGGATGAGAGAGGAAGTGCGCATTCGCCATTTCCAGTGGTGCCCTGGAAGTTCGATTCGTGTCCAGCGATGAGAACTGTATTCTTCGAGCCCGTCGAGAAAGGTCTGGTGGCTGACCGCTGCATAGGGTTCGAGGGCAAGTATTCTCAGGGTGTCCATCGCCAATCTCCCCATCTGAACCTCTTGCCTCACTCAACCCCGATACACTATAAGCAGGTACTATCGGTGTCGGGGTTTCTTTCGAGGTTGCATGACTTCCACAGGGCCTCGGCGCTGTTTTCTTGAAATCGTTGGGCCTGTAGCTCAGTTGGGAGAGCGCCGCGTTCGCAATGCGGAGGTCAGGGGTTCGAGTCCCCTCAGGTCCACCAACTTCAAACCTGTGCCCCACTTGGTCTTCATG
The DNA here is from genome assembly GCA_015664425.1 of Planctomycetota bacterium. Lineage (GTDB taxonomy): Bacteria > Planctomycetota > UBA8108 > UBA1146 > UBA1146 > DTRS01. The sequence continues at coordinate 5,979 of DQQH01000081.1, forward strand.
CTGAGCGGGGCTTCTTCGTCTGAGCCTGTCAGGGTCAGAATCAACCTTCGAAGATCACCTCAAATTTAGTACCCTGACCAACCGCCGCGACGTCCGAGGGGTAAATTGGGGTATGCATGGTTCAAAACACGATCCTGACCCGTCCAAACCCGAGCGGTTTGGTTCTGGGGTTCACGCTGGCGATTCTGACGGGTCTCTTCTTTCAATTCTTCACAGGTCAAGAGATGACCAAACTCAGCGTTGACGATGCTGTAGTTGCGGCTGCTGACGTTGCGGTTGCTGACCTTGCTGTAGTGGACAGTGACCAGCACCAGGGTGAGAACATCGAGGCCGGTGAAAACCATCCCGACGCCCAGCTTCTGAGTGCTGCTGGTCTTTGGGATACCACCCCCGAAGAGTTCCAGCGCATTCTCGACCTGGGCGCCAATATCAAGGCCCGGAACAGCGATGGTTGCACTCCGCTACATATCGCCATGGGCTGGACTCACTCCACTGACAGGATCCAGTTTCTGCTCGACAAGGGTGCTGACATCGAGTCCAGAGATAATGATGGCAATACCCCGCTGATGTTCGCCGCAAGCAACTGGAGAGGCTTCGCCACCGAGATCGTCGTGTTTCTCATCCAAAACGGTGCACAGATCGAGGCCAGGGACAACGATGGCAATACTCCGCTGATGATGGCCGCGCACGGCTATTCAACGCTCGAGATCGTCCAGTTTCTCATCGACAAGGGCGCCGACATCGAGGCCAGAAACAACGATGGCAATACCCCGCTGATGCTGGCGGCTCATCACTCCTACATCAAAAAAGTCCAGCTCCTCATCGTCAACGGTGCAAAGATCGATGTCACGAATAACGACGGATCGACCCCGCTCATGCTCGCCGCTCAAAACGACAGCATCGAAACGTTCAAGTTCCTCCTCGAAAAGGGCGCAAAGATCGATGCCAGGAACAACCACGGCTCGACCGCGCTGATGTTCGCGGCGCGCAACCCCTGGGGTCCCGAACATGCCCAGTGCCTCCTCGACAAGGGGGCTGAGATTGATGCCACGAACAACGATGGCTGGACCGCACTGATGTTCGCCGCGAACTTCTGTCCTTCCAACGCGTCCATCGGCCAGTTGCGGGAGCCCATTACCCCGGCTTTCATCGTCCAGCTCCTTTTTGATAGGGGCGCAAATCCTCTCCTCGTGTCCAAGGAAGGCAAGAAAGCCCTCAACTACGCCGATTTGAATCCATATCTGTGGAACAACTGGATCTACTGGAAACTCTTCGACAAGTCGGACATCAACTATTAGAGCAGACTGCTTCCTTCAACAGCCGTCGTACAAGATTAAAGGCCTACGCAGTTCCTCTACTTTGCCGTACAGCACCTATCTGCCGTTTTGCCCAGCAGGCAGGAGGCCAGAGGTTCGATTCCCTTCAGGTCCACCAGAAATGCCAGCCGAGGCGTTTGGGATCTGATCACCTCCGGTTTTACTATATTTTCCAAAGCCCTCTTGAAAGGGCTGCATTCCATCTTCACAAGTGGTTTGGGAGGGTGCATGTTCGGGATCGACTGTACTGTAATGGTTGCTACTTCTTCATCAGAGCGGATTTCTCAGCATGTATATTTCCACCGACACAGCCAGAACTGAGTGATGCGATGAATGATCTCTTTCAATCGACAAAAGGTGAAGATATCCGGGCGATTCGGGAACTCTTCGATCGCGGTGCGAGTGTGAACGTGAAAGACAATATGGGCTGGACTCCACTGATGTGGGCTGCTCGTTTTTGCTCGAAGCCGAGAATCGTGAAATTGCTCATCGCCAGGGGGGCTGACCTCGAGGCGAAGAACAACCTGGGAGAAACCCCGCTTCTCAGAGCGGTGGGCGCCAGCACCTCCGCTTTTTATCACTACAGAATAGTGAAGTTGTTGGTCGAGAAGGGCGCAAAACTCACTGCCAGGGACGACACCGGCTCGACCCCGCTCCTCCGTGCGCTGCAGTATTCTGGCCACCCAAGGATAGTGAAATTGCTCATTACCAAGGGCGCCGCGGTCAATGCAGAGGATCGTGATGGTTGGACGGCACTGATGAGAGCCTCGCGCTATCCATCGACGCCTGGAATCGTAAAATTGCTGATCAAAATGGGAGCGAAACTCGAGGCCCGAAATATCAAGGGAGATACCCCGTTAATCTGCGCTGCTGCCGAGGAAACCGTTTACAACCCCAGTATCGTGAAGTTGCTCATCAACAGTGGGGCAAAGATCGATGCCAGGGAAAACGGCGGCAGAACTCCGCTGAGCGTGGCCCGCACCCCCGAGGTCGCGAAGGTTCTCATCGACAACGGAGCCGATCTGAATTGCCACGATGAAGAGGGCGAGACCCCACTCATGCACGCCGCGAAGTCATGGTCACCTGCGATCGTGGAATTGCTCCTCGATAAAGGTGCCGATCCGTTGGAGGAATCCTATGAAGGCAAGAAAGCCATCGATTTTGCTCTTCAGAACGGCAGGCTGGCAGGCACCAGGGCACTAACTCTCCTGGAAAAGTGGTCCTAGGAAGCCCGCGATTCAGCTGCTTGCACTGGAAGGTTCCGCCTGCTGGCGTTCGACCAGTTTGCGGAAGAGACCCGGAACAGCAACCAGTTCTTCAAAATTCCCGCACTGGATAACCTTGCCGGCATCGAGGACGTAGATGCGGTCTGCCGCTTCGATGGTACTCAGGCGGTGGGCGACGGTGACCCGGCTCACCCGACGGCGATTGAGGCTGTCGGTGACCAGTTGCTGGGCGCGATTGTCGAGGGCGCTGGTCGCCTCATCGAAGAGCAGCATGCTCGGCTTCTGGATCAAGGCCTGGGCGATCAGCAGCCGCTGTCGCTGGCCGCCGGAAAAGTTGCTCCCTCCCTCGCTGACGATGGTGTGGATTCCCATCGGCAATTCCTCCACTTCATCGGCGATGGCCGCATCGCGAAGGGCCTGCCAGACCTCCTCGAGGGGAGCCTGGGAGTTGCCGCAGACCAGCTCGTAGATCGAACCGGCAGTCACCCGGGTTTCCTGGAGGACAACACCGATCTGTCGGCGAACCCTGGTGACATCGAGACCGTTCAGGTTCTGGCCATCGAAGAGTACATCGCCCGTCTGCGGGGACTCGAAACCGAGGAGCAAGCGGAAGATGGTCGACTTGCCGCAGCCAGAAGTGCCGACGAGGGCGACGAACTCCCCGGGGTTCACCTGGAGGGAGAGGCTGTCGAGGATCAGGGGACCGTCTTCGCGGTAACGAAAACTGACCGATTCCAGTTCGATCTTCCCCTTGAGCCTGCCGGGATTCGCCGAACTGGCGTCGGTCTCGGGATCGGTCTGGAGTATCGGCTCGAGAAGAGCGACCTTGTTGACGTTATCGATGATCCTGACGAAGGTTTCGGTGGCGGAAGTTGCGCCAGCAAGGAACTGCCCGAGAGCGGTATTGAATGCCACGAAGGTACCGATGGTGAGCAGCGGTGAACCGAGTCCGCCCTCGCCGAACATCAGCGCCGAAGCGAGCCAGAAGATCAGCAGGGCGGTCAGAGTCGGGACGATGATGTTGAAGAGGACCACGATGTCCTCGAATTCCTGCTGGCGATGGAAGAGTCGGAGTTGATCGGTGAAGCGCATCGTCCACTGATGGAAGACTCTTTTCTCGGCGCCACAGGACCGGATCTTGGTGATTCCCATGATCGTCTGGTAGACGAAACCGAAGAGGGTCCCGCTGAGAATCTCGATCTTGAGAGCAATTTTCCGGATGTTGGTCGAGACATAGGCGGTCAGCGAGCAGGAGACGATGCCGATGACGAGGGCGACCAGAGCGAGCTGGCTCGAGTAATAGAAGAGAAGCCCGAGGTTGACCAGGGACAGGGTGCCCACCACCAGAGAGCGAAGCGCGGTTGCACCGATCTCGTTGCTGATCTGTGAGACCAGCATCAGTCGATTGAGCAGATCTCCGTTGGAGTACTTCCTGAAGAAGGTCGCTGGCAGGCGCAGAATCCAGTCGAAGACAGCGCTCTGCAGCGAGGCAGTGGTTTTGACCTGGAGCCGAACGGTGAGCCACGACTGGCAGAAGAGGAAGATCGACTGACCGATGGCGACCGAGGTGAGGACCACCGCAGCCTGCCATAGCAGAAACTCGTTCGAATCTGGAATCGCCACGTCGAGGAGTTGAAGGGTCTGCTGGGGGATCAGCAAACCGAGAAGCGATCCTGCCATGCCGAAGAGCATCACCAGCAAGAACTCGAGTTTCAGTGGCGCAAGACCGAATTTGAAGAACTGGAAAGCGCCACGGATCTTGCCGGTGATGGGGCGGAAAAACATCGCCGCCTTGGGGTTGATCGACTCTGCAACGCTGGCATCGACAACCCTCTTCTCGTTGGTACGGGGATCGAAGATCTTGTAGCCACCCCCGCGCTCTGGAAGCAGTGCGATGGCATGATTCGACTCGGTCATTACCGAGAAGAGGGGGCCATTGTCACTCTTCCACCAGAGATCACGCAGCATGACGATTCGGAAGCGGATCCCGGAGCGTCTGCAGATCTCGCCCAGAGATTCCTCTTCCTCGGCCGCTGCCGAGTTGCCGTTGACCCCTTTGAACTGGATTCCCTGGTGGTCTCCGATGGCCAGGAGAGCGGAAATCAGCGGGGTTGTGCCGGTGTGGGGCCTGGCATGATGACGCTCGATGACGCTTCCCAGCTCATCGAATGCCGCTGTCGTGGCCTGCTCCTCCTGAGACTCACGGGCCCGAAGTTGCTCGAGATCGCGCTGATTTCTCCTGCGGCTGCGCCCGTCGATCCACTCCCCGACGTATCGAAGCAGGTTTTCGAGGCCGGAGACCACCGTTTCGCGACCGGGGAGTTCGGCGCTCAGGACGGCATCGATTTTGGACGGCGAGGGCGCTTGCAGCCAGCCGCGGCGCCCCAGAGCAAGCCAGCCTCCCCCTGCGAGGTGCTCCGCTTCGGATCTTCCGGCGAGATGAACCTGACCTTCGGTCAACTGAATCCACAGACCCTCACTGCGGGAGCCGGGGAGTTGCCAGCCAGCGTCGAGTTCGACGACTCCCCGGACCTCGGTGAGGAGCACCTTTTCCTGAGGCATCTCCCTCTCCAACGGTCCCCACAAACCGTCGATCCATTCATCGAAAAGGTGAGCGAGACTGTCCTCTTCACCGCTCAATCGAGCGCACAGGTCGTCGAGGGAGATCGGCTCGAGTTCGCACGGCGACAGGGCAAGAAGCACCAGGCCCCTCTTCCCCTCGCCGATCTCGACCGTCGAACCGCACAGGATGTCTCCCACCCTGCGGGTGAAGAGATACTCCCTCTTTCCCGACGGTTTTCCGTCGACGACGAGGGTGCTGAAGACCTCGACGCTGCCCTTCAGCAGCGACCAGGCAATTTCAACGGAATCGAGGAGGTAGGTGTCCTGAACTTCCAGCTGGAGCTTCGAAGGGAATCCAGAATCAGGGGGGCGGTCTGCCATCGGCTACCCCTCTTCCGATTCGACAAGACGGCGGTATTCACCGCGGGAGTTCCAGAGTTCCTCGTGAGTCCCACGTTCGACGGCGACACCGCGCTGCATGACGATGATTTCATCGCAGTCCCGAACGGTGCTCAACCGATGGGCGATGATGATGCAGGTGCAGCCTCGTCTCACGAGGTTGGAAAGGATGATCTCTTCGGTTTCTGCATCGAGAGCGCTGGTCGCCTCATCGAGGATCAGAACTGAGGGGTTGTGCAGCAATGCTCGGGCTATCTCGAGTCGCTGGCGCTGTCCTCCGCTGAGGTTAGCCCCTCCCTCGAGGAGAGGAGCGTCGAGGCCTCCGGGCAAACCCTGGACAACCTCGAGGATGGCCGCGTCCTCGCAGGCGCGAAGAAGGCTGCTATCGGTGACGGTGCTGTCCCAGATGGAGAGGTTCTCCCTGACCGTCCCCTCGAAGACAAGAACGTCTTGATCGACCATCGCCAGCGAAGATCGCATGATTCCCGGGTGGTAAGCCCGGCGCGGACGGCCATCGAAGAGGATCTCGCCTTCCCATGCCTTGGCCAGCCCCCCCAGCAGTTTGGCGACCGTTGACTTGCCGGACCCGCTTCCCCCGACGAACGCGATTTTCGATCCTGGTTGCGCCTTGAAATGGAACTTGTCGATGATGGGAGGCTCGAGAGGGCTGTAGCCGAAGGTCAAATCCCGGACTTCGAGGGACCCCTCGAGGCGCACGCACTCCTCCGGAAAAACCTCGACTTCAGAGAGGTCGTCGGTAGTTTCCGGTTCATTTGCCAGCACGTCGTCGAGGCGCAGGAGATCCCCCTGGAGGTCCTGGAGCTGGGTTCCCATGCCGACGAGACGTCCTACCGGTGCCAGGAACAAGAGCATCAACGACTGGAAGGCGGTCAGTTCACCGATGGTGAGGGCCCCCTGCATCACACGGAACCCGCCGATCACCAGAATCAGCATCACGGTCAACGTTTGAAGGAGGGAGGGCAAGAGACCCACCGTCATGCTGGTGGTCTCGAGGCGCTGGCGAGCGAGCATGCTGTTGGTGAAGAATCCCGACCAGCGTCCGAAGGTGTCGCTCTCCTGGGCGGACGCCTTGATGCTTTCGATGTTGGTGAGGGCGGAGATCGAAACGGAAGCAGTACGGCCGAACACTTCAGCCAGCCGCATGTTTTCCTCGACCCTCTTGGCCGAAACGCGCTTGAGAACGATGAAATTGATGGCGCTCACCGCGACACCGATGGTTGCCAGAGTGGCGTCGTAACAGAAGAGGACAAAGCCGTAGAGCAACATGCTGCAGAGCGCGATTCCCGTCGAAACGAGAGAGGTGCTGATCGTTTCTGCGACATCTTCGTTGAGACGAGCGCGGTTGGCGATCTCACCGGGGTAACGCTGGGCGTAGAAGCCGAGGGGGAGCCTCAGCAGGTGCCACTGGAACTGGCCGCTGAATGCCGCAAAGAGGGCGGTTCGCAACCTCCGGTAGACCTGTAACTGGACCATCTTGACGACAAACTGAACGACCATCGCGATGGCAAGCGTGAGCAGAAGCGGACGGAACCAGTTGACTCGCATTCCACCGAGCACTTCATCGACAAAGATGGCGGTGCATGCTGGCACCAGGAGCGCGGGAGCGACGAGAAGTAGGCCGCAGAACAGGGCCTGGAGGATCGGTGCACGTTGGGGTTTGAGCCGGCTCAGGATGGAAGGCAGCGCTCGAGGAGGGCTTCCTCTCTTGGTGAAGTTCTCGTTCTTCTCGAAGGTGATGAGGATTCCTGTGAATCCGTCATCGAATTCCTTGTGGTCCACTTTCCGGTGCCCCATCGCCGGGTCATTGAGGAGGACGTGTTCCTTTGTGAATCCCTCGACGACCAGGAAATGGTTGAATTGCCAGAAGACGATGTAGGGGGTCTGGAAACCGGAAACTTCATCGATTTCAACGCTGTAGCCCGTGCCATCCATTCCGTAATCGGATGCGGCCCGGACCATATTGGAAGCCTTGCTGCCATCCCGGGAAACTCCACAATCCCTGCGAAGGTCGGCGAGAGGCACAAAACACCCGTGATAGCCGAGAATCATCCCTAGAGTAGCGGCGCCACACTCGGTTGCCTCGAGCTGCAGAAGGGTAGGAGTGTGGGCTTTCTTGCTTCTCATCGTGGTGGAATCGATCCCCCCCTAGCGAGGCTTGCCCGATTCGTCCTTCTCCCCCCACGCCCAGGTTCTGAAGACGGGCAACAGGTAACTGATCGGTCTCCGGTTCTCCACCGTGATCCTGATCGAGGTGGGAGTGCCCGATGAGAAACGAAGATTGGGCCCACGAGAGGTCCACTTGAAGCCGCTGAAGCTGCTGCTGTCCCTCTGAAGGCTGATCTCGACCTCGACCATTCCTCCGCCGGGAGTGAGAGCGCGGACCAGTTCGGCGCTCCCGATGATGTGGGAAGCCGCATCAAGGGTGATGGGGAAGTCGGAGCAGCGAGTCACATCGCCGACAATTGCTCCGAACCGTTCCCGCCTGACGGAGGTGGGAGTGACCCGCGCTTGCATCCCAGGATGAACCTTGTTTCCATCATCGAGGACGAAGTATGCCAGAACTTTCAGGCTGCCAACGGGAGAATCGATCTCGATCAAGCCGATCCTCTCTCCAGCCTCGATCACATCCCCCACAGAAGCGGACAATTCCAGAATGTGTCCACTGTGCTCCGCCAAAAGCGTCGATTTCTTTTCCAGATCGAGTTCGAGAGCCGCGACCTGACCGCGAGCTTCACTCAGTTGCAACTGTCGTTCCAGCCTGCTGGTCGTCAACTCCTGGAGATATTTTTGCTCATCGATGTCGAGTTGGCTCAACTGCATCTGCAGGTCGGAGCGCCGGTTGACCTGGGTGAGGAGGGCCTGGTCATTCTGGATGGCCTGCAACTCGAGTTCGGTGAGTTTGACCTCGACGCCGGCGAGTTCCAGCTCACTGTCGGTGAAATCGGATTCCAGTTGCAGGAGGCGCGCCTCGGAGATGATCTGGTCGCGGGTGAGGCTGCGGGCATTTTCGAGATGCTGCCTGAGTTTCTCGTGCAGAGCCGAGGAGAGCTCGGTGGTTCGATTGAGGTGTTTCTCCTGGGTTTTCAGGTACTCCAACTGTTTTGACTGGAGGTTCTCGATCAGTTTGCCGAGGGCGACGGTCTCCTTTTCGAGGAGTTTGCGCTTGCCGGAGAAAGCGGTGCTTTCCAGTTGCCTGCGTTTCTCCTCCAGTTCCTGCTGAATGGCATCCTTCTCTTCGAGTTCTGCCACCTTCAGGCGAGCGCGATCGAGGCCCTGACGGATCTGGGGCTGGTTGAAGGTAGCCAGAAGCTGTCCCTCCACCACTACCTCGCCCACTCGCACCCCCAGTTCTGTGAGCTGGCCACCGCTGACAGATTCGATCCCCCTGACGTAACCGGGATTGACCAGAACACCGATGCCATTGACCGTGATGGGAATCCTGCCAAAGAGTGACCACAGTAAACCACCGACGATGACGACGATCGCGGAGGTGAGCGGGATCCAGCTGCGCAAAGTGATGACCCTGAAGGCGCGATCGAGATCATCGGGCGAGGCGATCCGCTCCAGAGCCTTCTTCCTGAACACGATCACCCTCCCCGTCCGCTAGGATTCAGCGTTTTAGCAGCGTCTGCAGGATCCAGTCGAATCTCTTGCCGGCGAGCGCAGCGGACTCCAGGAGCTGGAAATCAGTTTCTTCAGGCTCGTCCTGGATGGCACTCAGATCGATGGCCCCGAAGTTGATCTTTCGAGTCAGCTTTCGCAACCGATGGGCGAGTAAGATTCCCAGAGCGTGGTAGAAACGAGATGCGAAGGAGGTGTCCTCGACCAGCTTGTGATCGAGGGTTGCTCGATCGAGTTCGAGCACGGTGGCAGCGCCGGTTGCGGTAACGTCGGCGGTCGGAGGTCGCGAATCGAGAAGAGAGATTTCGCCGATCACCTCGCCGCTCTTGAGGCGGCTGAAGACCTTCCCCGACTCGGCATCGCTGACGGTCAACTCGCCTTCGAGAACGATGTAGATCGCATCCGTCGGTGTACCGCAACGGATGAGAACCTCGCCATCGGCAAACTCGCGCTTGCGGCCTGCAGATGCAATCCAGTCGATGTCACCATCTGCAAGGGTGCCGAGGATGAAGATGACCTGGCGCAAGGGACCCCTCCTCGGGGTGACTCTCCCCGGAACCACTCGACACATCAAGGATCTGGCCCGAGTGATCGGGTCGGCGGGCCGGGGTGCCCTGGGGGCAGACCGAGGACCAGGGAGTGCCACGGCGACCGCTCACGACCACCCTGGTTGGTGCAGCCTCCAGGGAAGAAAGGGTCAATTCGTCCTCAAGACCCCATCGCGGCTGAATGCCCGGCGGCGGGCTCCGATTCCGCTGACGGTGGCGCACGCTCTCCAGGAAAATCCAAAATTCCAGGCGATCCTGAGCGCATCCGGACGCCCGACCCCCATCCCTTCGTGTCCGATGGCGCCCGGAGAGGGAATTCGAAAAACAGAGAGATCGACGGAATGGCTGCAGGTAGGCTGGCGCTGGGGAAAGGGGGCGAAAAAAAAACAGCCCGAGAGAGGCGTCGCCTGGCGCTCTCGGGCTGAACTCCCGCATGTCAGCGGGAGAGATGAAATCACGACCGTCTGCTCACTTGTAGCGCGGCTTTGTCTCGTCCTCGCGTTTGGGCTTGGTTTCGACCGCGCCTCCACCGATCGTGGCGTCGCCTTTGCCTTTTATGGACGCTCCGCCGTCGATTTTTTGGAGGCCGCCATCGGAGATTTCACCCTTGCCCTCGGCTTCCTTCTTCGCCTTTTTCTTGGCATCGTCGTAGTCCTGTTGCTTGTCTTTGCCGCCACCACCGGCCACTTTGTCCAGATCCCAGTTGTCGGGCTTGTTCTCTTCGTTCATGGAATTTCCTCCAGTTCTTGAATTGCGCTGGGGGCCGCTTCGAGGCTTCGAATCGCTCACCCCTGCTGAACCACCTTCATCGAAAAAAACAGCCCGAGAGAGCCGCAATCGACCGCTCTCGGGCTACACTCCCGCCTGTAACCGGCAGAGAGATCGAATCAGAAACTACTTGCCTTTGTAATCCGGCTTTCCGTCTGTCTTGCCAGGACCCTTGGAGTCTCCGCCGCCGGAACCGTCTTTTCCGACGAAAGAGTCGCCTTTGGAAGCTCCGCCGACGACGTTGCCGAGGTCGACCCCGGGCTTGCCCTGGGCAGCTTTCTTCTGCTTCTCAATGATCCCATCTTTGTCGCTGCCCTTGCCACCACCGGCGACGTTGTCCATGTCCATGTCGTCGAGTTTGCGATCGTCATTCATGAAAATTTCCTCCAAATCTGAAGCACTAAAAAGATGCGCATCGACGCTGCGATGCACCGATCTACAATGAACTATCTTCACCCGGAGAAACGATTTCTGCGCCATCTCCTGCCGCGAAAGCGGCAACTTTCACCGGAAGAAGAAAAGGGCGCAAACATTTGCCTTCCCGAGCGTCGGACCTCTCCTGCGGGCTGTCCATTGATAGAACCCAATGACCCCAATATCGCTGATTCTGCCCGAATTTCAAGCACCAGGAAGTGGACCATTACAACAGAGACTGTCAATCTAGCAGACAACATTGTGACAATGAAGCCACCCGGCCCGGTGTTGGGAGGTTACCTGGATGGAGTACACCTGCCGTCATCTGGCAAGCAGGTGGGAAATGCCCCCAAGATGTGGGATACCCAGGCTACCGGACGGCGCGCCGGTCTCCGGGTTCTCTGTCGGCGGGAAGAAGCGATGGAAGCAGAAAAAACCTTCACAACGCTGCTCCTGGTCGGCTCGATTCTGCTCGCAGCCCCCGGGATTTCAGGCTGCAGCGCTCCTGGCGACCGCATCACCGTCGGAACGGGAGAGGAGGTGGTGGTCCTCGTCCACGGGCTGTGGCGCAGCCACCGGGCTCTCTGGCCCCTTCGAGCGCCGCTCCTCGATGCCGGCTACCGCGTTGTCGACCACCGCTACCCAAGTACCCGGGGTGAAATCGTCGAAAACGCTGCCGCACTGAGGTCAGAGATGGTCCGTCTCGCCTCGGATCCCCACGTCAGAAAGGTGCACATCGTCGGCCACAGCCTCGGAGCCATCCTGGCGAGAGTGGCGACGGCGGATCCCGTTCCGCCGAAGGCGGGGCGAGTGGTCCAGATCAGCCCACCGAACCAGGGATCGCCGTGGGCGAGCCGGTTCGAGGGGATTCTCGACCGCTGGGTCGACCCCATCGAGGATCTCAGCGATGAGGAGGGCTCCCTGGTGAGAGCCTTACCGCCTCCGGCCGTCGAGATCGGGATCATCGCCGGATCGAGCGATCCCATCGTGCCGGTCGAGAACACCCGCCTCGAGGGCGCCGCCGACTGGATCGAGATGCCCGGCAGCCACACCTTCATCTTCTGGAAGCGAGCGACCCAGGAGCAGGTGGTCCACTTCCTGAAACATGGGCGCTTCCGGCGCGCCCCCTAGAAGTGGCCCGCGGCTAGGGACAGACGGGGAAGCTGGCGCATTCGATCGCGCCACCGGCCGGGGCGATTGCTAGCCCTCCTGGGTTCCAACCCCGCCATCGAGGAGAGCGACGAGACCCCGGGCAGTGTCGACGGAATCCTCCATCGGGATGGTGTCAGCAAAAACCCGTTCCTGGTTGCCGTGGCGATAGCGAGGGTCGTAATGTTTTTCGAGGAGGATTCTCGCCGCTTCCTCGACATCTCCTGTGGCGAGCAACGCGTCGAGGGTCTTCACCCCCTCCTCGCCGATGCCATCGAAGCCAGCGAGAGCGGGCAGGCGCTGGCGCAGTGGCTCGACTCCATCGGCAGCGAGGTATTCCTGGCAGAGGAGACGGACTCGCTCTTCCCGAGTCGCGATCAGTTCGATCCGTGGAGCGTTCTCCATCGCTTGCCACAACGGCGCAGGGATTTCCCGATCCCCCACTCTTCGCGACTCGCCCTCGACCAGGATCCATCGAGCATCGCCATCGAGACTGCGGGAGCTGTCGGCAAGGCGACCTTCGAACCTCTTCTGGGATACGGGCTCGAGGCCGATGTCGCCGAGAAGGGAAGAGCGATGGCCGGCGGCCCCCTCCAGATCGATCACCTGTCGTGGACAGATTCTAGCAACCTGCCTGAGAACCCGGGTCTTGCCGCAGCCGGTCAATCCGTCGAGGACCACCAGCCGTTGTGGCTGGAAACGTTGCAGGGTTTCCCGTACTCCCTTTCTGTAGCTGCGATAACCGCCTTCGAGCATCACAACCGGGTAGCCGATAGAACGCAGGTACTTGACCACCGCCTCAGACCGCTCCCCACCGCGGGAACAGCAAACCACTCGCAACCCATCGAAGGGAGGATCCTCATCGAGCCTGAGTGCGGCAAGGAGGTCGCGGGTGAGATTGTCGAGCTCGGCGGTGACCCGTTCTTCACCCCAATTCCGCGCCTCCTCCGGGCCCAGGTGCCTGAACAGGGTTCCGACGACAGAACGCTCCTGATCGGTGAAGAGCGGAACGTTCGAGGAACCGGGGAGATGGTCCTCCTCGAACTCCACCGGTGAGCGGACATCGACGATGATCGATCCCGTCTGGAGAACTCCAGCGAGGGGCATCCAAATCTGCAGGTCCGGCCATTCCTGGCCTCTGAGAGGTACTTCTGGCACCCTGGGCATCTGAGATCTTCCCGGTTTCTGCTGAATATCGACGCCAAAAGCGCCACTATACGGCCCCGGGGGCCGGAACCCCAGCCAGGGAGCGGGGTTCTCAGATGTGAACGGGCCAGGAAACGATGGATCTAGATGACTTCGAATTGATGCGCCGTTTCCAGCAAGGTGACGAGGCCGCCTACGAGGCTCTGGTCCGTAGGCATCTCGCTTTTGTCATCCGCCACGCGCGCCGTTTTGTCGGCGACCATTCGTCTGCGGAGGACGTGGCCCAGGACGTGTTTCTGCGTGTTTTTCGGTCGCGCGACCGATTCCGGAAGGCCATCAGTTTCACCGGCTGGTTGGCGACGATGACCGGACGGATCGCTCTGAACGAGTTGCGGACGCGCCAGCGAAAGCGCTGGCTTCCTCGCTCTGCCCTCGACCAGGAGAACGCCGGAATGGAGTGGCGCGGCGGTTCCGTCGGAGGGGAGGATCCTTCCGAGGGTGTGCTTCGCCAGGAGCGAATCAGCAAGGTCCGCGAAGCCATCGCGGATCTGCCCTTGAACCAGCAGCAGGCGATCCTGCTGCAAAATTTCGAGGGTTGGGACCTGGAAAAGATCGGCCGGGCCCTTTCCCTGAAAGTGCCAGCTGTCAAGTCCCTGCTGCATCGCGCCCGAAGAAACCTAGGGAAGCGATTGGAAGCGTACCTGGCGGAGGACTGAATGCCGCCGGCAGGTGGCGCACTGGAGGCGCAATGAGCGACATGAATTCAAAGGACCAGAATCTCGATCGCCTTCTGAAGGAAGCGTCGGCTGCTGAAGTCCCCGTCACTGTCGATGCGACCCGGTTCCTCGCTCGCTTGCGCAGTCGCCCCACTTCTCCACGCTGGGTCAGCGCCCTCCCGCGTCCTCTCTGGTTGAGCGCTGCAGCACTCGTCCCCCTCGCCCTTCTTCTCTGGGCCATGGCACCCTGGTCCACCAGCGTTTCCCTCGATGCGGCCATCCTCGATGAACTCGACCTGCTCGAGTTGCTTTCCACGCTCGAACCCGCCGAGATCGCCACACTCGATCCGGATTTGATCGATTTTTACGCTGACCTGGAGATCGTCGAGGAACTTCCGGTGGATCTGCTCGGGGTCTCAGAATGATCAAGAGAATCCTCCTCCTCGCCCTTCTGCTTCCCCTCTGCTCCTCGCTTCTGCCAGCGGTTCAGGAAACGGTCCCTCGCGGCCAGCAGGCTGCCGAGAAGCGCAAGAGCAACCTCGAACGCTGGCAGAAACTCTCCCCCGAGAAGAAGGCCAGATTCCGGCGCCTGTTCAAGTCGCTGCAGACGTTGAGCCCCCAGCGTCGAGAGGCGATCAAGAAGCGTCTGCGGGCCCTCGGCCCGAAGAAGCGCCACTCTGTCCTTCGTCATCACCACCGCTTGCACGGCGCCGACCCGAAGAAGCGTGACGACCTGCGGCGTCGCCACGAGTCGTTGCTTCGCTGGCGCTGGCACCTGCCGGAAGAGGAACAGAAGAGACTTCGCAACCTCCCTCCCGAAGAGCATCGGGCAGCGATTCGTTCGCGGATTGAAGAGATTCGCTCCGGATTGCTCTCCGGATTACCGCCAGGGGAACGGGAACGGATCGAAGGGCTGCCTCGGCGCGAACAGGTTGAGCATCTGCGAAAACTCCTTCCTCCTCCTCCCCATCCGCCCCGTGTCGTCTTCCGTGTGATGCGGGAATTGCGGGGACTACCGCGGGAGCAGGTTCGCCTGTGGCTCCAGGACCCCCGAGCAGCGACAGATGACCCTCGTTTCAGCAGTTCCCTGCGTGAATTGGTGAACTCCCTCGATGACGGGCAGATCCAGGAGGTCAGGAAGGCTCTGCAGAGGGATCGAAAACGAAGCCGCGCCCGAGGAGGTCCCCATCTCAGGGAGCCGCGCAAGAGCGGGGGTGATTCCAACCGTCTCGATGATGGCAACCAGAGAGGCGAGCGCCAGCGTCCCGGTCGCGGTAGAGGGGTGCGGGGGGATGACGACCGTCGTCCAGGAGGCCCAAATCGCGGCCATGGCCACAACTTCCGAGCAGGGCGCGTTCAATTCTGAGGCGAAAGTTGAGCCCCTTCCCTGCCGATCTACCTTTCAGGGCCCCCAGGCCCGGGAAGGCAGAATCGTGGATTTACCCTGGCTCTCCCTCTTCATCGGCTTCGCCTGTCTGTGGTTCTGCCTGAAGCTCTCCTCGGACTTCGCCCTCACTCACCTCGACATGGTGGAGCAGCGCAGAATGGCACGCAGGGCCCGGATCTGTGCCTTGAAACTACGCCGGCTACGAAACGACTGGCAGCGGCTGGAGGTCCCTCCAGAGCCCACCGGTTGGCCCAGTCAGAGAGCGCTGGACGATGGCGCCATACCCCTAGAAGAGTCCCCTTCCGTCGCGGCTCTAGACCGCCCTCGCCAGTCTTGACCCCCATCGTCGGAGTGGTAGGATCCCGGTTCATCTCCTGATTCGAGCGCATCTTGCGACGGTTGAACGGTCGCCGGCAGGATGCCCGAGGGGGAGCCGGGAGGAATGGATGGCAAAGAAAACTCGCA
>DQQH01000140.1 GCA_015664425.1 Planctomycetota bacterium
ACGGCGGAGACCGGCAAGTTGGGGATCCCCTACCTCGTCATCGATGGCGAGTGGGTGCGGGCTTACGAGCCCGCCGGTGGAGCAGTTCCCAGAGAGCGCCTGTCGAGAGCTCTGGGACTCGATACCACTTCCTGATGGTAGACCAAGGAGACCTCCCACCGATGCAGTTGTCACCTCGCTTCCCGGCTCCCATCGCCTGGCTGATTCCCTTGCTGCTCCTCGCCACTGCTACCGGCTACCCCGCCGATGATCCGTTACCTCTGGAAGTCACCGAGACCCCCTTCGATTCCCCCGTCACGGTGACGGCGAGAGGAGCAGAGCGGGTCGACAGTGGCGAGACCTTCCAGTTGACCTTCAACCTCGAGATCGAGCGTGGCTGGCACATCTTCGGTTTTGAGATTTCGGATCAAGTGGGAGAACCGCCGGAACTGATCGTCACCGATCCAGGTCCCTTCGAGGTTTCAGGCGAGCCGACCGAGCCGAAGCCGCACTCGCGCTTCGATCCGATCTTCGCTCCTGCCTCCGCAGGGGTCCCGCTCCTGGAGCACACTGGCAAGGTGACCTTCAAGCAGGGCTTCTCGGTGCCCGCTGGTCTCGAAAATGGCCTGTACGCGATCAAAGTCGAGTTGAGTTTCTATGTTTGCGACGCCCAGATGTGCATGCCCGAGGAAACCCTCGCCTTCGTCCTGCCAGTGGGTGTTGGCACCGCGGTCGCATCATTTGCAGCTGACGGAGGCGTCGACTCCGGCGCAGGCAGCGGCGACCTGCTGCACCTGGAAGTAACGGTGGGGGATTTCGACTCTGAAGTTTCCATCACCGCAAGAGGTGCCGAGGATGTCGTTCCAGGGGAGGAGTTCGAAATCTCCTTCACCGTCGAGATCGAGCGTGGCTACCACATTTTCGGCCTCGAACAGAGCCCTCTTGGGGGTATTGCCACAGAGGTGATCGTCACCGATCCGGGGCCGTTCTCCGTCGCTGGCAAGGTGAAGGAACCGAAGCCGCACTCGCGAATCGATCCCATCCTCAAAGAGCCGACCCTCGAGCACGAGGGCAAGGTGCTCTTCAGATTGCCGCTGATCGCACCCGAGGAGATCACCACCGGTGAACACCGGGTGAAGGTGGAGTTGACCTACCAGGTTTGTGATGCCCTGCAGTGTCTTCTTCCCGAGACGATCTCTTTCACCTTGCCAGTACTCGTCGGGGAGAGGAGGAGCGAAGGCGGCCAGGAGACGGTTCCCAACGTCTCCGGGGTTTCCCCAGCGGAAACTACCCCGGTTCGATTCGAGGGGAATCTCGACCGCCGACGGCTGCGCCCTGGAGATGAGGTGATTCTCACTTTCACCGGCGAGGTCCGCGAGGAAGGGGGGAGGGTTCCGGCGATTCGCCGTGACATCACCTCCTCGGGGTTCTGGGGGATCATCGTCGCCAGCGTTCTCGCCGCATTCGTCGCCCTGCTCACCCCCTGCGTCTACCCGATGATTCCCATCACCATCAGCGTCTTCACCAAACAGGCTCACGAGAAGCGCT
>DQQH01000235.1 GCA_015664425.1 Planctomycetota bacterium
GATGTCAGCATGTTCGAAGTTCTGAGGGAAGCAGAGCGATCTGGATTCTCCAACCGGCACACCCCGTCCCAGGATTCGACGCCCGACCCCATCGCCGAGCGGGGTTCCCCTGATCCTTCTCTGCTCCTGGGCGACGATGGCTCGGCCGGGAATCACCGTACCACGAGCCAGAAACGCAAACGGGTTGACCTCGATGACCCGGTGGCCAGGATTCCTCGATCAAAAGAACTTCCCGTCATCGACCCGACCCTGAAGAGTTCGAGAGTTCCGGTGATTTCATGGTGGGGAAGGCGGCTGGAGGTGAGGATGGCAAACGTGGTCGTCGTCGCCGTCGGGTTCATCCTGGCGCTCTTCCTCAGTTTTCAGCTCGGAATTCAGAAGGGAACCTCCGATCTCCCCGAGGTGATGGGAAAAACCGATGATCCACCCTGGTTTCCTGTCATCGATCCGGACCCGGAACCGATCGAGGTGATTCGATCGCCCGTGGATGCCGAGGGTAACCCCATCGCCATCGTTCCGTCGACAGTCGAGAGCGCAGAGGTTTCCATTCAACCCGCAGTCCACCTCGAACCTCGCAGACTCTACGTCGTGATGGTCGCCCAGACACTCCGGGACCCGGCACAGACCGATCGTCTGGTCCGCTATCTCAACAGTCAGGCGATCGGCGCTTCGGCAAACGTGTTGACCGGCCGTGGCAGGGACGGGACTCGGATGAGTGTCTTCGTTGGCCCCTTCGAGGAGAGGGTCGAGGCCCAGAAGGTATGCGGTGAGGTCCGCCGCCTCCGTCGGGCGGTCGGGACCGACTTCAAGGAGTCCTACCCGACCCGAGTGGAGTTCAGCGTCGAAGAACTCAAGCGCTTCGGCGTCCGTGTGAGGCAGTAGCTAGAAACGGACGGGCAGCTTCTGATTTGAAGGCCGTTCCCCACTGCTACCCCTGTGCGCTGAGGCGGGCTCTGACCACCGCCAGCAGGGTCACCGACGATGGCTGGCTCCAGCAGAAGGTGATCGATGAGGGGATGCGCGCCCTCGCCGATGCCGAGCCTGACCAGACCCCGGCAGAACTGGTTTCCTTCCTTCTCGATTCGGTTCACCGGACCCTCGGGGTCTCCGACCCGTGGGAGTCGGAGAGGAGCCGCTGGCTCGAGGAGATGCTCTCTGTTCGCGAAGCTCTTGAGAAAAGTCTCGATGGTTCCCAGCAGCCTCTCCGCCGTGCCCTCCTGCTCTCTGCTCGCGCCAATGTCTTCGACAACGAGATCCTCAGCACCCAGGCGATTCGCGAGGACCTCACCCTTCTGGGCCTGCGCGGCGGAGGCGATGCCGACAGCGGATTTGCGTTCGATGACTTCGACCGCTTCCAGGCCGATCTGGCAAGCGCTGGCTCCCTCTTGATTCTTCACGACTCGGCGCCTGAACTTCCCTTCGACCGGGTTCTGCTGGAGAGGATCCTGGTTGAGCGACCGGGCCTGAAGATCACCTCCATCGTCAGGCGCGCCCCCCTGCTCCTCGATGCGGTCGCCGCCGATGCCCGTGTCGCCGGGATCGAGGAACTGGTCGACGGGGTGGTTCCCCTGGAACTGCCGGGAAACGTGGGATCGGGCGAGGGGATGCGAAATCTTGTATCCCTGGTCGAGGCTTCCGATCTGGTGATTGCCAAGGGGCAGGGTCATTACGAGACGATGGTGGAGGCGGGGATCTCCTGTTATTCGCTGATGCGGGTGAAGTGCCCGGTGATGGCCTCGGCACAGGGATGCAGGATCGGTGATCTTCTCCTGGTCAAAAACTGAGGAAACGCCATGGTCCTGATGAAGGGACAGTATCTCGGGGATCTCCGCTCGCTGGTGAGGCATCAGCCCTCCGGAGAAGTTGTGCAGACCGATGCCCCGGTCGACAACGAGGGCAGAGGAGATTCCTTCTCACCTACCGATCTTCTCGCTGCCGCGACGGTGACCTGCATGATGACAACGATGGGGATCACGGCCCGTGATCACGGCTGGAACCTCGAGGGCACCCGATTCAGCGTCGAGAAAGAGATGGCCAGGAGTGGAATTCGACGGGTCGGGGGTCTCCTCATCCGCTTCTCCTTGCCACCGGGACTTTCCCCCGAAGCCAAATCGCTCCTCGAGGGTGCTGCTCGAGGTTGCCCGGTGGAGTCGAGCCTCGCCGAGGGGCTCTCTCTCGAGGTTGTCTTCGACAGGGCCTGAGGGCCCTTCCTTGCCCGAAGTTGACAGCGGAAGGGCCCCCATCTAGGATCATCGGCGAGAATGAGATGGGGAGATTCGGGTGTTCCCCGCGTCTCGGACGCCTTAAGCCCGGGGATTGGCACCTCCGGGGAAGGGTGTCGAGCGCCTCCGGTTCGCCCGCTCCCGGAAGATGGATTAATGAAACGACGGGGTCTGAACGGGCCCTGAGTGTTTTGTTCTGTGACGACAGGAAAGGTCACCCGCTCGTGGAATCACTCAGCGACTGCAACGTGTGTCGGCCGATTCGAATTGATTCCCGTGGCAGGCAAAGCGCCTGTGCGCGACGCCTTCTCTTTTTGTGCCTGCTCTCTGTATTTCTCCTGGCTGTGGGTCAGTCGGGGATCTACTCGCAAGAGGTGCCGGATGAGAAGGCCTGGTTGGGTGAGGTGACAGGAAGCATGGTCAACGTCCGTACCGGGGCGTCGACCAATCATTTCCCGTTCATGCGTCTTGCTCGTGGCTCCGATGTTGTCGCTGTCGGCGGCAAGGGTGAGTGGGTCGAAATTCTCGTCCCCGCCTACCGAAAAATATGGATCCACAGAGATTACGTCGAGGAGGCAGGGGAGAACCTGAGAGTGAAAGGCAGCCGTGTCCGGTTGCGTGCTACTCCGGGAACCCGGAACGCTCCTCTCGGTATGACAAGGAAGGGGCAGATCCTGATTCTCGCCGGCGAGGATGATTCCAACGCCGAGTGGGTGGGGGTGATGGCTCCAATGGAAGCTCATGCGTTTATTCACAGAGACTACATCGATCACAAGAACGACCTCGAAGCATCGATGGTCGCCACAGTTTTTCGTGGAATTCGTCCCGTTGCCCTTGCTGGCGCGACGACGACAGATTCTGGCTCGATCTCTGGCGCCCCTGGCGGTGGAGACGACAAAAAAGGATCTCCCGAGAAGGGTGATGGCCGTGAGATCCGCATGCTGGGTGCTCTCTCTGAGAGGCTCCAGCCGATTTACGAAAAGTTTCAGTCTGAAACCAAGAAAAACCCGCGGGATTGGCAATTCGCTTCGATTCTCGAGAGCCTGCTTGCGATCGAGAAGGGCAGCGAGGATGTCGCGGAGATTGAAGTTGCGGTAGAGCTTTCACGGAACATCCGTGAGCACTGGTTGCCGCTTCACCAACGAATTGTTGTCATTGAAAAGGACCAGGCGGAGGCCCGTCGCCAGCGGGAAATCGCCAAATCCAAGGAAACCGAAATACTTAGAAGAACGGGGCAGAGGGGCTCGCGCGAGGAAAAACAATTCCTCGCTGTGGGCTGGATCGTCCCGCTGGGGAAACACCGAAAAGTCGAGGGGACTCACAAACTACTCAAAGGGAATCGGCTCCTCTATTACTTGAAGAGTGATGAGGTAGACCTGAACGAGTACGTGAACAAACGAGTCGGAGTTGAAGGGGTGGTTGAAGAACAACCCCCGAGCGCTGGAGCACAATTGATACGCCTGACTCGATTGAAGGTCCTTTCCGAATAACTCGTGGGCGACTTGACCACGCCCTTCGAAAGGCTTTCCCAGTGGGCTCACCCTGTTACTAGGGAGCGAGCCAAGCCATGGAAATGATGGACTACGCCATCTTCGCCGCAGTGGCGGTGGCGGCAGGCTGGGTGTTTGCGCAATTGCTCACCCAGCGGTCGTCATCCCGTGCCCAATTAGAGCGCAAAAAGTTTCTGGGCGAAGCCCACTCCGAGATCAAATCCCTTCGTGATGACGCTCGAAGCGATACCGAAAAATGGGTAACCGAGCAGAGACAGACTGCCTCGAAGGAATTCAAAGAGGGACGTGATCGGCTCAAGGAAGGTGACGATCGCCTTTCCAAGCGCGAGGACAATCTCGAGCGAAAAATGGACCTGCTCAACAACAAGGAGCGGCAGGTCGACCGCAAGGAGGAAGTCCTCGTCGAGCGGGAAGCCCTGGTAGGTACCAAACAAGCCGAGGCCGAAGCGCTCATCGAGAAGGAAAAGGAAATCCTCGAGCGCGTTGCATCTCTCTCGAGAGACGAGGCGCGAAAGACACTGCTGGAGAGGATGGAGCGAGATCTCGATCATGAAGGGGACATCCTTGTCGCCCGGATGATCGAGCGTGTGGAAGGCAAGGTCGAACTGCGGGCGAAGGATGTCCTCGCTTCAGCGATTCAGAGGCTCTCCTCCGCCTACTGTCAGGAGAGCACCGTAACCAGCATCGAACTGCCCAGCGATGACATGAAGGGCCGGATCATCGGCCGTGAGGGCAGGAACATCCGCGCGATCGAAAAAACCACGGGAGTCGACGTCATCGTCGATGACACTCCTGGAGTGATCACCATGTCCTGTTTCGACCCGATCCGGCGGGAGATGGGTTGCCGGGCGATGCAGGTGCTGATCAAGGATGGACGCATCCACCCGACGCGAATCGAAGAAGTCGTCGCCGAGACGAAGAAGGAAATCAACGAACTGATCCAGAAAACTGGAGTCCAGGTCTCCTACGACCTCGACATGCCCGGGATCCACCCGAAGCTCGTCACTCTCCTCGGTCGGCTACGTTTCCGCACTTCCTACGGACAGAACGTTCTCGGGCACTGCGTCGAAGTCTCCAATCTGTGTGGCATGCTCGCTGGCGAATTGAACATCGACGTGGCTCTTGCGAAGCGTTGTGGGCTCTTCCATGACATCGGCAAAGCGGTCGATCACCAATTCGAAGGAGGTCACCCCGAGATCGGGGCGACACTGCTGCGGCGATACGACGAGGCACCCGAGATTTGCAATTCGGCAGCCTCCCACCACAACGATGTGCCACAGGAATCGATTTTCGCCGTTCTCACCCAGGCTGCTGACTCAATTAGCGGTTCGCGGCCCGGTGCCCGAGGGGAATCCCTCGAGCGTTACGTGCAGCGCCTCGAGAAGCTGGAATCCCTCGTCGCCAGTTTCGGCGGAGTCAAGACTGCACAGGCGATCCAGGCGGGCCGTGAGGTTCGTGTCTTCGTCAATGCTCAGAAAATAAATGACAAGAAGGCAGTTCGTCTCTGCCATGACATCGCCAAGGAGATCGAGGGACAACTCACCTACCCCGGGGAGATCAAGATTACCCTGATCCGCGAGACTCGAGTGATCGAGTACGCAAGATGAGGACGAACTGGTGAAAATCCTTATTATTGGCGACATCGTCGGACGTCCTGGACGGCGCATCGTGCGGAAATGGGTTCCCATCCTCCGGAAAGAATGGGATCTCGATCTGGTCATCGCCAATGCCGAGAATTCCGCCGCTGGGTCCGGTATCACCCACAAGATCTTCCGGGATCTTCGAAGTTGCGGCATCGATGTGATGACGATGGGCGATCATTCCTGGAAACGGCGTGACAACATCGAGGTCTTCGAAAAAGAAGAACTTCTTCTGCGGCCGCAGAACTACCCTCTCGAGGCGGTTGGAAAAGGGGTGATCACCATCGAGGCTCGTGGGGACGTTCCCGTCGGTCTGGTGGTGGTGCTCGGGAGAGTCTTCATGGATGGTGGCGATTGTCCCTTCCACTGCGTCGATCGAGCTCTGGAGTCCTTTTCCGATGACGTTCGTGTGAGAATCGTCGAATTCCACGGGGAAGCAACGAGTGAAAAGACTGCCGCGGGCTGGCACCTGGACGGTCGCATCTCCTGTCTCTTTGGCACCCACACCCACATTCCGACCGCCGATGCCCGGGTGCTCCCCCAGGGCACCGCCTACATCACGGATATCGGTATGACCGGCCCCTACGACGGTGTGATCGGTCGGATGGCGAAACCGGTGCTGCACAAGTTCATCACCGGGATGCACGCGCCTTTTTCCGTCGCCGAGGAAAATCCGCATCTGTGCGGGATTCTGCTAGAGGTCGATCCTTCGACTGGCAAGGCGCTCTCGGTGAAGCCGGTCGACGTCATCGACGACGAGTCCGTCCAGTTCTGCCACGAAGTGCTCGATGGGGGTGGCCTCGAGGTTCCAGAGGGTGACGGCGAAGCTTCCTCGGCGTAGAGGATTCGTCCTGCGCTGGGTTTGAGCCTCTTTCTTACCTCTTCTCAGCGACCCCTTTGTTCTGATGATAGGGAGCCTGGAGCATGCGAGTCATCCTTCAGAGGGTCAAACGGGCAGAGGTGCGAGTCGATGGCGCGACGGTCGGCCACATCGGTCCGGGCCTCCTCCTTCTCGTTGGCCTCGGTCGAGGCGATGGGGAAGATGAACTCCGGTGGATGGCGAGAAAGATCGCCGGACTGAGGCTCTTTGCTGGCGAAGGGGGAGGCTTCGATCGGTCCCTCGTCGACATGGGATACGAGGTTCTCGCAGTCTCACAGTTCACCCTCTATGGTGACTGTCGCAAGGGTAGGCGCCCCAGTTTCGATGGTGCCCTGGGGCCAGAGGAAGCAAAACCTTTGATGGCCAGGTTTCTCGAAATTCTTGCAGAGGAAAAGATCAATCGTGTCGAGAGTGGCCGCTTCGGCGCAATGATGGAAGTCGATCTGGTCAACGATGGTCCCGTGACGTTGACCCTGGTGAGAGAAGCTGGCGGAGGATCGCAGTGAACTTGCCGGAGGACAATTTCATCGATCACTATCTGGTGTTGAAAGTTCCCCCTGATTGCAAGCCGAAAAAATTGCGAATTGCCTTCCGAAAGCGTCTTCTGGAAGTGCACCCCGACAAACTGGTGGAGCCTGTTGATGACCATCAACTCCAGGAAGTGATGATCGCATTCGAGATTCTCTCCGATCCCGATCTCCGGCAGGCATACGACCGGATCTGGAAAATCGAAAAAGGTGGGGGAACGGCAGATTCCTCGCGCCTGCTCCATGTCACCGAATCGGCGCGGCCGGTGAACCGTGCCCGTTCGATCCTCTACCTGCTTCTCGAGGAAAGAGCTGACGAAGCACTCGAGAGGCTGCAGGAATTGGAGCCAGTCGAGCGCAGTTTCCTGCGTGAACACTTGCGATCCGAGGAATTTATCGATGCAGCATTTCTCCTCGGGGAGGTGGAGGAGTCGAGAAATCGCTGGGTGCAGGCGCTCCAGTGGTACGAGGAGGTCGTCCGCTCAGAGGCTAGACGGCGATGGCACCGTCCCTGCCATGGCGAGGCCATCGACCGTGCCAGGCGGCTTCTGGTCCGCAGGGCGGCGGTAAAAACGGTCGAGCCGAGGGTGGCCCTTGAGTACCTCCGCAGGGCAGAACGCCTGGGGCTCGATCGCAGCGGCAAGGTGGAGGTTGCCAAGAAACGGGCTCAGTGCTACCTCCAGATGGAGATGAAGGCGGAGGCGGCACGCCACCTTCAGGTGGCTATCGAACTTCAGCCTCAGGTGAAGGGGATCGGCCGGTTGCTCGCAGCCCTCGAGGGCTATCTGTAGAAGGAGGAAAAGTCGGTGGAGAAGGCCCATGCGCTTCTGCTCGCTGGCGGCAAGGGAAGACGCTTCTGGCCGATGAGCCGAGAGGCACGTCCGAAGGCAATGCTCTCCCTTTCCGGAGATGAGTCTCTTCTCGAGACGACCATTTCCAGAATCGAGTCGATCATTCCTGCCAAGCGCAGATGGATCGTTGTTCCTGACCACCTGAAGGAGGGGGTCGAGGGTCTTGAAGCAGGTGTGATCGTCGAACCGGAGGCGCGGGATACTGCCGCTGCCATCATATTCGCAACCCTGAAAATCGAAGCCTCAGATCCTGGCTCAACCATCCTTGTCCTGCCCGCGGACCATGCCATCGACGACGTTGCCACCTTCTGCCGGGTACTGGAAGAAGCGGTTGTGTTTGTCGAGAAGCATCCCGATCGACTGGTCACCCTGGGAGTAACCGCCGACCGCCTGGCACCGATGTACGGCCATATCGAGGTCAGTGAACTCCCTGCCGGGACCCCCAATGTCTGGGCACCGGTTACGAGATTCGTCGAGAAACCGGGGGTCGCCGAGGCACAGGCACTCCTCGATGGAGGCCATCTGCTCTTCAACAGTGGGATCTTCGTCTGGAAGGGGACCGCTCTCCTCGAAAATGTGAGGCGCCACTCGCCTGACCTCGGGCCTCACCTCGAGGGGCTGGAGAGCGCGCTGGCGACGGGGGGTGATGGGGTTCTGGAGGCTTACCGGAAGATGCCTCGCACTTCCATCGACTTCGGGCTGCTCGAGAAGGTGCCCGAGCTGTGGGTGCGTAAACTGGCTGTCAGGTGGCAAGATCTCGGCTCGTGGTCAGCACTTCACGACCTTCTCGAGAAGGATGAGCGAGGAAATGCGATCACCGCTGGTCGGGGCCTGGCCGTCGATTCGAAAGGCTGTCTCCTGCGGGCTTCGGGGGGGCGTCTGGTTCTTCTCTTTGGCTGTGAAAACCTGGCGGTCATCGACGAGGGGGACGTACTCCTGGTGATGCCACTGGAAAAATCCGGGGAGACTGGCGCCCTCAGCAAAATTCTCGAAGCTGAGGATCTGAAGGAGTTGCTTTGAGTTGCTGGGTCGGGATTGACCCGGGAGAACGCCGGATCGGGCTCGCCCGAAGCGATACCCTCGGCATGCTGGCAACTCCACGGGGAGTCGTCGGCAACCAAGATCTTCTTCTCTCCTGGCTCCAGGAGATCGACGATGAGCACCAGTTGAAGGGAATCATCGTCGGCCTGCCGCGCAACATGAGGGGCTCCTACGGCCCGATGGCACGCAGGTCCATGCAACTGGCCGACTGGCTCAGGGAACGGGTCGGGGTGCCTGTATACCTCTGGGACGAGCGTCTGACGACGCGCCAGGCGCGGGCAACAGGATCCAAGGGGGGGATCGACGAGAGAGCCGCGGCGATCATTCTTCAGTCCTACCTGGACGCCGGAACCCCGACAGTCGAGGATCCTGCTCCGTTCGAGGAAGAGCCCCCGGCAATCGACGCAAAGTGAAATGGAACAGGGATTTGGGCTTGCCAGGTAGGGGCCATCGGGTACGATTTCCGCTTCTTGGGGCACTCAGCAGACGCTGTTGAGGCCATTTTTTTGACGCCTGCCCTTTGGTTTTCCGAAGCGAGCGCTGGCGTTGGTGCCAAGAGTCGAGAATCCCCGGTTGAAGCCGGCAAAGCGGAGAAAAGCGGAAACACGGAATGAGCATCACTCTAGAGCGTAAGAATGAACTGATCGAAGAGTACCGCATCGGCGAGAACGACCGCGGCTCTGTGCAGGTTCAGACAGCGGTGCTGACCGAGCGGATCAGGAATCTGACCGAGCATCTCAAGAGCAACAGGAAGGATTACGCGAGCCAGCGTGGCCTTCTGCTGCTGGTCGGTCGCAGGAGACGACTGCTGCGCTACCTCAAGCGCACCAATCACGCCGAATATCTCCGTCTGATCGGCTCCCTGGGGCTGCGTCGCTGACCATCTGAGTTCAAGAGCGCACCGCGCTGCTCCGCCGATTGTCCGTGAATTCCGGGCAGCCTGCACTCCTGAAACGAAGAACAGTACCCCTGATACCAAGTTTGGCGATAGAGAAGAGTGTCCCGACAACGCCGACCTGGCGCGCTAGAGGGGCAGCGGATCATTTCCGGGAGGCAGTCGGGGCCGTTGCTCCGGGGCCTGGCTAGTGTTCCCGGCACGGTTGCGACCCGTGGGAAGTTGGCGTCGAGCGAGAATTCCTCGCTGCGTCCTGTTCGAGCGGTAGTTGCGGTGGAGAAAATTACAATCAGGAGCAAGCGGATCGGACGCAAGGACGTCCGGGACAGCATCAGCTGTCAGGAGGATCGATGAAGTACGAAGTTTCAAGGGAGATCGGCGGTCGCACGCTTACGATCGAAACCGGAGTGATGGCAAAGCAGGCGAGCGGATCGGTACTGGTCCGTTACGGTGACATCGTGGTTTTCAGCGCAGTGACGTGGGGAGAGCCCCGTCAAGGACTGGATTTCTTCCCCCTGACGGTGGACTACCGGGAGAACAACTACGCAGCCGGCAAAATTCCAGGGGGTTTCTTCAAACGTGAAGGACGCCCGACCACAAAGGAGATTCTCACCTGCAGGATGATCGACCGTCCTGTGAGACCTCTCTTCCCTGATGGCTACAAAAAAGATCTCTCCGTTGTTGCTGCAGTGATGTCTGCCGACCGCAAGACCGATCCTGACACCATCGCCATGATCGCAGCCTCGGCAGCGTTGAGCATCTCTGAAGTTCCTTTCCTCGGTCCCATTGGCGCAGTTCGCGTCGGTAGGGTCGATGGCAATTTCATCATCAATCCCGTCTTCGAGGACCGTGGAAAATCAGATCTAGATCTGGTGATCGCTGCCACAGGCGAGGCGATCACGATGGTCGAAGCGAGTGCCCGCGAGGTCGAGGAGCAGGTGGTCATCGACGGTCTCGAGTTCGCTCATAACGTCTGCAAGGAGGTCGTCGAGATGATCAACGACCTCGTTCGCCAGTGCGGCAAGGAGACCGTGGAGTGGGAAGTTCCGGAGATCGATGAGGAACTGCGCGAGAAGGTTCGCTCGATGTCGTTCGACGACGTTCGTGCGGCCCTCAGGACCGAGGGCAAGCATTCCCGAAAGGAAGCGGTCAGCGCCATCTGCAACGCAGTGATCGAAGAACTCTGCCCGCCAGACCAGGTCGAGGAGGGAACCTGCCCCGACCCGAAGGTGGTCAAGGGCTTCCTTGGAGAGGTCAAAAAGAAGGCAGAACGTGACATCATCATCAAGGATGGTTGCCGTACCGATGGCCGTGATTACGACCAGATCAGAGCGATCTCAACCGAAGTGGCGATGCTTCCCTGTGCCCACGGTTCTTCCCTCTTTACCCGTGGTGAAACGCAGGCCCTTGCAACCGCAACTCTCGGAACTGGTTTCGATGAGCAGCGTATCGATGGCCTGATCGATGAGCACAAGGAGCACTTCATGCTCCATTACAACTTCCCGGCCTACTGTGTCGGGGAGAGCTGGCCAAACCGGGGTCCGAAACGGCGTGAGATCGGCCACGGTACTCTCGCCGAACGTGCCCTTCGACCGATTCTTCCCGACCGCGATGATTTTCCTTATACAATTCGCATCGTCAGCGATGTGCTGGAGTCCAACGGGTCCTCGTCGATGGCAACTGTCTGCGGTGGGACCCTGGCGATGATGGATGCAGGGGTGAAGATCTCTCGTCCTGTTGCCGGAATTGCCATGGGCCTCGTCCAGGACGGCGAACAGTCCTTTATCCTCTCTGACATTCTCGGCAGCGAGGACGCTGTTGGTGACATGGACTTCAAGGTTGCCGGAACCCAGAAGGGAATCACCGCCATCCAGATGGACATCAAGATCAAGGGGATGAACCGCAATCTGATGGCCAAAGCGCTCGAGCAGGCTCGCACCGGTCGGCTCCATATCCTCAGAAAGATGCTCGAAGGCGACATCGATCGCCCTCGCTCCCAGGTTTCTCCTCACGCGCCGAAGGTGATCCGGATCAAGATCAACCCCGAAAAGATCGGCATTGTGATCGGTCCAGGAGGGAAGATGATCAAGGGGATCCAGGAGGAGACGGGAGCCAAGATCGACATCGAGGACGATGGCACCGTTACCGTCTGGGGCAAGGACCTCGAGAGCGCAACCGCTGCTCGGGAGCGTATCGACATGCTCACCGAGGAAGTCGAGATCGGGCGTACTTACGATGGACGGGTGGTTTCGATCAAGGACTTCGGATGCTTTGTCGAGGTTCTTCCGGGACAGGAAGGTCTGGTGCACGTTTCGGAGCTGGCAGGAGACTTCATCGACGACGTCAGTTCTGTCGTCTCGAGAGGGGATGACCTGCGAGTGAAGGTGCTCTCCATCGATCCACAAGGGCGAATGCGTCTCTCCCACAAGGCGGTTCTTGTCGACGAAGGCAAGCTCCAGCCGGCCACCGGCGGAGATGATCGACCGCCGCGTGGATCGCGAGATGGAGGCGGTCGCGACGGTGCCAGGGGCGGCGGAGATCACGGCGGCAATCGTCGTGGCCCACGCCGGGACCGCTAGTCCAAACAGTGATGGCTCGAGCAGGGGGACCGGTCGACTGGCCGGTCCCCCTGCTTTCATCCTGGCTCTTGACCCTGAAGGAGTCCGCCGTTCTGCTGATCTCGATGAAGACCAACCTGCTGCTCCTTCTCCTGCTTTCCGGCGGTCTCGCTATCGCTGACGAATTACCCCTCCCCAAAGTTCTGGGAATGGGTCGGATGGTCGTCGAGGTTGCACCACTCGAAGTGATAGGCCGGGCCCTCTCGACTCCTGAAGGTTGGGGTTTTCACCAGGCTCGTGAATCTGACGATTCCCTCTTCCGAGTGATCGCGGGTGACGGGTTTTCCACCGGGCTTCTTTACTTCGATAAAGCGGGAAACCTGCTCCTTGTCGATGGCGACCAGGGGGCTGAAAAGCGAATTGGTAGGCGTTGCAGTGAGGCTGAAAAACTGGTGAAGGTCCGAAACCAGAGTATCACCGACGCCTGGCGCCAGGCCCTCTCGAGACGAGCCGCCGGAGATCGCCCTGGAGAAGTGCGCTATCTGCTGGCATTGTCGGGTACTTCCATCCGCGACAGTGCTGAAATCCTCGACGCTAGAAGCAGATTGAAACAACTGGAGAAGATTGCTCTCGAGGAATTCTGGAAACTTCTCGCCAGCGAGGGCAGCGTGAGCAACGCGAACCTGGTCAAGGAGCTTCGAAAACTCGAAAAACTCGACGCCGGTCTTGGAATTGCCGCTGCTGTCACCCGCGAGCGCCTGCGCATCGAGGCGGGGATCACGGTCAAGGGAGATTCTTGATGCGGTGGTTGCTCAGAGACGTGCAACCATTCCCGCCGAAGCAGTCCCTGCCAATGAATTGCGATCTCCTCATCGATGGCCATCGAGTGGTCGAGTGGACCCCGGTTGGGAAGGGCCAGGAATCTGGGGCTACGGTTGTCGATGTCGATGGCCGCTGGCTTCTGCCAGCCTTTGTCGACAGCCACCAGCATCTCTTGTTCTCTGCCCAGCGTCGGGCAGAGAACCTCTCCGTTACTACCAGCCCCGCTGACTTGATCAAAACGCTGCCCGCGACCGAACGCGGGAACTGGCTTGTCGACAGCGGTTGGAGAGACCCTCTCCCCGACAGACTGATTCCCGATCCGCGCCGATTTCTTGATTCCATCGCTCAAGATCGACCGATCTTTCTGTGGGCCATCGATCATCATCGAGCCCTGGTCAACAGTGCCGCCCTTTTCGAGGCTAATATCGATCCTCAGCAGCACTCGGGCATTGCTGTAGAGGAGGAGGCGGAGAGAATCTGGCGTCGAGTCCCCGATGCCGAGATCGACCTCTCTGGTCGGATCGAAAGATTGCATCGACTTGGAGTGGCTGCGGTCACCACCTTCGACCGTGGTGTATCCCGCAAGATTCTCCAGGAACACTGTGCTGCCGGCGACCCGGGCCTGTGGATCCGCCATGGCATGGCAGGAGAAGAACTACTCGAGGCGATCGAAACCGGCGAGGATCCGAAACCAACCTCGAACAGGGAGTCACTGTTTCTGGTGCCTTGGGTGAAGTTATTTCTCGACGGTACCCTCGGGTCGCGTACCGCATGGATGAAGAGCGACTATTCGGACCAGCCGGGTGAAAGAGGAGTCAGGCGAATCAGCAAAAATGATCTGGAGAGTCATGTCGAACGGGCCGCCTCCCGCGGCTGGGGCCTGGCGATCCACGCCATCGGCGACAGGGCGGTTCAGGAAGCGATCGCTGCAATTCTTCGTGCCCGGGAACTCGGCGCCACGGCAATTCCCCACCGGATCGAACACGCCCAGTTGATCGATCCCGATGATCTGCCTGCCCTCGTTTCGAGCGGTGCGATCGCTTCTGTCCAGGCCTGTCACATCATCGAGGACCGGAAAATCGCTGACGACCGCTGGGGAGATCGATGCATGGGGGCTTTTCCCCTGGCTACTCTCGAACGAGCCGGTGTTCCAATGATCCTGGGGAGCGACGCTCCAATCGAGAGTGCCGACCCGTGGCTCGATATCGCTTCTGCGGTGAATCGGAGCGATCGCTCGTGCTGCGCACAGCCCTGGGTCAAGAGCGAGCGTATTGTCTTCCCCCGGGCTTTCCATGCCAGGACAAGAGCAGCCGCTGACGGAAATCTCCTGCCCAGGGGATGGGGGACTCTCGACCCTGGGACTCACGCGGACCTTCAGATACTGGATGCACTAGATCCTGTCAGCATCACTTGCTGGCAGGAGGCGTCGATCTTCGACATGATGTGCCTCGGTGAATGGCGACTGGGAAATTTGGAGCGCCTCTGACGGTGGAAAGAAGGCCAATTTGCAGACGGTGGTGGACCTCCACGTGGACACCTTGCCACGAATCTCCGCGGGAGAAGGGCGTTTTGCGACCGGTGAAGGGAAACTCCAGGTCGATCTCGAACGCTGCACACGCGGCTCGGTGCGGCTCCTCCTGACTGCGCTGTACACCACCGATGGCGCTCCTGATCCGTGGGGCGAGGTCGAGAGGATGCTGGGGGTCCGGGACCAGGAACAGGGCCTCAGGACGGTCACGTCGCCCTCGCAACTGGAGACTCTCCAGGCCGATGAGGTCGGTTCCCTGGCCACCATCGAAAATGGGCAGTCTCTCCAGGGACGTCGGGACCGGGTCGAGAAACTCCACCGCAGAGGGGTCCGGATCATCGGGATCACTTGGAACGGCGCCAACGACCTCGCTGAGGGGGTGATGGAAGACCGGGGCAACGGCCTCACCCGGGCTGGTCGTGAGATCGTTGGTGAGGTGAAGGAACTGCAGATGGCCATCGACATTTCCCATCTCAATCCCGAGGGAGTCAGAGATGTCGCAGCTTCCGAGGTTCCCTTCCTGGCGACCCACTCCAATGCGAGGGCCCTCTGGGATCACCCGCGAAACCTCACCGATGAACAGATCCATTGCGTCGGCAGTTGTGGCGGGATTATCGGGATCAACTTCTACCCGCCCTTCCTTGGAGAAAAGGGGACGGTTGATGTCGGCACGGTGGTCGCTCACATCCGCCATGTTGCCGAACTCATCGGGCCCGAGCATTTGGGGATTGGCAGCGATCTCGATGGCATCTCCTTGTTCCCCGAGGGACTGAGAGACCATGGCGATCTGCATCGCCTCACTTCGGCGCTGGAGAGTGCGGGTTTCAGTGCCAATGAGGTCGAGGGGATAGTCGGGAGAAACTTCCTGCGCTGGTGGGAGAGCTGGTGCGGCACCTAGCCGTGTTTCTGCTTCTCTGCATCATCGGGTGAGAACCTGGCGATGACCCGGTCACAAAAACTTCGCCCTTCCTGGGGATTTAGCGCCTTCCATCTTCCGCTCCGGGTGCGTTCGGCGATCGATTCACCGGAATAACGGACGCTGGTGATGTGGGTTCCGTCGAAGCTAAAGACATGGACCCGATTGTGGGGGCCCCTGACAACGTAGGTGAACTCCCGACGGTCGTGGAAAAGGTCTGACTCCCGGGAGCTGAGGACATCGGAGAGGGCGCTGGCGGTGGGGCGATCGGGATCCCTGCTGCGAACCTGAGCGTGATGGGTTCGGCGGGACCCCCTGCGCAGGAGCTTGTCGAGGTGATCGCAGGAACTTCTCATCGAATCGAGAATCTCCTGACGGATCGTAGGCAGTGATATCCGCTTGCCGGTGCGGACGCCGGTGGCGATCTTCTCCTCGATCTGGTGGAGGCCTTCTCGAAGGAAGCCGATCCAGCCCCCGAGGTGGGGGACCGGGCCATGGGCGAGAAGGCTCGGAAGATGGTGTGGCGGAGGCAAGGAAACGACGAGGTTCAGGGTGTATCGCGGTGCCGGCCCTCGGCGGTGGTGCTCCATTAGCAGGGCAGTGACCGAGAAAGTCCTGGACCGGTCTCCTTCGAGGGTGAACCGGGGGAGGGAAAAACCCCCGGCCAGGACGCTACCGAGAATGCGGGCATGAGTCGGAGGCCTCTCGAACTCGGGGAGGACGTCCCCCGCGAGATCCGCGATGGGGTGGAAGACTGCCACCGGAAGGGGCGGAGAGGAATGCAGTCGATCGACACGGGGGTCGCCGATCTCGATGAGCCACGAGGCAAAGTTCCTCCAGATGGGAACACCGGTGGGGGAGATGGAACTGAGAACCGCCCTCTGATCGGAGGGGAGGGAGTGCTCGCAAACGGGCGAGGAGCACCAGGAACAGGGGACGTGACCGTTGCGGTACCCCAGGACCTCGGTGGAAGCCTGCTCCGAGATCGACCCGACCTGCTCCGATATGGCGGAGAGGAAATCGTCGCAAGCTCGCTTCCAGCCCTTGCCCGAGATCTGTACTGGAACTCTCAGGTTGAGTTCGATCCTGTCGGGCAACCCCGATCCATCAATTTTGGCCCCGGCGAGCAGTTTCTGGATGTATCGATCGAGGTGGCGGTAGACGGAGATCCCGGGGTCTTCCCTGGGAGCGCATTCCCGGGGGGGGGCGCGGTTTACCTCTCGAGGGAGCCATCTCCAAATCCTTCCGGGTTGATTCTAACTGACCAGGTTCTCCTGGACAGTCACCTTGTGCAGAACGGCAACGGTCCCTAACCTCTGGGCGTGAAGGGATGGTCCCCTGTGAAACGCACCCTCAGCGAGCACCGATGGTCTCCATCGCTGGGGTTGCTTGTCGCTCTAACATTCCTCCTGTCGACTTCACTCCTTCAGCAGCCGCTGGCTCTTGCAAGCGAGACTCCTCTTGGCGAGATTCTGCAGCTTGCACGGGAGCACGGCCTTCGCGGCAGCGAACTGTCGTTCTCCGTTGTTTTTCCCGATGGCCAGTTCATCGAGCACCGTGCGGATGTTGCGATCCCTCCCGCATCCTGCATGAAACTCCTCACCGCTGCGGCAGTCCTCGACAACCTCGGTCCTGACTTCTCCCTCGACACCGACCTGGTGGTCACCGGTTCCCTTGAGGGGGGCACCCTCGATGGTGACATCATCGTCATCGGCAGAGGGGATCCGGCGATTTCGGGCAGGGAATTCGAGAACGATCCGGTCGCCGAACTGCGTCCCTGGGTCGGACGGCTGAAGGCACTCGGCATTCGCGTGGTCCGTGGCCAGTTGCTCGCTGACAACCGCTATTTGCAGGGCTCAACTCGCGTGCCTGACTGGCCCAGGGATCAGCTCCATCGCTGGTACTGCGCGCCATCGGGAGCGTTGAACCTCAATGACAATTGTTTCGACATCGTGGTCAAACCCGGTGAATCGGGCTCCATTAGTGTCGACCTCCGACCGTCCAACGCACTGGCGCATCTGGAGGGCACGATTTTTCCGACCCAACTGCGCAGGGAGCATCTCTACCGCATCGATCGGGCACCGAACAGTTGGACGGTGAAGGTGAGCGGTCGATTCCTGACGACAGCCAGCGAAAGGGTCGAGTGGGTCACCGTTCCCGATCCGACCCGCGCCTTCCTCGGTGTCTTCCACAAGATGCTGGAGGACTCCGGAATCACCATCGAAGGCACGAAGAGGGATGCTCCTCGATTGCAGGAAGGCCGCCTCGTCGGCAGGATCGAGCACTCCGTCGCTTCTCGCCTGCCGGTTTTTCTCAAGAGGAGCCAGAATCTCTATGGCGACTGCCTGATGCGGGTTCTCGGCCGCGAATCGGGAGGAGATGGCAGTTTTCCCTCGGGTGCTGCTGCCCTCGTCTCCCACGCCGCTGATTTTCTCGGGGAGGTGGAGGGGCTCGTCGTGCGTGATGGTTCGGGACTCTCTTCCCTGAATCGATTGCGCGCGGGGGACCTCACGCGCCTCCTCATCGGGTGGAAGAAGCGTCCCTGGTTCGACCTCCTCGATGAGGCGCTGCCCCTGGCAGGGGTCGACGGCACCCTCGAGAAACGATTCAGGAATACTCCCCTGGCCGGTCGATTGCGGGCGAAAACGGGGCACATCAACGGGGTTAGCACCCTGGCGGGGAGTTGGCGAACCGCTCGCGGAATGGTTTTCTTCTCCCTCTTCTTCCATGGCACCCCGAGCAGCACCCCGCGGGCGCGCGGTTGGCAGGAACGCACCCTACTTCACCTCGACACTCTCCTCGGGGGGCCCCCTGGTCCTGCTGGAAGTCTGCCTAAGCCAGTGGGTTAAGAAACTTACACCTGTTGTAAAATGGTCTTTACACTAGGGCCTGCTGTGATTCAATAAGAAGGACCCCCCCGCAAGAGCCCCCCCCCGGCGGTGGACCCGGTCGACGGAAGGAAATGGCCATGTCCAGCGGGCCCAAGGCCAGCAGCACTCGCCTCATCATCCGCGAAGCGGGTGAAGAGCGCTGCGTCGAGTTCTCCGGTGATCTTCTCTCTATCGGGAGAAGCCAGGAGAACCAGGTGGAAATCGATGACATTTCCAGTTCCCGGCGCCACTGCCGACTGAAAAAAATCAACGGCAACTGGCACGTCGAGGACCTTCGCAGCCGCAACGGGACACTCGTCAACGGGATCCTCATCCGCAAGCAACTTCTCCAGGCTGGGGATTGCATCGAGATCGGCAAGACCCAGATCTTCTACCTGCGGGTTCCGTCGAACCAGATCGCCTCGAGCGGTGGTGGAGAAACACTCCTTCTTCCCACCGATTTTTTCATGGAACCGATCGTTGAAGATACCGATCAGTCTGGCGGGCTTCAGGTGGAACGCCTCACCAGGGAACGGCACATCTTCCTGCGGTTGATCGAAATCTCGAAAAGCCTCTGCTCCATTCTGAATCTCGATGAGCTCCTCGAACTGATTCTCGAACACGTCATCCAGATTACCGGCGCAGAACGGGGCTTCATCATTCTCGAGGAGGAGAGTGGACTGGCAGTTACAGCCTCCAGAAACATCGATCGAGAGGCTGTGAAAAAGGCCCATTTGAAAGTCAGTCGATCGGTGGTACGTCACGTCATCGAGGAAGGCCGTTCTGTACTCGTGGGAGAAGCGAGCAAGGATCCGGTGATTGGGGAGTTCGAATCCGTTGCCGAATTGCGCCTCGAGGCTGTCCTCTGCGTTCCTCTGAAACTCCGGGGGCGCGTCCTTGGAGTCGTTTATGTCGACAATCGCTTCGAGCCCGATTTCTTCCATGAGAGTCAGTTGAGGTTTGTCGAATTCCTTGCCGACCAAGCGGTGATCTTCATCGAGAACGCCCGTCTCTTCGATGAGGACCATCGACGACGTGAGCAGTTGAAGAAATCGAAAGATGAGGTCGACAACCTCAACCGCGATCTCCAGGCGATGCTGATCGCCAAGGAGGTCGAGCCCGAGCAGGTGAACGATCTGGTCAAGAAAGGGGCCCGCCCCAACCTTCGTTTCGACTATGACCGGATCGTCACCCGGAGCTCCAAGATGTACCAGGTCTTCGAGATGCTCGACCGGGTCATCTGCACCGACATCTCCGTGCTCATCCAGGGAGAGAGTGGAACCGGTAAGGAACTGGTTGCCCAAGCGATCCACTACCAGGGCTCCCGACGTGACAATCCTTTCATCTCCCAGAACTGCGCAGCGATTCCACCGAATCTTCTCGAGAGTGAGTTCTTCGGTCACGTCAAGGGCAGTTTCACGGGGGCCGTTCGCGACAAGAAAGGTCTCTTCGAACTCGCCGACAAGGGCACACTTTTCCTCGATGAGATTGGAGACATGAGTTTAGACCTGCAGACCAAACTTCTGCGGGTTCTCGAAGAGGGCGAATTCAGGCCTGTCGGTGCCAGGGACACCCGGAAAGTCGATGTTCGCATCGTTTCGGCAACGAACCGCCAACTCGAGAAGATGGTTCGCGAGGGTCAATTCCGCGAGGATCTCTACTACCGGTTGAACGTGTTCAACATTTTTCTGCCGCCGCTTCGTGAGAGGCGCGAGGACATCCCTCTGCTGATCGATCACTTCATCGACAAGGTGTGCTCTCGGATTTCCCGTGACCGCCCTGAAGTCGATCGCAGGAGCCTCTACTACCTCTACCACAGCCCCTGGCCCGGAAATGTCCGCCAGTTGGAGAACGAGGTCGAGAGGCTGGTCGCTCTGGCGGGGGACGACATCACTCCGGACCTGCTCTCGCCCTCGGTAATCTCCTCGGTTCAGGGAGATGCCAAGGACCTCGATCCGAGCCCTGCTGGCAATCTCAAGGAGATGGTCGGCGAGGCCACCGAAGTGCTGGAACGGCGTGTGCTGGGAACGGTTCTCGACCAGAACCACTGGAACAAGAGCCAGTCTGCTCGCCAGCTGGGAATCTCGAGACCGACCCTCGACCAGAAGATCGACAAGTACGGCATGAAGCGACCCGACAAGAGAACCAAGGGAGTATAGAGAAGATGCCGAAACTGCTCGTCATCGACGGGGAAAGACGGAGCGTTGTCGACCTGGAAGGTGAAACCATCTCGGTCGGCAGGGACCCGGCAAACCGGGTCGTGATCTCCGATTCTCTCGCTTCACGACGTCACTGCACCTTCGAAGCGTCGGCAGCAGGTGTCCGTTTTGTCGATCTCGATTCTTCCAACGGCAGTCTCGTCAACGGCAGGCGCTCCACCAGCGCCGAACTGACGGCGGGGGACACGGTGAAAATAGGCGATGTGGTCATCGAGGTTCTGACGGCAGGTTCTTCCGACGAAAGGGAAGATCTGGAGGCAACTCCTCTGCCCGACGTGACCCCGCTGGGATCCCTTCCCTCCCCCCAGGCTCCCACTGCCGCTCTCCAGGGACCGAGGGTTCGGATTGTGGAGCCGGTCGGTGAGGAGTGGGTTTCCATCACTCGCAGTCCATTCAAAATTGGCAGGAACGAAGACAATCACCTGGTTCTCGCCGACCCTCGGGTTTCAGGAGAACACGCGGTCATCCTCGAGAGAAGCGGGGACTGGATCGTTGCCGACCGGGAGTCCGGCAACGGTATCCTCGTCGACGGGCGAAGGGTGGCGAAGGTCCAGGTGCTGAGCGGCATGCAGATCCAGATAGGAGACTACACCCTCGAACTGGAGGGATTCCCCCAGCCGGCGCATCAGATCGGTGCCGAGGCCCCTCCGGTCATCAGCGAATCCGAGGTCCTCCGTTTCAAGAAAGAACGCCTCGAGGAGGCTCCAAATTCCCGGCAAGGACTGTTGACGGGATTCTTCATCGTCTGCCTCGGGGTGATCCTGTGGTCCGGGTACGGTTTTGTCGAAGACCTGCAGCGTGGTCGGGTCCCTGCCCTCGACAGCAACGATCTGCTCGGCGGAAGCGGCTCCTTCGAGGTCAGCGATGACAGCGAGGTGGTACCCTGGCGCCCTTCTCCCGGTTCAGATGTAGTTTCCATCGCCTCGCGCATCTCCTCCGATGCTCCTCATGGCAAACGGACGCTCCATGTCACAGGTGAGAGTGGCCAAGCGGGAATCGTCCGCGTCGAGGAGGTCGGCATCCATGAGGTGACCGGGGATCACGGCTTCCGACTCACCGGAAAGATCAGCAACGAGGGTTTCGATCGAGCGGGTCTGGCCCTTCGCTGGTACACCCGCAGGGCTGGAGAGGAGGTCCTGATCGAGGAGTCCTTCACTCCCCTGAGGGATCTCACCGCCGGCCGTTTCTCCAGCGTTGCCGCCCGTTTTTCGCCCCCTCGCTGGGGGGACCCTGCTGCGGTTCGAGTGGCGATCATCGGCATCGGCTCGGGCAAGTTGCGGGTAGACCATGTGGTCCTCAAGGAAGAGCTGGAAAGCGTGCCTCCCGACGAGGTCGCGTCCCTTGAAACCTCTGGCAGTGTGGCAATCCGCGTCCTTTTCGACAATCACGGCGTTGCCACCATCGAGAAGGACGGCAGGCTGCGGCTCCAGGCATTCCGGCTCGCCCTGGGAGGAGCGAGAGCGCGTCCGTGGGGCCAGATCTTGCCGGCGAGAATCGAGGCCCCGGTGGTCGGTGAAGATGGTGGAATCCGTCTCGGTTTCGAACTCGACGAGGCCGGGCAGATGAGCGCCATCGCCGCTTTCGCTCGCAGCCTCGGTACTAGGGTCCAGATGACCTGGCAGCCGACTATCTCCGTTCCTCTTCTCCTCGCTGCACGACTTCCTTCCAGGACCGAAAGAATGCCGGTCCAGCTCATCGATGGGGAGTTGCTGATAACGGCAGCCGCAACTCTCGCCGAACTGTCTTCGGCGGCCGGAGACGTGCTCATCATCGGCTCGGGACGCGACCAACTGGTACTCACCTTGAGCCACAGGGCCACCGTCGCAGTCCAGGCCGATCCCGGGGATGGCCTCGGTTCCCTTCTCACCCTGAACTTTGGCTCTCTGGAGAACAACGAAGTCCTCGAGTGCTTCTTCTCCAGCGTCTCCGACAGGGAGGAAACTCGAATCGGGAATGAACTCACCCGGATCGAAGCCACCCTCAGCAGGCATCTCGAGGGTGAGGCTCGAAGGATGGTCGTGAGAGCTCTCGAGGATTTTTCCTGGCGTCCTGAGTTGATCGTGAAACTGGAGGCTATCCGGGATGAGATTGACCTGATGGCCAGCGCGTTCGGGGAAGACCTGGTTCGCGCCCGGAGTGACCTCCAGTCCTATCCGGGTAGCCCTGTGCTTCGCTACCTGCGTGAAAAGTGCGCAGAGGCAGGGACCCGTTTCAGCGGCCTCGAGGTCGCAGATCTTGCAGCGGAGATCTCAGCGAGCCTCCGAGAGGAGGAAGAGGTCCGGACGGTCGAGGAGGAATCCGCCGCCCTGGCTGCGGTGATCGAACGTGGTGAGAACTACTTCAGCCAGAACCGTGACGAACTGGCGAGGTTCTACTTCGAATGGATCATCGCAAATCATCCCGATAGTCCCCAGCGGAAACCGATCCAGCAGTTCTTGCGGCTGATCGAGGCCAGAAAGCAGTAGGAGGTGTGGTGCGAAGAGGTAGCGCAGTAGCCATCGATCCAGGCAAGGATCGCATCCGCGCGGTCTGGGTGCGTTCCGGGGGGCATTCCCTCAAGATCGAACGAGCCATCGAGGTCGACGGTCCTGGCGATGAGGAATCGATCGGGGAACTGGTCCTCGAGTTGTCCCGAAACGGCGTACCGATCTCCCTTGGACTCGGGCTCAATGGTGAGATGGCTGCGCTGCGATACAACCTGCTTCCTCCCGTCCCCGACTGGCGTCTGGAGATGATCCTCAAGTACGAGTTGGAAGAGATCGCGGAAAAATCGGGAGAGCCCCTCTCCAGCGATTTTATGGAGCTGAGCTTTCCCGATAGCATGACCGACGAGATGGTTCTCCTCGTAGGGCTCGGCAAGGAGTCGAAAATCGCTCCCGTCGTCTCCAGA
Source organism: Planctomycetota bacterium (assembly GCA_015664425.1). Lineage (GTDB taxonomy): Bacteria > Planctomycetota > UBA8108 > UBA1146 > UBA1146 > DTRS01. The sequence goes on from DQQH01000235.1 coordinate 23,371, forward strand.
GTGGCGGAGGCAAAGGGCCGGGTCAGGCTCGCTCTTCCCCTTGCCCTCGGCGCCTACCACTGCTTCCTCGCCTGTGCCGACCACAACGATCAGGAAACGGTCCTCATCGTAGACGTCGGTCACCGGGAGTCTCACATCCTCATCGTTCGGGAGGATCGCCTCCTTTTTGCCCGGGCCGTGACCTTTGGCGGTGCCGATCTCGACAAGCTGATCTCAGATCGGGTGAAATTGAGCAGTGAAGAGGCGCGCATTCGCAAGGAGACCCTCTCCTCTGGAGGATCCGTAAGGGATCAGGAGAGCGTCGAGGGCTGCATGCGAGCGTGGTTGAACCAGTTGTCTCAGATGCTGCGATCCTCCGTCAGTTTTTGCCAGGTCCAGACGAAACTCCCAGAACTCACCATCGACCGTGCCCTCATCGCCGGTGGTTCGGCGCCAGCAGTACTCTCCTCGGTGGTGGTTCCCGAGGCTATCGGCTGTCCCGTCGAGGAGTTTCTTCCATCGATCGGTGGCGAGGCTCTTCCCGGCAGAGCTTCTGCGTGGGTGGGAGCCATCGGCGTCGCCGCCGCTCAGCTCGATGAGAAAAATCGTATCCTCGACGTCCTTCCCGAGGCCGAGAAGAAACAACGCGAGTTCAAGGAGCGAACGATATTCCTCTGGCTCGCTGCTGCCGCCCTGCTGCTCTCCCTCTTGCTGCGTTTTGGTGACGTGATGATTACCGGGAACCGCGTTGAAGAAGCGGTGACGGTTAGCAGTCACTGGCGACAGAAGATCAATGGCTGGAAGGCTGCGGAAGCCGAGGCAAAGGTCGCCAACGATGTCTTCCGCAAGAGGGAAGCACGCCTCAGGGTCGAGATCGAGAGCAGTCGGTTCTTTTCTTCTGTCTACGATGAACTGCGGGTGGCTCTTCCCGCGAGTGTGGCCATCAACAAGATCGAGTCGATTCGAGTGGAACTGGAAGGAGAAGTGGGAATCGAGGTGGAGTTGCAAGGCTCCTCAGATAACTCCGAACGGATGGGTCTCGACCACATCACCAGTCTTCAGAACGCACTGAAGGAGATCCCTGGGGTGATACGGGTCGAGGTAGATCCTGGAGACCTGAAGAACGGCAGTTATCCCTTCGTCATGCGGGTGTCTCCAGATCAGAAGTTGCCTCAAGCGAAGCGGGGTTCCCGCCGCAGTCCGGGAAGGGGGTGAACCTATGCTCAATGCAATCTGGCAGAAGCATCGTGGTTTCCTCATCCGGGTGAGCGTGGGGCTTGCGCTTTTCCTGGTCATCTCCAACTTTGCCAGCAGCATGCGCGAAGATCAGGAGAAACTGCTGAACAGGAAGTCTGAAGAGGCGCAGATCCTCTCCAGCGAGCTGGAAAAACTCGATGGAAGATTCGATGTCGAGCGCAGTGCCCGTTCGGTTCTCCAACTGCGTTGTGAGGAACTCGCCGGAAAAATCGGCCTCTCGGCAAGCAGCCGCCACCACCCTCCAGTGGGTGAGACACTGAGCACCGACTTCAAGCGAGCCAAGGATGGTGTCTGGGCTGGTTTCACCGACAGGGCTAACCGGGTGAACATCCGTTATCCCCAGGTAATGGTCAATTTCGACGAGCGAGGAGACCTGAGCGACGAGGAATGGGTCGACCGGTACCGGCTGCTCGAGGTTCTCGACCGTTTTCTCGGAGCAGCGTTGCAATCTTCCATCGCCAGGATCGACGAGGTGACCCCAGGTGCTCGGATGCAAGAACCCATTCCTGGGGGAGAAGAGTTCGCCATCGCTCGATACCCGCTCAGGCTGAAGATCGCCTGTTCTGCTCGATCCCTTGCGTTTCTCGCCGGCAGGTTCCAGAAGGATGAAGAATTCATCTCCTTCGAACCCCGGCTGATTAAACTCGATGATTCGTCCCCCGGGCTGCTCAGCGTCGAAGTCGACATCGTCGGCGTGGACCTCGAGGAATCGAGGCAACGCCAGGGCCGATCTCGCGGTTCAGGCAGGGGAAGAGGGGGATACCGATGAGTTGGAACAAGGAGAAAATCACCCTTGCCCTGGCCCTGGTCATCCTTTGCTGGTGCGCTGTCCAGGTGACGGGTTCATTTTTCCTCGGCGATCCCCTCTCGGGGATCCAGTTGCAGGATCCCAGTCCATCGAGCGCCGGAGTCGTCGGTGCGTCTGTCCGTATCGACTGGTTCGAGCAGAGTTCTCTCGGGGATCTTGCACGGGACCCCTTCCAGTCCGTCTCCGACTGGCGAAGCGTACCTGCAGATCTCATCGGGCCACCACCATTTCCCGCACTGCGCCGCAGGATTCCCCTGCCAGCGCCGGTTGAAGGTGTTGTTTCTGCTCGACTGGCAGTCGAGGAAACACCCCCTGAGTCGGAGAGCAGCAACGGGGATCCGGGAGGGGAACAATGAGGAGACAGCAACTCACTTCCTGCCTGTTGCTCCTGGTTCTCTCCCTCTGGAGTTGCTCCTTGCCGGTCTGGTCCGGAGATGACGACCTGGAAGTCCGTCGCTGGGACCGCCTCGAACTGGTAAATGGCAAGGTCTTCGAGGGGGAACTGGTCGCCGAATCGCCGCTCGAGATCACCTTCCGGCAAAAATCGAGCGATGACGAGGCCGGGATCGAATTCTCGCTGCCGCGCTCCGACGTCAGGAGATTGCTAAGGCGCAACCCACCCGAAGCCGTTTACAAACTGCGCCTGCGCAATTTCGATCCCTCCTCTTTCGATCTTCAGAGAGCCCTCGGGCTCTGGTGCCAGGAAGTCGATCTCGAAAAGAATGCGATCTCCCATCTCGAAGATGCCTGTCGTCTTCGCCCCCAGGTCGAGGAGATCTATGATCTCCTGATCCCTCTCTACGACGCACGTCGTGCTGCCAGCGGAAATGCGGTCTTCGACGATAGGGAAATCGGGACCGTGCTGGAAGCGATGCGGTCGGGAATCGACAATCCCTGGCTGCGCAAAAGAGCGGTTGATGGACTCCTTTCCATCGGAGATCGAATCGGTGCGATCCTCATCCTCGAAGAGATCTCCGCTGCCTCCGGTGATGGGGAAGAGGAAATCGCAGCTCGAGCGAGACTCGCGGTACTCCTCCAGGAAACTGGCAAGGAGGAGGAAGCTCGGCGCTGGGCACGGCGGTTGCGAGAGAGCGGAGCCGCCGGTCGTTTCCCCGGAGTCCTCATTCTCGAGGCGCGCTGGCTCCTGGGGGATCGGTCCTCCGGGGACCTTGCAGCCGGGGCGATGCTCGAGGAAAGAGTTCAGAGCCTGCTCGAGAGGGACGCCTCGGTGGGGGAGGCCCATCTCCTTCTCGGCTCCTTGCGGCTGCTCGAAGATCGTGTCGAGGAATCGATCGCCGAGTTCAAGAAGGCCTTTCGGGCTGGTGCTGTCGATGCGGTAGCAGCGGTGACTTTTGCCCTGGCATTCGCCCGGTCTGGTGACTCAACGAAGGCTCTCGAGTTGATCTCCGCGGCGCGAACTTCCGAGAGAGTGGCCATCGAATGGCGGCTGGTCGAGGTCTACATCCAGGAAAATCTCGGCCAGTACGATGACGCCTTGCTTCTCCTCGAGGACATCCTGGCCAGCGAGGAAGCGTCATGGCAGGCCCGGATTCTGGCCCTGACAACCCGACAGAGACTCGACCCCGATGTCACAATCGATGGCGAGATCGAGAAAATCCTGCTCGCCCATGGCAGCAACGACTCGGCTTTCGCCGAGTGCTCCCTGCATCTTGGTGACATGGCTCTTCGTTCCGGTGACATCTCCGGTGCCCGGCGCTGGCTCGAATACGCCCTGCGTGCCGGTTCGAGGACCCCTGAAACGTGGCTGCGCCTGGCCCTCGCCCAGAGGGGTCCCGGAGGTGACGACCGTCGGGCTCTGGAAGCCCTCGACACCGCACTTAAGGAACGCCCCGATGATCCCGATCTGCTCAATGCCCTCGGCGATCTTCGCTATCGCCAGGGGGATCTGGAAGGGGCGCGGAAATCCTTCGACCGGGTGGTCGGAACCTACCCCCGGAAAATGCGTGAGGAGGAGGCGGGTCCCCTTCCTCCGGCATTGCGATATGCCATCTCTTCACGGCAGCTAGCCCTTCGTGCCATCGAGGAAGAGCTCTGGATTGACAACTTCGATCGCAACGACGGCGCCCAGGTTCTCAACAACTGGATCGAGAGAGAGACCTTCGGAATCGACATCGGCCTCCTTGCCAACTCGGTGCGTTTCGATGGCGTCCAACGCTTTCAGCCAGACGGATTGACGATGGTGGTACGACCACTCACTACTCCCCGGCTCTCGGGGATCCGGGCGACGATGCGTCTGCGCGTCGGGAATGTTCCTGTGAGAGTGGCTTTGCGCATTGAGGATGACAGTGGCACCGGACTGATCCTCTTCAGGGACCGGGATGGGATCATCGGCTACACCCTCACCGGGCGTGGCGATCCGGTCGTGGTTCGCAGTGATTCCCCCGGAGAGGATTCAGAGGAACAGAAACTCGTGAAAACGGTCTGGCCTGCCGACGCACGGGCTCATACCCTCGAGATTCGCCTTGGAAACGATGACAAGAGTGGCGCGTCCATCTATTTCGATGGCTCCAGGGTTGCTCGCAAAATTCCATTCAGGATGCGGAGGCTGCGCTCTCTCAACGCTGGAGTTTCGACCCAGGCAGAACTGGACGTTTCCTTCAGCCTCGACCTTGAACGTTTCGAGGTTTTCCGGCGCAAGGCACGCTCAGATGGTGAACGGCAGTATTGAAGAGGAGGCAGCGGTGAAGCACCAACAACATGGCACCAAGGCAGGTTTCACCCTGATCGAACTTCTGGTGGTGATCGCCATCCTCGGCACCCTGGCAGCCCTCGTATCGCCGATGCTGGGGCTGGCGAGTCGCAAGGCCCTCCTTTCCACCACCAAGCAGGAAATCCAGCGTTTGACGCTGGCGATCGAAGGATACCAGGGAGATCGCGGCGACTTCCCGCCCACCTCTCTGGCAGACGAATACGGGATCAGCAGCAACGATATTGATTCGGGTTCAGAGAGCCTCGTCGCTCACCTCGCATCCCTCGCCACTGGAACCGTCTATTTCGAGTTCAAGGAGGAGTATCTCGAGAACCTGGACGCCGATCGAATCGCCGACATCGAGATCGAGGAACGCCTCTCCTGGGTCTTCGGCGATGACCAGCTGAGGGAATACGTCGATCCCTGGGGACATCCCTACATCTACTTCCACAACCGCGACTACCGCATTGTTTTTACCGTAACCAGCGGCGCTGGAAATTCGACCCAGGCAAAAGCGAGCATGTCGGAGAAGACCGCGACTTATCACTCTCCAACTAGCTTCCAGATCTGGTCCTGCGGTCCCGACGGCATCAACCAGAACGGAAGCGGAGACGACATCGTGTCATGGTGAGATCACGAATGGAACGCGGCTACACGCTAATCGAACTCCTGACGGTGCTGATGATTCTCAGCATCATATTCGGATACTCTGCCTCCTTCGTGCAGCGGTTCGGCGAAGGACAGAACATCTCGGTTGCTGCTTCTCAGGTTTCCAGCGTTGTTCGCGCTGCACGGAATTTTTCTCGCTCCTCGGGCCTCGCCAGCAGAGTCCATGTCGACCCCGATTCTGGTCGTGTCAGCGCCTTTGGCTTCGAAAACGTCGCCTCCTGGGATTTCGAATCTCTCGAGTCCGTTCCCGACGGCTCACGGCTCGGCGCTTCGGCGGCGATCGCCGGTGCTTTCGGTGAGAATGCGGAGGTGACCGGCTGGGTCGAGGCGACCTCCGGTCGTGTCGGGCGTGCGGTGCTCTTTGTCGACGATGGTCCAGCCCTACGTGCTTCTGGTCTGCCCCGTTACCACTCGCCAGGCGGGATCAGCATCGAAGCGTGGGTGCGCTACTGGCAGCCGGATTTGCGCCAAGAGGAGGGTATCGAAACCTCGGGGGGGAGAAAGGATCCCAGGCGCGAGATGCGTCTGGCAGTGGTTTCCCGCCCCGGCAGCTGGGAGGTGGGATTGCTCGGTGATGGTGCGGCATATCTGGCCCTCGGAGATCTCGAGGATCCTGCAGCAGACCAATCGTGCCTCATCGCCACCGAGGGCAGGGTGGCTGTCCCCGATCGCTGGGCTCATCTCCGTGCGACCTTCGATGGCATTACCTTCCTACTCGAGGTCGACGGCATCAAGCGGCCGTGGATGCCTGTCGGTTTCGAACGGATCGCTGAGGAAGACTGGCCGCCTCTGCCGACTCGACTGCTGGACACGGATGAGGACCTCTGGATCAGTCATCCGAGCAGGTTCTTTCTTGGTGCCATCGATGAGGTGAAGATCAGGGTAGCCCTGGAGCCGCACAGCTACGAGCTCCCCGGCACCGTCGAAATCCTCGGACCTCCTCAGCTGATCCACTTCGACACCCGTGGAAGCCTCGATCCCCTGGTTCACGAATTGCCCATCATCATCAGCCTCGGCGAATTGAAGGACGCAGATTTTCAGCCCGATTCGGGTACCGAGGTGGCACCACCCACATTCAGGGCGCTGACAGAGGATCGGCGCCAGGCCCGGGAAGAGGAGCTCGAAATCGTCGAGGAGGCCTTCGGCGACCCGCTTGCCGGGCTCTCTCGATTCCTCGAGGGGTGGGAATCCTCTGAAGAGGAGAAAAAGGTCGCTGGGCCTGTTCTCCCCACCGAACCTGGTTTGCACGTCGGGGACGGCCTTCTCGATGGCCGTCCGATCCAGCGCCTCCACAACATCGTGATCGACATGACGGGAACCATCCGTGGCTGAGTTCACCGCCCAACAACCGCCGGAGAGGAACGGCGAGCGAGGCATCGCTCTGCTGCTGGTCATCCTTGTCTTGACCGCTCTGGTCGCCATCGGAACACCTTTTGCCATTTCGATGAAATTGCAGGAACGCGGCTCATTCCACTCCACAGCCCGGGAGGAAGCCGATCTCGCCGTCACCTCGGCACGCAACCACGCTGTTGCTCACCTCTTTGGCACCCATCCCTCCAGGGAGCGAGAGGCAACCGCTGTCGGCGAAGTTCCCGGCGACAAGTTCGATGGGCTCGAAGAACTCCAGGTCGAGTTTTCGACCGAACTGCTCCTGACGGGGGTTCCCGGGAGTCAATTGCCGGATACCTACACGATGCGCGGTCTTGGCAACCAGACCCTCGATGCGCGGGTCGAGGACGAGCAGGGGAAGATCAACATCAACACGGCGATGCCGAATCTGATCGGGAACTTGCTCGCAGGCAGTCACCTCGCTCGAAACATTTCCTACACCGAGAAACTCGAAGAGCTTCCCCTGGAGGACACCTCCTCATTCCCCACAGACGGAGATCCGGACACCATCGACGGGGTTGTGGTCATCCTGAATCCGCTCTTTTTCACCGTCGAGGCGCTTTCTTACACCGGAAAAACCGAGACTGGACTGACCGGGGTGTTTCGCGGTCAGTACCTCTCCGGAACGTGGGAACATCAGAAGGGCTGGCCCGTCTTCGATCTGCGCGGGCTGAAGGTCTTCCTTCACAGGTACTACAACCTATCCGATGGGGAAATCGACACCTTCCGTACTCCGATGGGGATACGGCAGATCGCCGACTGGTCGGTGGTTCCCTACTTCTTGCAGACGATGGCGATCGTCGGACTCAACGTGCGCAACATGAGAGATTTCGGATTGACCCCCGAGATGCTGGTCCGTGCCGGTCTCGATCAGATGTTCCTCGAGCGCAAGGAAGAGGAGGTCGACGAGGAGGATTACCGCGAAGCACGCCGCAAGCTGCTCTCTGTCGGATTCCCCAGGGAAGCGGTCGATCTCGTCGAGAGTTTCCGCGGCAAGGCGGCCGTGGTCCAGGTATCGGAAATCGCCGAGCGCTTCGATTTACAGAGGGCCCAGGCGAACGCTTTCAAGGGGGTGTTCTCGACCTTCATCAAGGCAGAGTTGGCGCGCATGAAACTGCACTCCCGGACCTATTTCCCCAAGGCGGTGGAGGCCTACAAGGAGATCTACAATCTCCCCTCGATGGAGACCTTCGATGCCGCTGATTACGAGTTGATCCGCGACCTGATCACCACCGAATCGTCGATTCCGAGGCTGTGGAGCCAGGAGCAGGTGGTCGAGGACGAGATCTCGACCAGTGCCATCATCGGGGTGCCATCCTTCCGACTCGGTCGTTACGACTTCTTCAACCCGGGAACCCTGGTGAGAATCCGCAGCCTCAAGGATCCCTCGAAGGTCGAGTACGTACTGGCAGCGGGAGCTTTCCCTACCCCCCGAGGAGGTTTCCGCGGATTGGGCCGCGGCGCCCAGAGCATCTTCCAGGGGGGAGTGATCCTCAAGGAGCCACTGAAGTACGATTACGGGCCGCGTGAGGCGGTGGCCTCGGCGATGCTTCGCCACCCGATCAACATCAACACTGCCAAACGAAAGGTGATCGAGGCGGTTCTCACCGGAATCTCGACGGAGAGATTCAGCCAGAACTTCAACTCGGTGACGGCGGTCGAGGCCCGGGGCCTGACCGATCTGATCATCGAAGCGGCCCCGATCCAGGATTTCGGTCAGTTCCGGGACATCGTCACCGAAGCGCAGACAAGCCGCGTGATCAACGGCAACGACGCCACCGCAATTCTGCTCAACGCAATCAATCCCAATCATCCCCGCCTGTCGATCTCGACCACCGGATTCTGTTACTCGACCGGTGACGTCTACACCATCGAGGCTTCCAGTGTGGTGCGTAACCCGGCCGGGGTTGCCACTGCCGGGGTTCATCTCCGGGAGGTGGTGGAGGTTGCTCCTCCCGACCCGCTCTTCATCGACATCAGGAATCAGGATGACTGGAGCGCCGTCGTCTACCGGCAGGCTACCACTCGCCGTGGAGGCCAAAACCAGTCCGTGTTCCGCCCTGGACGAGCGATGAATCTGATGGCAACAGGCCCGATACCTCTCAATCGCAAGCCGTGGGAGACTCCGTCCCTCGTCGAGGGGACGTTGCGCGGCCTGACTCTGGAGAGTCAGGATAACAACCGGAATTATGGCTTCGGCTCGATCGCCTTCGGCGAGGTCGAACATTTTCCCGAGACGATCGAGGGGCAGGAACTCGCCGAGGGGCCCTATACCGCACAAACGTTGCTGCAGCCGGCGGGGCAGCAAGGGCCGCCTCAACCGCAGGTGCCGGTGCCGACGATTCCCGGTGCCACCAACCTTGCCCAGGACATCACCACCCTGCCTGGAATGGTCGACTTCTGGTATCGACCGCAGTGGGGGAGTCGCGGTGGGCTGCACGTCATCTTCGACAGCGTCGCCGACCCGTCGAGACCTCTTCAGAACCGAGTGCGCCTCTTCTTCGACGGCGATGATTCCTCCCTCGTCCTGCAGGTGATGGACGATGCGCTGCCGTCCCAGATCCCTGCTTCCGGCAATCAACTCCCCGCTGCGGCGGAGGTGCGCCATCGAGTCACCCCCCAGACCTTTGCCGACGACACCTGGTACCACCTGACGGCGGTGTGGAAGTCGACGCGACCGGGAGACCAGGCCCTGCTGATCGATCGCCGACTGGTTGGATCGAGCATCTGGGTGACCCGCCTCGAAGCTCCCTTCGCCGTCAATGGCGGCCGCCTGATCGTCGAGGACGCCGAGATCGCCGCCCGCTACCCGCCAGTCGGAAGCCTGCTCGTCGGCTCCGAGGCGATTGATTACTCCGGCCGCCAGGGGGCCAGTTTCCAGGTCCGGGCTCCCGGGCCTGATAACCAACCCCCCAGTGGCCGTGGAGCGCGCGGAACCGTCCGCCAGCAACATCCACGAGGAACCCCTGTTCGACTTCTGGGGTACTCGGTCGACATCGCCTCTGCCGATGAGAGGATCGCCCTGGAACTCCAGGGTGACCAGCTCCTCCTCGGTCCGGGGGGGGCGAAATTGGCGATCGATCTGCCCGCAGCAAAGCAAAACAACCGAAATCTCGGGCTGCTCCCTTCGACCTACGCCACCGTCGAGCAGGGAGACTACTCCACCCCGTTGATCTATCCGCTGGGTGCTTCCGACCCTGTGATCGTCGTGCAGTCTGACGTCCACCCCCTCACACTCGGGTTTCCGTCCCATGGCTACCTCCATGTTCGGTACCGGACCATCCTATCCAGCGGAATTGTTCGCGACGACATCTGGGAGTACACAAAATACTCGGGCATCATTCCGGGGCCAGAAGCCGGGATGTATCAGTTCACCGGGCTCGGTCGGGGAATGCTCGGAACCACTGCGATCGACATTGCTGCTGCTCAGGCGGGGATTCACACCCTCGTCGTGCGTTCCGTCTCCATCGAAACCGATGCTTCCAATCTCGACCTGGGTTACCCACCTAGCGGAGTGATTCAGATCGATCGTGGACTCGGAGCGA
>DQQH01000025.1 GCA_015664425.1 Planctomycetota bacterium
GGCTTCGGATTGAGGCCAAACTGGCGGCGGGTTCTCTCGATCCTTGCAGCCAGCACAGAGTTCAGCACCCCTCCACTCGCCCCAGGAGTGAGGGTCGGGAGTGGCTGGCGCGGCTCCAGCGTTGCCGGTGGAATCGGATCCCGGGTCCTGGTTGCCCTGGGAGCCCTCCAGCCAGCGGTGGGCAGCGCCGGGCTCGGACGCACCGTCGGGGTCGGGCGGGGACTCGGGCGCACCGTCGGGGTCGGACGGGGACTCGGGCGCACCGTCGGGGTCGGACGGGGACTCGGGCGTACCGTCGGGGTCGGACGGGGACTCGGACGCACCGTCGGGGTCGGGCGGGGACTCGGACGCACCGTCGGGGTAGGACGGCGAGTCGGACGCACGGTCGGGGTAGGACGCGGGCTCTGGCGCACCGTCGGGGTCGGACGGGGGCTCGGGCGCACCGTCGGGGTCGGACGGGGAGTCGGTCGAACCTGTGGAGTCGGACGCACCTGTGGAGTCGGACGGGGCCGCTGGGTTGGACGCACCGTCGGTGTCGGACGCGGCCTCACCGTCGGGTTCTGCGCCAGCAACAGCCCTTCGCCACAGGAGAAGAGGAGCAAACCGAATCCAAGAGCCGCAAGGGCCCAAGGGAGCCCTTTTCCGGGAGCGATGTTCGACAACTTGTTTCTCCCCTCTTGTGCAGGTCAACTTGAGGATAGCACGACCGCGACCGCGTCGCCTGCACCTTGTCTCCTGCCCTACGCACCCCTGAGGGCTTTATTCACCGAATTCTGGAACGGCCATTGAGCCACACCAGTAGGGCTCCAAGGGCGATTCCTCCGGCATCCGCGAGGCCATCGGCAAGATCGGCAACTCTCCCAGGGACCCTCGATTGGTGCAGTTCATCGGCAACAGCGAAGGCGAGAAGGATAAAAACCGCCGGCAGGAGCCACTCGGAAAGTTCCCTTCCGGGGCCACGCCAGCCTCTGAACGAGAGGATGAGGAGGAAGAACACGGCGCCGTGGAGCCACTTGTCACCGCCAGGAATTCTCGAGAGATCGGGAAGGCTGGCGGCAGGAATCGAAGAGACCCAGCTGACCGCCCCGATCGCCAGCCACGGGATGGCCCGACCGAGCAGCCCGAGGCGCCGGCTTCTCACGCTGGCTCTGTCAGAGCCCGCTCCAGGATGGCCATCCGCAGGTGTACGCCGTTGGCAACCTGGGCGAGTACCCGCGAATGTTCCCCATCGGCGACCTCATCGGTGATTTCGATTCCCCGGTTCATCGGGCCGGGGTGGAGCACCAGCAGATCCGTTCCAGCAGCCTTCAGCCGTTTCGAGTCGAGGCGATAAGCGGCGACATATTCATCGAGATCGGGGCACTCTCCATCCCCCAGCCGTTCGTGCTGGACCCGCAGCATCACCACCGCATCGAGGGTCGGAAGGACCTCGTCGAAACCGCCCACGAGACTCACGCCGGGAAACTCCTGTTGCGAGGGAAGCAGGTTTTCAGGACCGATCAGCACCATCTCCGCTCCAAAGGCTGTGAAGGCGGCGATGTCGGAGCGCGCCACTCGACTGTGGACGATGTCCCCGACGATTCCAATCCGTTTGCCGGTCAGGTCGCCCCACTCATCGAGGAGAGTCATCAGATCGAGAAGCCCCTGGGTCGGATGGGAGGAGCGTCCCTCTCCGGCGTTGATCACCGGCACGTCGACGGCGGCGGAAACTCGAGCCGTCATCCCTTCTTCCCGCTGACGAAGGACCAGTACTGCGATTCCCTGGGCGACGAGGGTTCGGGCACCATCGATGAGGCTCTCACCCTTGGTAAAACTGGAGTTAGCTCTGTCGATGTCGACAACATCGAGGGAGAGCCTGCGAGCAGCGCTGAAAAAGGAGACGCGGGTACGAGTGCTCGGTTCGAGAAAAAGCTGCCCGACCAGTCCCGATAGGGCACTTCCCGGGGCTCGAGAAGGGGCCGCGCGGCGGTGTTCACCCGCTCGGTCGACGATTTCTGACATCTCACCTCGACTGAGAGAGTCGAGACTGATCAGGTCGCGTTCCTTCTCGCCGGTCACCTCGAAACCTTCCATCAACTCACAAGTCCTCTCTCAGCGCTGCCAGAACCGGGCTCGGGTCCGACCCCCCACTCGCCAGTTGCCAGGCACTCTCCAGCACCCGCCGGTGCCTCGCCAGGAAGGGGACCGGGATACCTCTGGGGATCGTCGAACAGCCGTACAGGCGCCGCGGGATCTCCGAGCGCAACTCATCGAGACCCTCGCCGGTGATTCCCGAGACGGGCAACTGCCCGGGGCACATTCTGGACCGATCCTCGTCGCAACGCGACCCGATCTTGAGAAGTGGCGGAAGGTCCCCTTCGAGAAGGGAGGGGCCCTCCACCCAGGGTGGCAGGAGGTGGAGGACGAGATCGGCAGAAGCGATGGCAGCGCCCATCCGTTCCATCCCTCTGAGTTCGAGATCGGTGCCCTCCTCCCTGAGTCCGGCGCCATCGATCAGTGTCACGGGAAATCCACCACACAGAATCGTCTCTTCGATGAGATCTCTGGTGGTTCCAGGAAGAGGTGAGGTGACCACTCGCTCCTCCCCGACAAGGCGGTTGAGAAGGGTACTCTTTCCACTGTTTGGGACTCCCGCCAGGGCGACCCGGGCTGCCACAAGGACCGCCTCTCCGACCGGGGCGAGTTCGAGCAGATCCCCGATCTCCTCCTGGGAAGGAACCCTCCCGGCGGTCGATCGCAGCCACCGGGCGAAGCCAGCACTCCCCTGCTCGAGGAGAAACGCTGCCGCTCGGGAGCCCGGTGCCCGGGGAAGCGAGGAGAGTGCATCGCGAAAGATGGGGTCGCCATCCCCCCACGGCGGCAGGAGATCTTCCGACGCCGTGGCACCGAGGCTCACCCACCATTCGATCAGCGCATCTGCAACGTGGGGATTGCCATGGAGCGTCACCAGATAAGTCTCGGGGGAACCCTCCAGTCGCAGAAGAAGGCCGTCGTCGATCGGCTCCCCTTGTGGACCGAGCAGGTCGCCATGGGTTGCCAGGTGGGGCCTGCCGACACGAGGGGAGAAGGCGCGAGAGAGAAGTCTGCCGGCGCCTTCTCCCCTCAGCAAGAGGGCATGAAGGGCCCCGCGGCCGTCTGCGCTGACCCGACGCACCTCAATCGCCAACGCCACCCTGCCTCTCATGAGCGCCCAGAGCGATCCCCTCGAGGGTGAGGTGAGGTAGATGCAGCACCTCGGGCCCCAGCAACGAGGAAATCCTGTCACCATCGCCACCGGTCACCACCGTCGCCACGTCAGCGTCGAGACCGCCGAGAACACGGTCTCGCAGCGCCCGTGCGCCGCCTGCGAGCAGGATCGCAATCCCACCGGAGGTGGCGCTACTGGTGTCGGTTCCCCACGGTCCTTCAGCGACGCTTCTTTCCGCCGTCGGCAGGAGGGCGGTGCCAGTGGCGAGGGCCCTCGCCGAAAGGTCGAGACCGGGAGCGATCCAGCCGCCGAGAAATTCTCCCGCATTGGAGACGGCATCGACGGTGAGGGCGGTTCCTGCATCGAGAATCACCGCCCCTCTTCCCGGCTCTCGCCTCGACCAGGCGAGGGCATTGAGGGCGCGGTCGGTCCCCACCGAAGCCGGATCGGGGAGGAGGATGGGGATCGGAACTTCAGCTCCATTGGTCATCTGGATGGGCACAATCCCCGTCACCGATTCGAGAACCGCCAGCAGACGCCGACAGGCGTCCGGATCGACGGAACCGATTCCGATGGTCTCGATGTCCCCCCATGAGAGATCGACACTTCCGATGCCATCGAAGCTCTCGAGCTGTCCCCTCGAGGTGATGGCGGAGCCCTTGAAACAGGCCCAACTGGCGCGGGTGTTACCGATGTCGATGGCTAGGGTTTCCAACGCTCCTCCTCGAGAACACAGGATAACTGTGAGAAGGTCAGACGACAGCCGATATTGGAAAAGGGCGCACCCCTCAGCTCGAGTGGTGCGCCCTGGTTTCTTCTCGTTTCGCGAAATCCTCTAGTAATCGAAGTCGAAGTCGCCGACTGCGGTGCCCTTGTAGACCCCACGCAGTTCCAGTTGCAGTTCATCGGGGTAATCGGAGTTCGCCACCGCAGCCTCCAGGCTGATCCTGTCAGCCTGATAGAGCTTCCGCAGCGACTGATTGAAGGAGACCGAACCGAAGTACTCGCCATCCTTGACCGCCGAGTACAGTTCGTGGGTCCTACCCTCACGAAGCAACTCCCGGATCGTCGGGCTGTTGATCATCAGTTCGAGGGCAGGAATCCTCCCCCCACCCTCTTTGAGGGGAACGAGGCGCTGGCAGACGACCCCGCTGAGGACCAGGGAAAGCTGGAGTCGGATCAGGTCGTGCTGATGCGGAGGGAAGAAATTGATGATCCGCTCGATCGTCTGGGTGGCGTTGATGGTGTGCAGTGTCGAGAGAACGAGGTGCCCGGTTTCAGCAGCCGAGATCGCGGCCTCCATCGTCTCGCGATCGCGCATCTCTCCGATGAGAATCACGTCCGGACTCTGACGTAATGCATGGCGGAGTGCGATCGGGAAACTGGCGGTATCGATGCCGATCTCCCGCTGATCGATGATCGATTTTCGGTCCCGGAAGGTGTACTCGATGGGATCTTCGACCGTCAGAACGTGACGATTGTAGTTCTCGTTGACGTGATGGACCATTGAGGCCAGTGTCGTCGACTTTCCAGATCCGGTGTTGCCGGTGACCAGGACGAGGCCACGCTTCTGCACGGCGAGGCGCGTCAGTATCTCCGCGGGAAGGCTCAGTTCCTCGAATGAGGGGACCTGGGAGATGACATGGCGGAAGACGAAGCCCATCTGCCCGCGCTGGTGGAGGATGTTCACCCGGAAACGACCGATCCCGGGCAATTCATAAGATGTGTCGATGTCGAGCGAGGTCGGCAGTGGCTCGGGACGAGAATCTTCGATGATCTCAAAGATCTCCTGGGCGTCGTGAGGTGCGACCTCCTCGGTATCGAGGAAGTGAATCACTCCATCGACGCGCAGGGAAGGAGGACTTCCGACCTTGATGAAGAGGTCGGAGGCCTTCTCGACCACCATCTTTCGCAACATTTCATGAAATTCCATCGGTGCTCCCGCCGAAGTGGCTGTGACGTTCAGCCGTGTCTGGTTCCGGAACCGGAAATCGGCGCCGGCCCCCGCCCGGGTGCGGGGCTGGACAGGAGGTGCCGTGGCGGGCGCACTCCGTCCTGATGAGTATATCCCGCAGGAGCGATCGCGGCACATCGGCCAGAAGAGGGGTGTCGGAGGGTTAATCACCACGGGGCTGGAGACGCTCCCAGAGCGCTTCCAGAAGATCCCTGAGGCCCGTCCCGGCGACCGCAGAGATCAGATAGACCCGTTCTTCGATCCTCTCCTGCAGTTCTCTCCGGAGAGTCTCTCCAGCCTCGGGGGCAAGCAGGTCGCTCTTGTTGACGACGGTCAGGATGGGGCGCTCAAGAAACTGATGGGAGTAGCGTGCGATCTCGTTGCGGACCACTCCGTGGTCCTCCACCAGCTGGTCGATGTCTCTCTCGAATGGATCGAGGAGGTGCAGAAGAACCCGGGTTCGTTCCAGGTGGCGCAGGAACTCGAGGCCGAGCCCGACTCCCTGGTGAGCCCCCTCGATGAGACCGGGGATATCGGCGATGACCATTCTCCGCTCGCCATCGAGATCGACGATACCCAGCTGAGGTTGCAGGGTGGTGAAGGGGTAGTCGGCGATACGAGGATGGGCAGCGGAGACGCGCGACAGGAATGTCGATTTCCCGGCGTTGGGAAGCCCGAGGAGACCGACATCTGCGATCACCTTCAACTCGAAATCGAGTCCGCGCTCGATTCCGTCAGCGCCGGAAGTGCGTTCCCGCGGTGCCTGGTTCGTGGAAGTGGCAAAGCTCTTGTTCCCGCGCCCGCCACCTCCCCCTTCTGCAACCACGCAACAGACGCCATCTTCCGTCAGGTCAGCGACCAGGGATCCATCCTTGCTGTCGCGGACAACGGTACCGACCGGCACACGCAGTAGGAGGTCCGAGGCATTTGCCCCCGTCCTGTTCCTGCCCGATCCCGCCTGCCCCTTGGCAGCATCGTAAAGGGCATTTTTGGTGTAATCGATGAAGGTCGAGACCTGGGAATCCGCTTTCAGGATGACGCTGCCGCCACTCCCCCCATCACCGCCGTCGGGACCGCCACGAGGGACATATTTTTCTCGGCGGAAGGAGACGCAGCCTTCGCCGCCCTTGCCGCTGAGAACGCGGATTCGGATCTCGTCGATAAAACGCATCCCCATCGGGCCATCCCTCGTCGGAAACAGATTCCCACTCCTTGTTCAGGATCAGAAATCATGGCACTGGCATCATGGAAAACGGGAGGGGAATCGACCCCTCCCGCAGAATGATCATCGCCTAGACGCTCGCTCCTGCTGGAGCGTTGCAATTACTCCTGCGCTTCGACGTGCACCTTGCGGCCAGTTCCGAAGCGAACGGTGCCGTCGGTCAGGGCGAAGAGGGTGTAATCCCTGCCGAGACCGACGTTGCGACCGGGGTGAAACTTCGTCCCGCACTGACGCACGAGGATGTTCCCGGCCAGAACGACCTCACCGCCGTATTTCTTGACTCCCCTGTTCTGGGCGTTGGAGTCGCGACCGTTTCGCGAGGCTCCCTGCCCCTTCTTATGGGCCATCCTGCCCTCCCATCGCTCGCAGTAGCGACTGCGACGTTCTTCAGCGGTTAATTTTCTCGATCCGGACCTGAGTGTAATTCTGACGATGCCCCGCACGGGTACGGGAGCCCTTCCTCCTGCGGAAACGGTTGGAGATGATCTTTGGCCCCTTTACCTCACCGACAACCTCGGCGGTGACCGAAGCTCCTTCGACGAGCGGCTGCCCAACGACAAACTCCTCCCCTTCCGACTCGATCGAGAGCACCTCGCCGAACTGGATCTGGGAGCCAGGTTCGGCTTCACGGCGATCGACGAAGAGGGTCTCCCCTTCGGCGATCCGGTACTGGCGCCCACCATCGCGAATGATCGCGTACATTCTGACCTCTTCCCGACGCACCATCCGGGCGTCACGATTCAGCGGTACTGGATCAGATACCTCTCGGGTCCCCGGCGGTATCCGGTTCGGACCTCGATCCGAACGCCGTGTTTCTGCTCGAGGGCGGTCAGGTCGTCGCGTCTACGGTTGACGAGGACCTCCAGGACCTCGTCAGCAACGGTGACCAGCACCTCTTCCTTCTCACATTCCCCCAGGTCCCTGCGAAGCTGACGGAAGATTGCCGTCGCAACGCTCCTCGGGCTGCGAACCGTTCCTCGACCGCTGCACAGCGGACAGGTTTCCCGACCGAGGCGATCCTTGGAAGGCCTCAGTCGCTGCCGGGTCAACTCGATGATCCCGAAGCGGGAGAGCTTGCTGACCCAGGCCTTCGCCCGGTCGAGGCCTAGCCTGGCGACGAAGGCCTCCTCCAACTGGCAACGGTTCTGTCCATCCACCATGTCGATGAAATCACAGACGACAACGCCGCCGATGTCACGCAGTCGCAACTGCCGGGCGATCTCCGTCGCAGCCTCGAGGTTGGTACCCAGAGCGGTCTGCTCGAGATTCGTTTCTTCACGGCTGCTGCCGGAGTTGACATCGATGGCGACCAGAGCTTCCGTCTCTTCGATCACCAGCGAGCCTCCGCTGGGCAGAGCGACCTTCCGATCGTAGATATTGTCGATTTCGGATTCAACGCCGAACCTGCGAAAGATGCTCAGTTTTCCCTCGTGGGACCGGACCCGGCCCGAGCCTTCATCCTGGCGGTCTCCGAGCAGACCTCGCACTCGCTCCTCCATACCGGCGTCATCGACGACCACCTCGTCGATATCGGGCCCGAAGAGGTCTCTGAGGGAGCGCTCGACCAGATCGCCCTCCTGGTAGAGCAGCCGGGGAGCGGCGACAGCAGTCGCCTCGTCGCAGATCTCCTCCCACACCCTCTTGAGGGCCTCCAGATCCCTCTGAAACTCCTCCAGAGCCACCCCTCGGGCGGCAGTGCGAACGATGATTCCGGCATTGTCGGGAGGCTGGAGGCTCTCAGCGGCCTTGCGCAGATCCTCCCTCTCCTGCGCCCCGGACACCCTCTTCGAGACTCCCGGCTCCTCCATCCCCGCCATCAGCACCAGGAACCTCCCGGGAAGACCGATGAAGGTGGTGACGGTGGGACCTTTCGAGCCGATCTGCTCCTTGGTCACCTGCACCAGCAACGGCTGGCCGCGACGCAGCTGATCCTGGATCGGAGCTCGCCCCGTCTCCGGCCCCGGCGTCTCCCCCAGTCGGTCGATGGGGACTTCAGGCGCCCGGTCATAAGCGGGGTGAAGATCGGAGACGTGCATAAACGCCGCCCTCGACTCGCCCAGGTCGACGAAGGCGGACTGAATCGAGGCTTCGATGTTGACGACGCGCCCGAGGTAGATGTTGCCCAGGAGACTGCGTCCGTCGACCTCCTCGAGGTGGTACTCGACCAACTCGCCATCGTCGACGACGGCAACCCGAACTTCCTCCTCGGCGATCACGTTAACCAGCAAGCTCTTCACGGCAACCCCCGGAAAACCCTGGACTTGAAAGATTCGACGGTGGTCACCGTCGAAGGCAGGAAGTGTACTCCACCCCGAACTCAAGTCCACCGGACTCGCAAGGATGCAAACAGGGCCCCTCCGAACCGAGTCGGAAGGGCCCTGATCGCAGAAACGGAAGAACCTGAACCGCCAGGATCAACCCGCCGTCGAGCCGGCGGATGGGGGAATTACTTCTCCCCCGCGCAGGGAAGGCCCATCAACGAGGTTTGGTCGCCATATTTGGTATGGAAGTAATCGTGGCGCTGCGCCTCCTTGAGGGCACGCTCGTAGATCTCGTCGGAGACGTCGCTGCTCTTGATCACCTTCGGGGTGACCAGGATCAGGAGATGCTCGACATCTTTCTGAACCTTGCGCCACTTGAAGAGGTAGCCAAGGCCGGGGATGTCTCCGAGAAGGGGGATCTTGCTCTCGATCTCGATGTGGCGCTCCGTGTGCAACCCGCCGATCACTGCCGTGTGACCGCTCTCGACACGCAGGTAGGTCACGACCGTCTGCGAACTCTCACGGGGCAGGTCGATGAAGGTCGAGGCAGCGCCACCCGGGTCAGAAAACCGGAAACGATCGAAACCCTGAATCTCCGAGGTGTTGCCGACGAGGGTGCTGACCTTCGGGATCACGTTCATGTAGATGGTATCGGTGCCAGGGATCACGTGCGGCGAGATGTAAAGAGTGAACCCGATGTTTACGGGGGAGCGATCATTCTCGTCGATCGACACGGTGACGTTGCCGTTCTGATCCTGCTGGACCTTCTGAACCGCGAACGGAACTTCCTCTCCGACGAATATCGTCGAGGGGTAGTTGTCCATCGTCGTCAGGAACGGTTGCTGGATGATCTTCGAGTTCTCATCATCCTGGACCAGCGAGAGAAGTAGCCGGGTCTGGGTGAAATCGAGTACCCCGAGGGCCTGGAAGGGAGTCCCGAGCGATTCCCAGTTGCCGATGTCAAAGGGCCAGGTGCCACCGTTGTTGACCAGGCTCGAGTTGGTGTTATCGAGGCTGACCGGTCCCTGCGCAGGAGTACCGAAGGCTCCCAGACGCAGTCCGTCACGCCCGGGGGTGTTGGGGTCGTCGAACTTCAGTCCCGCTTCGAGGATGTCATCGCTGGTCGTCGAGATGAACTTGACCTCGACCTGAACAAGCGCCGGCTCAACGTCGACCTGGTCGATGATGGCCTGGATCTCATCGAGTCTCGGAACAACGTCCTTGACGATGAGGGAGTTCGTCTTTACGTCAAAATCCATCTCGCCATCCTCGCTGAGCGCCTTGCGCAGGGCGGTGAGCAGGGTGAACTCGACCTCGCCCTTGTCGGTGCTGATGGCACCCGCTTGCTTATCGATGTCGGAGATGATGGCGACATACGGCTCCGGCGGGCGAATGTAACGCAGCGCGATGATTCTCGTCTCGAGTTGCTTCTTGAGCGTCTCCGGGCGCACCACGCGGATGATCCTGGAAATGCCGTGAGCATCCTCGACGGTGACGAATCCGGCGGTCTTGACGATGGTGTCGAGAGCCTCGCGCCAGGGAACATTGCGCAGGGTCAGGGAGACCTTTCCCTGGATGTCTTCGGCGATGATGATATTGGCGCCGCTCTGCTTGGCCAGCAGGTCGAGCACTACCTTGATGTCCGCATCCTGAAACTCGATGTTGATCGAAGGGGGCTGGGTGAAGCGGATCAGGCGGTCACTCTCGTGGACGATGGTGCAACTGGTGTGGCGCGCGATCACGTCGAGAGCCTTGCGCCAGTTGACCGAATCCAGAATTAGCGTCACCTTCTCGTCGACATTGGGGTCGACGACAATGTTGACATCGACCTGCAGGCCGATCTCGGAGAGAACCTCTGTCAGATCCTTGTCCCTGACATCGACGGTGATGTAGTCGAGAGTCCGGATGCTGCGCGGACGTCCCTCTCTGATTCCGTCCTGCGCCATCAGCGGCAATCCGGCGAGGAGAACGAGGAGTAGCGACAGTAAAGGAAGAAAGGCCCGCTGTGTGTCGGGGCCGGATTTCAGGGTCATTCTCAGACCTCCCGTGGGTACGGTGGATTCCACTTGCCAGCCGCTGGTCCGAGAGGCTACAGCAGTGGGTATTTCGTTATCGGTACAAGCGAGGTGAACCTTGGACAATACCTCGCCACAAATGCGAACCATCAACTGATCGGGAGGCCGGGTGAACGCCCTGGGCTCACACCCAGCCTTCCTTCCTTCTCCTCTCAGTAGCGACGAAACATCTGAGGAATCAGTTCGCCGCGGTAGAGGAAGATGACTCGAGTGGGCTCGATCTTGGCGACCTTGACCCCATCGAAGCTGAATCCCTCTTCGAGCCAACGGTTTTCGATGATCGCCTGGGAGCCATCGGTAGAAACGATGATCCCCTGGATCCTGATGTTCCGTGCCCGAAATTCCCGCACGATTTCCGACCGCTCCAGGAGGCGATCGCTGAACTCGCGTATTTTCTGGGCGACAAGGATGTAGTCGTTATCGACGACCTCCAGGTCGAGCGCCAGACGCTCGACCTCTCCGTGAAGTTCATCCAGACGCTGGAAGTCCTGCTCGAGGAAAGCACGTTCCATCTCCTGGGTTCCCTTGTAGGCGAGTCCGTAGAGATAACTGAGGCGGATCTCGTCTATCCCCTTCTCGATCTCGTCGATCCTGTCGAGAATCGCCCGGAATTCCGCGGCCAGTTCCGGTTCGGTGAAGCGCGAGAGGTGGCCCCCCAGGCTTCTCAGTTGCACATAGAACTCCTTCGCCTTCTCCTCGTCGTTGATGCGCAGCGCATACTCGATTCTCTTGACCGCCTGGCGCGCTTCGCCAAGAACCTTCTGCTGACGTTCCACATTCCAGCCGCCAGGGACCGGGTCCCCGGGCGTACCGGGGCGGGAAAGACGGTTGAAACTGCTGGTGAACGGATCGCGAAGGCCCTCGTGCTGGATCTCGTAGTGCTCGAGTTTGAGAGCCGCACGAACGAAGCGAGTGTCATGGGTGTAACTCTCCAGGGATGGGAATTGCCGTGAAGCCCGGGCGATGTTGATCCCGAGGCTGGCGGCCCTGTCGAGGAGAGTGAAGACTTCCTCCCTCACACCTCGCACCGCCAGGACATCGGCCAGCAGCAACGACGAGATCGCCTCGTTACCGCCGAAATCCTCGTACTCCTGGAATTTCCTCTGAGCTCCTGTGAACTCGAGGAGATTCCTTGCAAGGTCGCGCTGGGCGGCGAGGATCACCGCGTCCGTCTTACCTTCACTTTTCAGTTCGCTACCAAGGTCTTCGAGAGCCTCAGCGGCAAGGCGCCGGTAGACGAGCCCCAGTGTCAGATGGTAGTCGGCATTGTATGGGCGCAGGGCGACCAGTTCCTTCAGCCTACCGAGAACCCGGGACCAGCGCTGGCGCTGGATGTCCTCGCGCACGAATCGACGCAACTCGCCGATGCGGCGCTCGACCTCGCGCAGGTCCTGCGCCTGTCTCTCCTCGTCGTCAGCAACTCCACCAGTCACCGGATCATCGCCAGCGGGATCGGTGCTGTCGGCACCCTCACCGGTAACGATGGGTCCGATGACGGTGACCGCGGGAATCTCGCTATCCCCCACCACTGCCGAACTGGAAGGGATCGGCGGTTGCCAGAGAATGGGGAGGTCGGTGGCCCCGCCCTCGCCACCCAAGGTCAGGGGAAAAACCACGGTAGGAGCTTCGGCGAAAGCAACATTGGAACTGTCGAATCCCTCTTGCCCCTCGGCTTCACCGGCATTCACCAGGGAGGGGTCAGCGTCGGTGATGACCAGCGGCGGGCTGGTGGCCACCAGGAGGGGATCATCCAGCGGCGTCTCGAAGGCGATCCCGGTCCCATCCTCGACGAGGATCTCGACCGGCAGGTCGAACACCAGCTCGCTGGACTCCTCGATGAGGGTTTCCGCGGGCAGGTCGAACACCAGGTCGCTGGACTCCTCGATGGGGGTCTCCGCGGGCAGGTCGAACACCAGCTCGCTGGACTCCTCGATGGAGGTCTCCGCGGGCAGGTCGAACACCAGTTCGCTGGACTCCGCGATGAGAGTCTCCGCGGGCAGGTCGAACACCAGCTCGCTGGACTCCTCGATGGAGGTCCCCTCGGGCAGGTCGAACACCCCCTCGCTGGACTCCTCGATGAGGGTCTCCGCGGGCGGGTCGAACACCAGCTCGCTGGACTCCTCGATGGAGGTCTCCGCGGGCAGGTCGAACACCAGCTCGCTGGACTCCTCGATGGAGGTCTCCGCGGGCGCCTCGAAGGTCCAATCGGATGCCTCCTCGAGGATGGCTTCCACCGGTACCTCGGTCAGAACACCCCCCGGTGTCCCCCAGAAGATCTCGACCGGAGCATCAGCGATTTCTGTCATCGGGAGATGCAGTAGAAAACCGTCGGGGAGGATCGGGTAGCAGTTGGGGTCGAAGTTCTGGTTGGGAAAGAGTTCGTAGGCGGGAATTTGATATTGCGATCCTTCCTCGAAGACCAGCACAGCTTGTGCAGATTCGAAGGCCTCCTGATCAGGCACTTCAATGGCGAGATCGAAGGGCTGGTCAGGAAGTTCGATGACCACGCCCTCGTCGGCGGTGGATGTTTCGACTGCCGTCGTACCGGCAACAGGGACTGCCGTGTCAGAGGGGGTTTCCGGGTTCTCACCGATTCCAGATGAGGAGAGGAGAACGGCGACACCAACGAACAAAGCGATCAGGGTGTAGAAGGTTGAATTCTTCATTCTAGCTGCCCTCCGGGTTCAGGTCTTTCTCCTCGTAGGTGTACGTGGAGATTTCGAGGGAGAGGGATCTCACCTCGGAGGGAGCGGCAGCCCAGTCGATCTCACCTTGCCAACTGGCCGGATCCTCATCCTCGACCGACTGGATCGAGATGCTGTCGATCTGGAGAAACCTCTTGTGATTTTCGACACGGTTGATGAATCGATGCAGATCGTGAAAAGAACCACGCATCGTGAAACGGTACTTGTGCCTGTGGAAACGATCGGCGGAGTTGACTGTGGAGGCACTGCCAGCCCTGGGATTCCGCCCCACCGCCAGTTCCTTGACCACAACCGGGCCCGCGCTATCGATCAGCAACCCTGCCTCCTGGCTGAGGGCGGTGATGTCATCGAGGAACGCGTCCTGGCGCACCTCGTCGGGGCTCGGAAGTATGGCGGTGTAATCGCGCACGATTCCGGAGAGTTCCCGGGCACGCTCGCGAAGGTGAGGGACCTGTGCGATTTTTGTCTCAGCAAATGCCTGATCCGCGTCGATCCTGTCGATCTCCTGCTTCCACGAGGCCCTGTCGCTGCTGACCATCCACCCGAGCGCAATCTCACCGGCGAAGAGCAGTGCAAATGCACCGACAACAAGGACAAGTTGCTTGTTCTCGTTTAGTTTCATCGTCTAGCCCTTCTTCTCTTCTTTTTTCTTTGCAGGAGGAGGAGGTGCGGGTGGGTCATGGAGCGGCTTGAGGTCGATCTCGATGCGCGAACGCAGGAGGTCCCCGACCTCACCCGCCCCCTCGATCACGCTCCATGCATGATCGGTGAATCCAATGAACTCCCCAAAAAAGTTGTCTGGCAAGGAACTGACATCGACGAGATCGCGGTAAAAGCGAGTGTCCTCTGCCAGTGCAGCTCTGAATCGGGTGAAGGAGGAGGGATCGGTCCCGTTGGAGATACAGTCGAGGGTCAGGCGACCACCCGTCTGAACCCCACCACCGCGGGTGTCCCACTGATACTCGCCAGGATCGAGCGTTCTCATCTCCAACCCTGTGATCCAGATCTCTTCTGGAGTGAGAAATACCAGTTGATCCAACTTCGGCGCCCAGAGAATCCGACGCGTTTTGATCTTCAAAATCGCATCTTCACGTTGCTTGTAAAATGCGATGTCCTCGTTGATTCGATCGACTTCCGCCGCCTCTTGCTGAAGCGTCGCCAGGTGAGCTTGTCTCTCCATGGCCAACGCTTCCATGTTCCCGGCAGTAATCCACATCCAGAGCAATCCAACTCCAGCAACGGTTACCACGGCAGTCGAGACTGCAAGGGTGTAAAAGACCATCCGAGGTGTGCGTGCCGCCTTCTGCAGTTCCAGTGGCAGCAGGTTAATCCTGATCACTTCGCTTCCAGCCTTTCTCTATTGTTTCCGTTTTCGATCAGGCGCTGTCGAGCAGTCGCGAGCTGAGTCCCACGGCGATCGGCAACTGGCAAGCGTGCTCGCGGATCGCCTCGACATCGACACAGTCAGCCTTTACCGGAATGTTCTCCAGAGGGTCCCAGTCCCGAACTTCGCGCCCGAAGACGCGCTCGAAGGTCTCTTTCAATCCGAGGGTTCTGCTGGCTCCGCCAGAGATGAATACCTCGGCGACCTGTTGATCGAACTGGTTCTCGAAGTAATCGAAGGAGAGAAGGATCTCGCTGGCAAGGTCCTCCAGAACCGGCTGGACCGCCTCCGTGATCATCGTCTCGTGACCGTCAGGTGAGCGTTTCAACTCCTCTGCTTCGTAGTCGTCCATATGCTGGTGGCGGGAGAGAGAGTCGGTGAAATCGTTTCCTCCGACGTAGATCTCACGGGAGAAACAGGAAGTGGTTCCGCGCAGAACGTGGATGTTTGTCTTGGTAGCGCCCACATCGACGAGTGCCACGACCGTCTCTTCATCCTCGAGCCTGGAACTGTTCATCTGACGCAGTGCGTAAGCGTTCCCGAGAGCGAAGCAATCGACGTCCACGACCACCGGGGTCAAACCGAGGTCCTGGACCTGGCTGACATGTTCCTGGATCAGATCCTTCTTGGCCGCGACCATCAGTACCTTCATCTCCGACTCTCCCTCGCTGGTGGAGTCGGTTTCTTGAAGGCTCTGTCCATCGATGTCGACCTCATCGACCTCGAAAGGAATGTACTTGTCCGCCTCGAAACGAAGAGCTGCCTTCAACTCTTCATTCGTCATGTCGGGCATGTTGATGTAGCGAACGATGACGGAGCGGCCCGATACCGAAGTCACGACCCGTTTGCCACTGATCCCCGCTTCGTGGAGAACGGTGCGGATCGTTTCGCTGACTTGCTCCGGAGAAGGAATCCTCCCCCACCCGAAGCCCGTGACCTGGACTCCCTCACCCGTATCGGTGAGTTCGACCGCCTTGATCTCGTTTGTTCCGATGTCGAGACCGACGACCGATTTCTTCCTGCTGAACATATTTCTCACCTTCATGATGACCTCGAGGTTGAACCTCTACGGTCGCGGTTGGCCGACAGGACCACGCAGGAGCCCTGTCCCTGTTAATTCAATCTGTCAACCAGGGGACGTGGACCGGGAACCGGTCAGCACCACTGGCGGGGACCCGCCATCGAATAGGTCCCGGAAAGTATAGGGGGAAGGTGCGGAAACCGTCAAATCGGGCAACAAGCAGCGCAGGGGTAAATGCCTCTACCAGCGCCTTGGGAGGTCGGGAAGGTGGTCATGGGCCCAACGACGGAGTTCCCGGGTGATGGCGAATCCGTCACTCATATCGAGGCATCGATGCGCCAGTTCCTGGACATCGAAGTCCCTCACCAGCCGGATCACCTGCTTCACCTCGGGGATCAGCTGGGGGCTCACGCTCAGTTCGCGCAGACCGAGTCCGATCAGCAGCGGCAGATAGATCGGCTCCGATGCCATCTCGCCACATACAGAGACACGAATGCCGTGTTCGTCCCCAACTTCGAGGACCCTGACGAGCAGACGGAGTATCGCCGGGTGGACCGGGTCATAGAGTTCAGCAACACGTTCGTTGCCCCGATCGACTGCAAGTGTGTACTGCACCAGGTCATTGGTACCGACGCTGAAGAAACTGACCCTCGGAGCAACCAGGTCGGCGATGACAGCCAGAGAAGGGACCTCGATCATGACCCCGACGGGGACGTCGTCATCGAAGGGAATATTCTCCTCACGAAGTTCTTCCTTCACCTCTTCGATGAGCATCAGAGTTCGGTCAAGTTCCGGAATTGAACTGATCATCGGCAACATCACTCGTATCTGACCGAGTGCACTGACGCGATAGATCGCGCGAAGTTGTGCACGAAACACATCGGGGTGCTCGAGGCACCACCGGATCGATCGGCAGCCGAGGAACGGGTTCTCTTCCACCAACCCGAGGCCATCGTCCTTGTCTCCACCGAGATCCAGAGTCCGCAGAGTCAGTGGCCTGTTTCCCAGTTCTCTCAGGACGTTTCTGTAGTGCTGGAAGTGAACTTCCTCGTTGTTCCTCGGTGTCTGGAGGTGGATGAACTCGGTCCTGAAAAGCCCTATCCCTTCCGCACCCAGTTCGACGGCACTGTGAACCTCCTGGGGAAGTTCGATGTTGGCATGAACCTGAAGTGCATGCCCATCGATCGTCTCCGCGGGCAACGACGCCTGCTTCCGCAGCCTGCGCGTGACCCTGGCGGTCTCCTCCACCTTCGATTGGTATTCCTTGACGGTGCGCTCATCAGGATTGATGAGGACGATCCCGCGGAATCCGTCGATGATCACCAGGTCTCCCCCGACGACGGTGGTCGAGATGTCATCGAGGCCGACCACCGCGGGGATTCCGAGGGCCCGCGCCATGATGGCGGTGTGGGAGGTCTTGCCGCCGACGTCGGTCGCAAAGCCATGGACCCAGCGGGGATCGAGCTTCGCGGTCTGCGCCGGAGTCAGGTTGTGGGCGATGACGACGACTTCTCGCTCGAGAGTATTGAGAGTCTCGATCTTCTTGCCGAGCAGGGTGCTCAGAATCAGTTTCTCGATGTCAAAGAGATCGTGGACTCTCTCGGCGATGATCGGCGAATCCATCGCCGCGAATTTTTTGATGTAACGGTTCAGTACCCTCGAGACGGCATGCTCCGCCGTGTAATGCTTGTCGCGAATCGCTGCAATGATCTCTTTTCTCAGCACCGGGTCGGCGACGAGATCCCTGTGGATCTCCAGGATCTGGGTATGGATCTTGATCTTCGTCCCGAGGCTCTCGATATCCTTATCGAGGCTCTTCTGCGCAAGGACTACCGCCTGCTCGTAGCGCTCGACCTCATCCTCGACCTGCGACTTCTCGATGAAGCGCTGGGGGATGCGCAAGTCCTCGGTATCGAGGGCAAACGCCTCCCGGATCACAATCCCCGGACTGACCGGGATCCCCTTCTTCAGTTCCATCGGTACTCCAGCTGCTCGGAGCGATCAGGCTCCGTGAAAATCGGACTTCACGAGATCGACGAGTGCGTCGAGAGCCTCGCCCTGATCAGCACCTTCGACCCGGATGGTGATCTCGTCGCCAAGTTGAGCGCCCAGGGTGAGGATGGCGATGATCGATTTGCCATCGACCGTGTCCCCCCCGGGCCTGCTGAGAAAGACAGCGGACTCGAATCTCTGGGAGAGTCTGACGAACTCGGTCGAGGCTCTGGCGTGCAACCCCGAGCGATGGGTGATGGTGAGCGTCTCGGCGCAGCCGGTGCTCATCTCTTCTGCCTGCCGACCTCGAGCAAGCTCTCGACCAGGACCGTTCCGAGACGATCGGAGTGGTGACGTATCGTCGATGCTTCCGGGTCGACGAGGTTGTCCTCGATCACTCTCATACCCGAACTGGTGAGTTGATCAGACCCGAGAACCTGGTTGCTTCCCTGTCCCTGGTAGAGGTCGAGCAACGCCTGGGGGATCCCTCCCCGGTGGGCGAGAACGCTGGTGATCACATCGGACCCGACGTGCCTCTCGAGAGCGGCGAGGTGTGCTGGGAGGTCCATCCCACCCGTTTCCCCAGGCTGAGTCATGACGTTTGCCACGTAGACCTTCTCGCAACCGTTGGCGATGACCCGTTCCCTGATCCCGTCGATGAGAAGAGGCGGGATCACGCTGGTGAAGAGGCTTCCGGGACCAAAGACCATCAACTCGGCCTGTTCGAGGGCTTCCTCGATGTCAGGAGCAGCTTTCGAGACCCGGGGGCGCATCTCGACCCTCTCGATCGGTCGATCGGAAGCAGAGATCTCGACCTCCCCCGTCGATGAACTGCCATCGGAATGGCGGGCGATCAGCGACACCTTCTGGTCGGTCGCTGGCAGCACCTGGCCCTCGACCCCGAGCAGGCGGTGCAGCTCGCGAATCGCCTTGTCGAAGCCGCCGGTGACCCTGGTCAGTGCCGTGATGAGGAGGTTGCCGAAGTTGTGGCCCTTGAGATCGGATTCCTCGAAACGATACCCGAGCAGCTGTTGCCACAGTGGCTCGGAGCTGGCGAGGGCCAGCAGACAGTTGCGCAGATCCCCCGGGGGAACCATGTCGAACTCCTTGCGGAGACGACCGGATGACCCGCCGTTGTCGGTCACCGTGACGATCGCAGTGATCGAGGTGGAATGCCGCCTCAAGCCCCTCAGAAGGCAAGACATCCCGGTACCACCACCAAAGGCGACGATCCGGGGAGATCGTTCTGATTCGGGCACCAGGGTCATCGTTTCTTCCCGCTCCTTGGCCACCCAGGCGGGCAGCTCCCGTTTCCGGTTTCTTGTGTCGCTCCCCCGCGGAGTTCGCGTTCTCATCGACGAACGATTCCTCCAGTGGCCTGGTCCCGACGGTGGGGTATCCCGGGGCACTCTCCAGGAAGAGGAAGGGGGTCGACGGGGCCGAGTTCCCGCTCCAGGAATCGGGAAAGGTGTAACACACCCGGGGACACCACGCCATCTCTGGAGCACCAAGTTGGCGCCAGAGATCAATCACAACTCACCAAATTTATATAACTTACAGACTGGAGTCAGAAACGGGGGAGGTGATCCCGAACCTCCAGGGGCGGACCGAGGGGATAGCCGACCTCCATCAGGAACAGCCCCTGTGGAGGCGCCCCCCTGCCCCCTTCTCGACGGTCCCCCGACGCCAGGATCCGCTTGACCTCCTGCGCCCCGGTCGCCCCCCTGCCGACGTCGACCAGGGTGCCGACCAGGTTGCGAACCATCCTGTAGAGGAAGCCATCGCCGACGGACTGAACCCAGACCCAGTCGCCCCGCGCCCGGACGTCGAGAGCCGCGAGCGTTCGCGTGGTGTCCTGGGGTTCATCCTTGGAACGATTGCGAAACGCTGCGAAGCAGTGGCGACCGACAAGGAAGCTAGCAGCTTGATTCATCGCCTCGATATCGAGGGACTCATTGACCCACCAGCAATTTCTCGCCTCGAAGAGCGGAGCCCGCTCCCCTTTCCAGATCCTGTAGAGGTAGCGCTTGCCTATCGCATCGAACCTCGGATGAAAATCATCGAGAACCTCCGAGCATGAGACGATGGAGATGTCCGGAGGTGTCCGCGCCGCCAGAGCGCGAGCTAGGGGATCGGCATCGAGGTTGGTTTCGAGACTCACCAAAACGACCTGGCCGAGAGCATGCACTCCGGTGTCGGTGCGCGAAGCTCCCTCGAGGTCGATTTCGCCGCCCCTGGAGACCGGTACGAGGGCCTGGCGAATCTCTCCTGCGACGGTGCGTACTCCTGCGCTCTCCTGCCAGCCGTGAAAATCAGTACCGTCGTATGCCACGACCAGCCGGAATCGCCGGGTCATCGGTTCACTGCTGTCGCCAGCGCTCGGCGATCTGAACGGCATTGAGCGCGGCACCCTTGAGAATCTGGTCTCCCACCACCCACATCTGGAGAACGTCCGGCTGCGGTGCCCTCAACCGCCCCACTGCCACATCGTGGGTCCCTGCCAGGGGGCCAGGGGTGGGAGGGGAAGTGAGCTCATCCTCGACCGAAACCCCTGGCGCTGCTGCCAGCAACCTGCGCGCCCCCTCGAGACGGGTCCGGTCCTCATCCTCGAAGAGCAAGGTGGCGGCAATCGCGTGGCAGCGTTCGACAGGAACCCTGACGCATGTGACCGAAACTTCCAGATCCGGAAGTTCGAGGATCTTGCGCGACTCCTCGAGCATCTTCCGCTCCTCGGTGGTGACGCCATCATCGGCATCGGGATCTCCGATGAGGGGGAAGAGGTTTCCCGAGATGGGAAAGGGGAAGGGGTTCCCCGGCTCGAAAGCGCCGCCGCTCTTTTCACGGGAGAGAGCGTCTAGCCCCGCCCTTCCCGCCCCCGAAACCGCTTGATAGGTGTCGGCAAAGACCCTGAAGGTGCCGAGTTCTCGCAAGGGAGCAAGGGCCAGCAACAGGATGGTCGTCGAGCAATTCGGATTGGCGATAATCGCCGGACCTGGGGGAATCCTGTCCCCATTCACCTCCGGAACGATGAGTGCGACCGCAGGATCCATCCGGAATGCCGAGGAGTTATCGACAACCGCGATCCCTTCTCCGACGAATCTCGGAGCCCACTCCTTGCTGACGCCCGCTCCTGCTGCGAAGAGGGCGACATCGATCCCTGCAATGTCGATCCCCGAGGTCAATTCCTCGATGACGATTTCACCATCGCGCCACGGCAGCCGACTCCCCGCCGAGCGTGAAGAGGCGAAAACTCGAGGACTCTCCTCTCCCAGCGGAGAAGACTCCAGGAGGCGGAGCATCTCCTCGCCGACCACCCCGGAGGCTCCCACCACTGCGACCTTCAACTCTCCTCCTTGTCGCGTACTCGACCAGCGAGCCATGTCATCGCAACAGGCACCACAA
>DQQH01000169.1 GCA_015664425.1 Planctomycetota bacterium
CCCCTCCGACAAATTCATCCGTTTGGCTCTGGAACGATGCCGGGGTATTCCTTCATGTTGTCGGGACCACGACAGTCGTTGAAATTACTCAATCAGCAGCCTCCATTGCCAATGTCCGTGGCATCATCAGCAGCGCCGGGCCCCCTCCTACAAATTCTTCCGTCTGGATGTGGAACGATTCGGGTGTGTACTTGCATCTGGTCGGAACAACCAATGTCCAGGAGGTCACTCAAATTGGAACACCCATCACCAACGTGCGTGGGTTGATCACGGATGGGCTTTCGGTGTGGATGTGGAACGATTCGGGTGTGTACTTGCACGCGATCGGAACCACGAGTACCCAGCAAGTTACCTTACTTGGGTCGGCAATCACCAACGTGCGTGGGATGATCCTCGGCCCGGACGTGTTGAGCCCCACCGGATTCAATACCTGGCTTTGGAGCGACGCCGGAGTGTTTCTCCTCCAGGGTTCGACTTTGACCGCTCTGGAGATCACCTTCAATCTGTCGCCGATCTCCAACGTGCGAGGAATGATCAGCAGCAGGGACGATTCAGTCGTCACCGGCAGTTCTACCTGGATGTGGAACGACACAGATGTGTTCCTCCACGGCGTGGGTTCCTCGGCAGCGGGGAAAATCACCCAGTCGAACGGGGCAGCGCTATCGGGGGTCCGCGGCATCATCTCGGCCTATGACGACATCACCGTTACCAAGAGTCAGATTTGGATGTGGACTCCGACTGGGGTGTTCTTGCACAACACCTTCACCCCGACCGTCGTGGAGATCACCAAGGCTTCCGGAGCTTCACTGGTGAACACCTGGTCCATCGTCTCGGGTATCGATCTCAACAGCCCCAATTTTACGAATATCTGGATACGGAACGACCAGGGTACCTTCTTGCATGGAGTCGGGACAACGGCAGTGGGCCAGATCACGCAACCCAATGGAAGTTCCATCGGTTCGCCATCCTTCAACGCGCCCTCGTCGGCGATGGCGATCGTTCGATCATACAATCAGGGAGCAGGAGTGGTGAACGCGCAATCTCCGTTTGAAGCCAACTTCGTCGGCTCACCTTCTGGAGCGGTCGATGTCCCCGCAGCTGGAGTTCCTTCCCCGGGTCTGACTTCCGTCATTTCGGGTTATGAAAACCAGGTGATCGCTGCCGGCGGAACAAGAACGTTGGCTCCCGCCGGAGCCCTGGCAATCGACCATTACTCGGGCTTCGCCGTGCTCCTCATCGATGCGTGCGCAGCTTCCGCCCAGTTCATTCGCGGCGACTGCAATGTCGACTCCACTATTAACCTCGCCGATACCATCTTCTCGCTGGATAACCTCTTCGGTGGGGGACCGAACTCGAACTGTCAGGACGCTTGTGACATCAATGATGACGGTGCAGTGAACATCGCCGATGCCATCTCCGCTTTGAACTTCCTCTTCAATGGCGGAGCGCCGCCGCCTCCGCCGTATCCAGGATGTGGTCCTGATCCGACCGTCGACTCTCTGGATTGTGCTTCCTACGCCTTCTGTCCATCCTGCCCCTGATCGGGCCGGCAGAGAGGGAACGGTTCGGATCGACAGAGCCCCCCGGCGCCATGCGCCGGGGGGCTCTCCCTTTCCCTAGCAGTGTGCCCCGTAGCGCAGCTCGATCACCTGGGTCTCGGCGCTCGGGAAGGCGACGCCGACCGGCCAGGAGATGAGGAAGAGGCGGTCGTAGTCCTTCGGGTGTAGCCAGGCATCGGTTCCGTGCAACTCGACGTCGCCGATGGTGCCGCCGAGTGCCTTGACCACCGCCGGTACCGTGTTCTGGTGCCCGCAGGCGACCGCGACCTTGCCCGGACCGATGGCAGCGATCGCCTTCATCCACGCCTCGGGGTTGGTGTCGAGGGTGGTGACCTCGAGACCGAGGACCGAGGCGAGGGGCTCGAGAGTCTCGCGGGTGCGCTTGTAGGCGGTCGACCACAGGTGGATGGCGCCGCTGGCGCTGAGCAGGTGGGCGAGGTCGATGGCCCGGCGCTTGCCGACGTCGGTCAGCGACGGGTCGCCGCCGGGGCCCTTCTCGGCGTGGCGCAGCATCACCAGCGTTGCGATTCCTCTCGGGTCCATCACCGTCTTTCCTCTCCCGGAATCTGGGTCAGTTGCAATCGATGGCGATGATCCCCGGCGGGGTAAGCCCGAAGCGATCATTTTCTCCAGGAACGTCGCCGGCGACAAGGGTGAGGTTCGATGAGAAACAGACGTCCTTGATGGTCTCGGGAAACTCGAAGGTCATCTTCGACAGACGCTTGCCATCGCTGAGCCTCCAGACGCCGAGTTCTTTGCCCATGAATGCGGTGATGACGATTTTCTTGCCGGC
>DQQH01000043.1 GCA_015664425.1 Planctomycetota bacterium
CCATGCCCCCTGGACCCCCTGAACGACATCGATGGCGATGGCGTCTGCGGTGACATCGACCCCTGCCCCCTCGATCCTCTCGACGACAGCGATGGCGACGGCGTGTGCGACAGCCAGGACGCTTGCCCCGGCGGCAACGACGCCGTCGACAGCGACGGCGATGGCACCGCCGACTTCTGCGACAGTTGTCCTCTCGATGCCGACAACGATCTCGACGGTGACGGTCTCTGCGCCGATGCAGACCCCTGTCCCCTCGACCCCCTGAACGACATCGATGGTGACGGCCTGTGCGAGGGTGTCGACCCATGCCCCCTCGACCCCCTGAACGACATCGATGGCGATGGCGTCTGTGGAGATCTCGACCCCTGCCCCATCGATCCCCTCGACGACTCCGACGGAGATGGAGTCTGTGATTCGGTCGACATCTGTCCCGGCGGGGATGACGGTACCGACAGTGATCTCGACGGAACTCCCGACTTCTGTGATCCATGCCCAATCGATCCTGAAAACGACAGCGATGGGGACGGTGTCTGCGACTCGGCCGACGCTTGCCCAGGTGGCGACGATGGGCTCGATTCCGATCTCGATGGCACTCCCGACTTCTGTGATCTGTGCCCTCTCGATCCCCAGAACGACATCGATGGTGATGGAGTCTGTGGCGATCTCGATCCTTGTCCCAACGACCCCCTCGATGACAGCGACGGTGATGGTGTCTGCGACTCTGCCGATTCTTGCCCCGGCTTCGATGACACCATCGACTGCGACGGAAATGGGATCCCCGACGGTTGCGACATCGCTGCGGGAGCTCCAGATTGCGACGGCGACGGCGTCCCCGACAGTTGCGACATCGCCACCGGGACCAGCCTCGACTGCAACTTGAATGGAATTCCAGACACCTGTGACCTCGCTTCCGGCGCCGCTGACACCAATGGCAACTCGATCCCCGACGAGTGCGAGGGGACCTTCTTCCTCCGTGGTGACGCCAATGCTGACGGGGCCATCGACATCAGCGATCCGATCCTCGTGATCGTCGCCCTCTTCGGGGGCGATGTCCCCACTTGCCTCGCCGCAGCGGACGCCAATGCCGATGATATGGTGGACCTCGGCGATGCGATTGCGCTTCTCAACCTGGTTTTCGCTGGCGGTGCCCCCCCTCCCGCCCCGTATCCCGTATGCGGCCCCGATCCAGACACGCTTCTTGGATGCGACAGTTACGCAAGCTGCCCCTGAACTTTCCTCGCTGCCGTCCATGATCGACACGATCGGGGGCGGCAGCGCTCCTTGCCCTTGCTCTCCTCCCTCTCTCCGCCGATGCTGCTCGTGGAGAGAGGAAGATCGTGGCTTCTAACCTTGAGATTCTCGCTTACGAAGAAACGCCACTTGGAATCCTGTGCCTCCGGCGACGGGAGCTATTGTCGATGCCCGGAAAGATCGTCACCGAGATCACGCTCGACAACGCGTTCCTGATGTCCAGTCTCCACACCGATTCCGAGAGAGCCCTGGCAAGCGTCGCTGCGGAGATGCATGGCGGTAGCGATTTGAGGATCCTCGTCGGTGGTCTCGGGCTCGGCTATACGGTGGATGCGATTCTCGGTTTTGACCAGGTGAGATCAGTGGAGGTAATCGAACTCCTTCCCCAGGTGATCAGTTGGCTCGAAGATGGACTGGTTCCTCTATCGGAAAAACTCAACGGCGACGAACGGCTGAAGATCGTCGAGGGAGATTGCTTCGCTAGGATGTGGGAGACCCCAACTGGTCTTTACGACCTGATCTTGATCGACATCGATCACTCACCCGATGATCGCCTTGGTTCCGTCGATCAACGCTTCTACAGCGAGGAGGGGCTGAAGCACGCCCGGGGTCACCTGGTGCAAGGTGGAATTCTCGGGATCTGGTCCTACGAGGAGAGTTCTCCTCTCTCCGAGGCCCTCGAGGCCACCTTCGGGGAAGTCCGGATCGAACCGGTCACCCACGAGAACATCCTCATCGACGAGACTCACACCGACTGGCTCTTCTTTGCCCGGGGATGACCCCGGATCGCTCACAACTGGTAATCGTTGCGCTCTGAAGGCTCCGAAGAGAGATATTCGACAAACTCGAATTCGTTGTCGTCATCGTCGAAGAAGTAGATGCGTTTGCGATGGGGGTGGTCCATCGCGCTCATCCCTTCCCTGTAACCTGCCGAACGCAGGCGTTCGGCAACTCCGGCGATGTCATCGATAACGAAACCGATGTGGTTCATCCCCGGATGGAGGTAGGGCTGGTGAGGCCCGGCGCGTTCCGCCCCTCTGTCCTCGATCGCCAGATAGGTGTGATCGGTGCCAACATGCACCCAGCGTCTGCATTTCTCGCCGGTCCCGCCACCTCTCACTTCGAGCTGGGGCATCGCCGTCTGGAGGAACCGAATTGCTTTATCGACATCGAGAACGGTGATATTGAGATGCTCGAGGTATGGAGTGCCCATCGATCCTCCTCTATTCTGAGTTTTCTTTCTCGGGAATTTCCACTGTCACCTCGGCACTGAACATCCCGATCGGATCTCCACGATCCTTCATCGTTCTGGCGATGGTAGCGATGGTACGATCGATCGAACACTCGTAGAGCGGGCGGCCATCTTTCTCGAAAAACACCGGCTCATCGAGATTTAACATCGAGTCATCGAGGAGAATGGTGAGTTTCGTGACACCCTCCGCCTCCAGGATCCTGACCTTCTGGCCATCGATCTCGGCGACGACTCGGCTTCGTGGCTTCGGGTCTTTCTCCTCGAGCCAGTAAAATCGATCGTGGGTTACATCGTCTTGTTGCCAGACCAGTTTTTCTGGCCGCAGGTTGCGGGTGTGCTGCGCCATCCACGGAAGGGCGGCGGAATCCTCGCTGTCCATCCAGTGCCCCTTCTCCTCGTAGATCTTCACCCAGTGCCTGTATCCTTCCGGGTCGGCATCCTGGAGATCGGCGAGTTTCTGCTGCCATTCCCGAGCCACGCCGTTGCGGTTGTAAGGATTGTCCTTTCCTCCGATGTGAATGGTGAAGGCTGTGTTGCGCAGGCTGTCTGGTCGGGCGTCGTTGGGATGGCCCGCCATCATTGCTGCCGCCGCCCACCGATCTGCCATCCTGGGCCCGACCTGGTAGACCCCATCACCGCCGGCGGAATACCCCAGGAGATAGACATGGTTCGGATCGACCTGCTCGAAGACGATGAGGTTCTCGATGATACGGTCGAGGAAATCGTCGACATTCGCCTGGTGCCACATGTTCCAGCTGTTGGTCGGCGCCCTTGGGGCGAGGTACACCCCTTCCTCGGGTTGGTATAGCCGTTTCTGATTCTCCCACTGCTGGTCGTTCACCTTCGCAGGGGCTCCGCCGCCACCATGCAGAGAAATCCACAGGCTGCGACCTGTAACGGGAGGGTCGCCGTGAACGGTGTAGGAGAATGGCATCTTCAACGACCCCATCTCGATGACCCTGGCTTTCATCTCAGCGCTGCGAGATTCCATGATGCGGGCGGCATGATCCTGCCAGATCGCTCGGGCAGCCCGATCGGCATCCTCTCGGCTCAGAGGAACTTTCGAAAAGTCTCGCGTCTCGATGGAACCATCGGATCTCGATCCCGCGAGGTACTTCTCGAGGCTTGCCACCGCACGACCGGAGGGGTCAGTCACCTCCTGCTTCTCGAGAGGAACTTCGATCAACTGCTCATCGCCATTGACGATGAAGGCAACCTGTTGATCGAGGTCTCCGAATTTCACGCTTGCGACAAGGGCAGACCCGATCGGCAAGATGACCGTCAGGTGATCGTTTGCATCGAAACGCTCGTCCCTGGTCGTCCCCTCGTAAAGGATCTCGCCACTCTCCTGGAGCACAACCACTTCCGCTCGACAGCGATCACCCGTTTCCGCCAGATACGCCCTGAACCGCACCTCCGCCTTTCCCTCGGGGATCTCCTTCACACCCTCGGTGTAGCGATCGGTGACGTCGACGGCATGGATGAAGTCAGCGTCTGGGTTCCACACCATCGGAAATCTCTGCGGAGTCCGCTTGAAACTGACGGCATAGATTCCGTTGCGGGGATCCTCCCGACTCGCTTTCGAAGCCCTGTCGGTGAACCAGGCGCGATCGAGCACGTCCCCTGTCGCTTCTGCGGCGCCAGTGAAATGCCACCCATCATCCCAGATTTCCACCCAGGAGTGATTGCCGCTGCCATCGGACCACAGGGGGGTCCCGACGAAACGTGCAGGCACTCCGACCGCACGGCACGCATCGATCAGGAGCACTGACAATCCCGTGCAGGATGCCGTTCCAGCCTCGATCGATTCGTAAGGACTCTGGTCCGGCTTCGGCCGCTGGGTCGAGTATTTCACCTTCACCATCGGGAAGATCTTCTGGTTGAGGATCACCGCTGCTTCTGAAGGAGTCTTCGCTGCGGAGACAAGGGGCATGAAACGGTCGAAGAAATCTTTCCGCCAGCGATCCCGTCGTTCATTGATGTTCGCGTAGGGAAGGATGTGATTGAGGAACAGATCTTCGGTGATTCTCTCCTTCCACGGAGAGTTTTCCCACGCCCTGTAGGCAAACTCGACGTTCTCGAGGAGGAGGCCGCTGTCGAGGGTCCTGAGATCTCCGTCGGGCATATTCTCGAGGAGAAAGTGCAGCCCTCGTTGCTGCTCCGGTTTCACCTTCGTCAGGGCCGTTTCCAGCTGTCTACCGTTCTCTCCTGCTCGTTGGAGAGCTTCGAGCACCCAACCGGGCCGGTCGTCGAGAGTCTCCCCTCCGGGGAGAAGGACGACCATCGAGAGAAGCAGCGGTGTGAGCAGGAAGGCGTGTTTCATCGAATCTCCTCGAAAATTTTGCCCGCTGTTGAGCAAACGCCCCTGTGGGGGCCTCCCAGGACTATAGGCCCTCCTTCCCCGGGGCAGGAGGCCGATCTGGAGGTCAGGATAGAGCGTCTCCGGTGCTGGGTCTCTCCACCCCATCGAGCCCATCTGGGCCCGAACTCGCCATCTGCTGGCTTTCATGGTGATTGAATCAGGGTCGAGGAGTGCTTCTCTCGATCATTGCTCACGACCCGTTTCCGAGCCAACAGGTCGAATCGCCGGCTGGCTGCTATTTTTTTTGCCCCATGGGCTCGATGGAACCGGGGGTCGTGTTCTAGGCTTAGAGAGAGGCTCAGCGGGATTCCTCACCGAAAGGACACGACGACGATGCCGAAACCTTCGTTCACGGCTTGCAGCTTCTTTCTCGCGCTCCTTTCCTGTTGCTTGCTCAGCGCCCCGTGCCTCGGTGGGGTCGATCTCACCGATGCCACCTCCGATTGTCGAACTTCCTGGAACAAACTGGAAAAAGCTCGGGGCGAGGTGAACCAGGCCACCGACCCGATACAGAAGAGACGCGCCTCGAACCGCGCCACCCTGGCAGAACGTCAATTCGCTCTCAAGTTTGCAGAGGTTTCACGAGATCAGTTCGATCTCGAGAAGGAGGTGAGGTTGATTCAGGAGGGACTCCGCCTTCTGGCTACGATCCGGCTCCAGCAGAACTCCGTCGATGAAGCGGTCGATCTCCTCGAGGAACTCCATCGAGATCACCCCACCAGCAAGTCTGCCCGAGACAGCCTGCTTTCACTCGCTCGAGTTCGTGCAAACTCAGGGAATCTGGAGGAAGCACTGGAGACGGTAAAGAAGTCCCTGCCTTCACTCGATCCGGGAAGCACGCCCCTGCGCCAGTCACTGGTGCTCGCCGGTGACCTACACGCAGCCTTCGGGGACGTTCTCAACGCCCGCCGCGCCTGGAGTCGGCTTCTCGATGACATCTCTCGACATGGCGGAGAAGAAGCGCGGCGCTACGAGGGCTACGCGACGATTCGGTTGAATCTGGTGGGAACTCAGGCTCCCGAACTCAATTCCACTCGCTGGATCGGAGCCCGGCCGCGCCCTCTCAGTTCGCTCCGTGGCAAGGTGGTCCTGCTCGACTTCTGGGCGACCTGGTGCGGACCCTGCCGGATGCTGATGCCAGGCCTCGACGAGCTATACCGCCAGCTCGAAAAAAAGGACTTCCTGCTGATCGGGGTGACGAAGCCCTATCCCCGCGGCTGGCTGCCGGGCACCGAGAACCGGCAGATTGGCACCGCCGTCAGGGGCCTTGACCTCAACAGCTTCTTCTCTCACCTCGGCGACTTTCGCAAACGCTTTGGGAGCAGTTATCCCTACCTCATCGCCACCAGGGCCGAGTTCGACTCGTACAAGGTCGGTCCGATTCCGATGGTGGTGCTCATCGACCGCCAGGGAAAAATCTCATGGGTGCGGATCGGTGCAGGGGATGAGGGGTTTCTCGAGGAAGTGGTACGGCGGGCAGTCGCCAGCGAAGGAAAAAAGCCGGGGCCTTCGGGACGCTAGTGTCCCTCCTCGGGGTTGCCAGCGGTTCTATTCTCGCTGGTGGAGTCCTTCTTCAAGACAAATCCACGAAAGCGCTCGGAGGGACTAAAAAACGCCCAGGCGGAAAGGGCGAGGAGGCCGAGGTTCGACACGAGTTTTTCACAGATTGGCAACGGCCCACTTCCGCAGCCGCAGTCCGCCACAACATCGCAGAGGCCGACAAACTCAGGCTTGCTGCCGATGAGAGAGATTCCAAGACGCAGCACCGCCGGTGTGAATACCAGAAGCATCCCTGTCGCTGCCGTGGCAGCGCCACGCAGTCCTGCACCGCTAAGAAATGCGATCCCGATCAGCAGTTCGATCCACGGCAAGGAAACCGCGATGGAGTTGATCAACTCCGGCGGCTGGAGAGGAAGGAGATCGTAGGTTTTCAGCACCTTGAGAAATGCCACCGGGTCCTGCACCTTCTCCAGCCCGTAGCTGAGAAAGACAAACCCCAGGACCAGCCGTGCCACCAGCATCGGAATACCGGTGGCATCCAGCCGGGCGATCGGGTTTGACCCCTTCGCTGAAGGTGGTGTCGGACCCTCCGCCATTATCGCTCTCCCCCAACCTGAACGGGCAGTCCTGCCTCCTGCCATTCGGACAGTCCTCCCTCGTAGACAAAGATGTTCTCCGGAGGAAGTCCGTAGAGGCTGGAGAGATCGCTTGCCAGATTGATGCTGTCCTCGCAGTCGCCGCCATTGCAGTAGACAACGATGATGAACGCCTGTTCGAGGTCTTCTCTGACCTCATCGAAAAGCCGCTCTGACTGGTAGTGGTAGAGCCAGATCGCTCCCGGAATGTGACCCTCTTCGTAGTCGGAGCGGCGCCGAGCATCGACAAAGACCATCGATGAGTCTTCCAGAGATCCCTCGAAGTAAACCTCGGCATCCTCGATGGTCGCACGTTGAATCCCGTCGAAGGGCTCAGGGTCGACGGCGGGGTCGTCAATGCCAACTTCCAGCCCCGAGTCCGATCCCTCGCTGCCCGTCTCAGGGTTTCCGGATCCCTCGGAGCCGGTGACACCCGCGACGCTGAAAAAATCATGAGAGAGGATGATCCCCTCCTGACTGCTGGCGTTGGCCACCAGGGCCAGAGCGATCCCGAAAAAAACGATCACCAGCGCTTGCTTGAAGGACTGTGCCAGTGTTTCTCTTGTCACTTGGGCTCTCCTGTCAGCGGATCCCAGGTCCCTGGCTCATCGATCCAACATCTCCTCCCAAAAGCAGGGAGGCGATGTTCGACCACTCGTCAGGAGTGTATCACCGCGGGGGAGCGACTCGGAACATCGGTGTGAGGGAATGGTCCGGCAATTGATGGAATTTCGCTGACGGAACAGGTGCGGGGTTCAGGAACCCGAGATGGCAGCGACTGGAGAAGCCGGCATGAAGCCTCTCCGGTCGACGGACCGGTGTCAGTGATCGGCAAGGACACCGATCAGGACGTGGTTTCCCTCTCGAGGATCCGCCAGCGGCCCTGCTCGTCCTGCTCGAACTCGTCGTGCCGACGAAGGTGCTGGAAAACCGCCAGGTAAAGGTTCTTGGTTGCTTCCTCAGGATGCTTGCGTGCGATCTCGTCGCGAACTTCCGCCGGAGTCAGCGGCCGATCGGATTCCACCAGCACGTCCTCGACTTGGCCCTGGACCCAGCCTCTAGGGCGCCTTCCCGATGGAGTGAGCCTGCGAACGTTACCGCCGGTACTCGCCAGGTATCTGCGAATCTCGGGGAATTGGCCGAGGAAGGTACGAATCCGGGCTTCGATGTCAGTCAGTTCATCGCGGAGTTTTTGACGCTTAGACTCGAGTTTTCCCAGTTCACGGCTGTTTTCCTTGAGCGTGACCAGCTGCCGCAGTGCTTTCAGGTCGAGTTTCTCCAGGTTCTGGAGATCGTGATCCATAGCTACCAATATATCTCCTCCGGATTTCAGGCCCGGATGTACACTTTCTGTGCATTCCGAGCGCTCGCCTTCGTCATTGTTAAAGACGCTCCTTGAGCGAGCAAACCGCGGGGCCCTCACAACCCCGGTTTTCCTGGACAGAATCGACGGTCAGAAATATCTTTACCCTGAGCGTCGAACCGTCAGTAATACTAACTAGTTTCCAAGAGTCACGAAAGTCAAATTTCAAAGACTTCGCTCTTGTCCTCAAATCGCAACCCAATAGTAAATGCTAAAGAAAGCGGAGTCAATGTGAACGACCTCAATATACAAACTGTAATAACTCCTGAAAAGTTCCCTCAACCCAGTTTGTTTAGGTACTTTATAGCGTATTTACTACTCCTATCAGGAGTAATTACTGGCTGTTCAACTTCCCCTTTGTCAGGAGATCCAGTTCCCCGAACTGGCGACGAAATTGTAATCGCTGGTCAGTTCATCCATTCCCAAACCCCGGTGACTTTGTGGACAGACCCCGGAGGATACGATGCTTATCGTCTTCATAGACACTTCGATCCGGACCGGATTGCTCCCCGAGACGCCCCCGAGCGTACCGCTCGATTCGGCTCCTTCCGCCTGGGCCTCGATCCAGAACTCCACTCACAAGTCAGAAGGGCTGGCTGGCAGCTGGTGGACCTCGCTCAGGTCATCGACCGGGTTGTTCTTCATTTCGACGCCTGCGGCACTTCCAGCCGCTGCTTCTACATCCTCCACGATATCCGCGGACTTTCCTGCCACTTCCTCCTCGACCTCGATGGAACCGTCTACCAGACTCTCGACCTCAAGGAGCGAGCCTGGCACGCAGGCTCTGCCAACGACACTTCTGTCGGGATCGAAATTGCCCACATCGGCACGTCCGGCACCGTCGAAGGCGCAGATCTCTGGTACATCGAAGGCAGTGATGGAATCCAGGTCGATCCGGAAAAACTGGTGGGAGAGTCGGTCGAGGGTTTCGAGGCGCGCCCAACTCGAGCGGGCATCTTCAGTGGCACGATCCACGACCGGCTTTACTTCCAGCGAGACTTCACAGAAGCCCAGTATCTCGCTCTCGAAAAACTGCTGGTCACGCTCTGCCGGGTCCTCCCCGGGATCCGACCCGATGCTCCCCGGGGCCCCGACGGCAAGGTGCTCGAGGGAATGCTTCCCGAAAGCGATGCCCCTGGTGATCGCCCGGGAATCGTCGGGCACTGGCACGTGAGCGAGCAGAAGAACGATCCGGGCCCTGCTTTCGACTGGGACAGGATCGAAGAAGCCCTCGAGAAAGCTGGCGTGACCGACGACAGTTAGGAGTCGAGTCCCTCTCGATGAGCGCTGATCCGACGCTGGCGAACCGCCTCGAAGAGCACCACAGCGTTGGCAACGGCAACGTTGAGAGAGTCCGCAGAGCCTGCCATCGGAATCCTCACCAGGGTGTCGGTCTTCGATAGCCAGCCTTCGTCGAGTCCGTACTGCTCGCTTCCCACAACCAGGGCGAGGGGCCCGGTCAGATCAGCAGCGGAGTAATCGATCTTTGCATCGGGCGATGTCGCCACCGTCATGATTTTCCTCTCGACGAGCCATCTCATCGCCTCTTCGCTGGTTGTCTCGATGATCGGAACGGTGAAGAGGGTTCCGACGCTGGCGCGCACCACGTTGGGGTTGAAGATGTCGGTGCAACTATCGACCACCATCACGCCGGTCACCCCTGCTGCATCGCAGGTCCGCAGCAGGGTCCCGAGATTTCCCGGTTTCTCGATCGCCTGGGCGACCAGAATCATGGGTGGCCCGTTGCCAGCCACTTCGAGGCGCTCCAGGCTCCAATTGGGTTTCGCTGCGATCGCCAGCAGGCCGTCAGGACGATCGCGATAGGAGATCTTCCTGAAGACCCCCTCCCCTGTTTCGACCGCCGTCGCGGCGC
Source organism: Planctomycetota bacterium (assembly GCA_015664425.1). Lineage (GTDB taxonomy): Bacteria > Planctomycetota > UBA8108 > UBA1146 > UBA1146 > DTRS01. The sequence continues at coordinate 10,237 of DQQH01000043.1, forward strand.
AGTTCTCCACTGCATCTGCCACCAGTCGAGGCTCGTTTTCGCCGAGGAAGAACTGGCGGCAGAAGAAAACTTCCTCGAGAGGCAGGCGCGATTGAACCGCTCGTCTCAGCTCGCGGAACCCCTCGATGATGAAACACCCCTCGCGGTCGCGGGAGCGACGATCACGCAGTCGAACCGCCCGCTTTGCCCTGGGGTTCTGAAGGCTCGTCAGCGGTTCCCTCATCACACCCCCTCCGTGAGCTGGCTCCAGCGAGCATGGGATCCGCTCGGCAGCGGGCGGCCATCGGCACTTTCGATCACCATCTCACCCTTCTCCTTCGGCCCGACGACGATCTCGTCGAGAAGATTGGCGAGAGCCTGGGGCGTGTAGCCTGGAGAGTGGCAAGTCAACAGCACGAACCTGGCATCGTCGGCGAGCAGGTCACGGCACATCTCGAGCAGCCCGGGGAGATGCTCGTCGATCTGCCAGGCCTCGCTGGTGGGCCCGCGACCGAAACTCGGAGGATCGAGGATGATCCCCTGGTACCGTCGACCTCGACGGATCTCTCTCCTGCTGAAGGCGTTCGCATCATCGACGATCCAGCGCACCGGGAGATCGCCAAGACCTGAGGCGTTGGCGTTCTCCCGGGCGATCCGGACGCTCGCCTTCGATGCGTCCAGATGGCAGACCTGCGCCCCGGCAGCAGCAGCGGCCAACGTGCTTCC
>DQQH01000014.1 GCA_015664425.1 Planctomycetota bacterium
AGGAAGCGATTGGATGGCTTTCTATTGGCGGATGAAACTTCGAAGGATCGAACCGGTTCAATTTTCCCGGAGAGATTTCCCATGAAGGAGAGATGGGTTTGAGCACACAGGATGCGAAAAAAACACCGCGTCGGGGACGAACCAGTCGTCCACGCGGAAGCGATGGGCAGAAGTCGACCACCGTTCGGGGAATTCTCGAGGTCGGAAATCAGGGGTTCGGTTTTCTTCGCGATCCCGCCCGATCTTTCAGGATCCAGGCGACCGATGTCCACGTCGGAAAGCACCTGATCCAGAAATTCCGCCTACGCAGTGGCCACTACATCGTCGGTGGCCTAGGCCAGGGACGGGCTCCCAAGGGCCGCGGCCCATCGCTTGCCGAAATCAGGACAGTCGACGGCGATCCTCCCCACATGGTGGCGAAACGCCCGCATTTCAAGGACCTCATCAGTATCGATCCTGTAGAGCGTTTCATGCTCGGCGATAGTGGCGATCTCAACATGCGCCTCGTCGATCTGATCGCTCCCATCGGCAAGGGCCAGAGGGCCCTGATCGTCGCCCCTCCGCGGACAGGCAAGACGATCCTCCTGCAGAAGATGGCCCAATCAATCACCAAGATTCACGAGGATTGCGTCGTCCTCGCTCTGCTTGTCGATGAGCGTCCCGAGGAAGTGACCGACTGGCAGCGCAGTGTCCGTGCAGAGGTCTACGCAAGTTCTTCCGACGAGTCGACGAAGAATCATGTCCGTGTCGCCGAACTGGTTCTGCAGCGTTGCCATCGCCTCCTGGAGGCTGGTTGTGACGTCGTTTTGCTGATGGATTCCCTCACGCGAATGGGTCGTGCCTACAATCTGGAGACCGCCCACAGCGGGCGCACCCTTTCAGGGGGTGTCGATGCCAAGACCCTGGAGAAGCCCAAGGCCATCTTCGGGGCTGCCCGCAAGGTCGAAGAGGGAGGCAGCCTGACCATCATCTCGACTGCCCTCATCGAGACAGGCAGCCGCATGGACGAGGTGATCTTCGAGGAGTTCAAGGGGACCGGGAACATGGAACTTGTTCTGTCGAGAAAACTCGCCGATCAGCGCGTCTACCCGGCGATCGATGTTTCCCTCTCGGGGACGCGCAAGGAGGAGAAACTCTACAGCGAGGAGGAGATCGAGCAGATCTGGAAACTGCGTCGAGTGCTCACCTCGGTCAACCCGATCGAGGGGATGGAACTCCTCAGCAAGCGAGTCGGGAGTTTCGAGGACAACGCCGAGTTCCTCGCCTCCCTCAAGGCGTAACGGCTCTCACTCACAACCCTCGAGCCCTGACCTTCCCAGGCAGCAGCCGGGCATCGACCTTGTCGGCGGCGACCCAGTAACTCCCCAGCGACAGGCTACGACTCTCGTGATGCAGGTCAGATCCCCCGCAGGCGGTGATTCCATGGGTTTCCTGGAACTCACCCAGCCGCTGTTTGCGACCTGGATCGAGGCTACGGCTCCAGCGCTCGACACCATCGATTCCTGCAGCGACCAGGTCTTCACCGATGGCATCGACCGCTTTCTTTCCTGGGTGTGCCCAGAAGATGATGCCCTTCTCCCGATGGACCCGGTCGATGACGTCCCTGGCCCTGGCTTCGGGCCGCGGGAAACGGTCGCGGCCGAGAAACCGCTGGTAAAGCCCCCCCGGCGCCCTGGCGAAACCGATGGAGACGAGGGCGCGGGCGACGTGACTTCGACAGGGCACGCCACCTCTCACCTCTTCCTCCAGTCGATCCCAGCGCAGCGGCACCCCCGCCTCGCGCAGCCGCGAGACTCCGAGGCGGATTCCTTCGCGGCGCTGCTCCTCCAGTTCCGCAACCCAGGTCTCCAGGCCGGGACCAAAACCGAGAGGGAAGTAGGCGAGAAGGTGGAGGTCGTGATCTTGGTGACAGGCGCTGATCTCAATTCCCGGGAGGACCCAGGGCTCTGTCGAGGGAGGAAGGTCACGGTAGGCGGAGATGGTGTCGTGATCGCAGATGGAGATGACCCCGAGGCGTCCGCGGGCCTTTTCGAGAACCTCGGTGGGATCGAGCTGTCCATCGGAGCAGCGTGTGTGGATGTGGAGATCGAGGCGCTCGGATGTGGGGACGGTCAACGTCGAGGATCTTCTTCGAGGAGCCCGATGGCGCCATCGATTCTCTCGAGGCTGCGCTCCTGACCGAGGATGTGCGCCACCTCGAAGACACCCGGTGAGTCCGTGCGACCGGTCAGGGCCATCCTCAGAGGCATGAAGAGTTGCGGCTTCTTCAGCTCGACCGAGTCGAGAACCGCTTCGAGGGCGGTCTCGATCCTTCCCGGGCTCCAATCCTCGATGGTCGAGAAGGCAAGACGGACAGCGGCGAGTCCAGCCGCAGTTTTCGCGGCGGAACTCTTGGCGGGGACGAGGGAATCTGCGCTGATCGGATCGCGGTCGCCG
>DQQH01000087.1 GCA_015664425.1 Planctomycetota bacterium
GGCTCGTCCACGACCGTAATAAGGCCTGACGCCGGGGGAACGCTTCATCTGGGGTGTTCCAAGCCGTTTTCGAGAGATGGCGCTCTCGCTCCAGCGTCGTGCTTTCACTACACTGTCGGCGCTGCTCGGGGCGCCTCCTGGTGGGGGCTGAGAAGGACCCGTTGAACCTGATCCGGCTCGTACCGGCGGAGGGAAGGTGGTGGCAGCACCCTTCCCCACGCACTCATCTGGAGGAACGATGACTGCTCACGACAAGCCGCGCGTCTGGTCGCTGCCGCTACGAGGTGCAGCGAACCCTTCCACAGGAAAGGCGGGAACCAACCCTGGTTCCTTTGCTCTTCCCCCGGACATCGGTGGCCCTCTTTCCTTCTCATCACCGGACACACCGGGGATGCCGGCACCGTCGACGAAGACCGCCTGGGACTTCCTTCCCGATGGCTGGCAGATCGTCGCGGCCACCGCCGACGATGGCTGTGCAGGACACAACAAGCAGGAGATCGGCGAGTTTATTCGTTGCCTACCGTCCGCTAATTTCGAAGCAGTGACGCAGCTGGAGAGCGCGCGCCTGGGAATCATCACCCCCGAGATGGAGCGGGTCGCCAATCGCGAGGGGCATCTCAGTGCCGGTCAGGTGCGCGATGAGGTGGCGGCGGGGCGGATGATCATCCCCGCCAACCGCGAGCACCTGCGTTACAATCTCGATCCGATGGCGATCGGTCGTGCTAGCCGGACCAAGATCAACGCCAACATGGGTGCCTCGCCGGTCTCTTCTGGAACCGATCAGGAGCTGGAGAAGTTGCGATGGTCGCAGCGATGGGGGGCGGACACGGCGATGGACCTCTCCACCGGCGGGGACATCGATGCTTGCCGCGAGGCACTCATCCGTGAGAGCACCGTGCCCATCGGTACGGTGCCGATCTATTCGATGATCATCGGCAGGAAGATCGAGGATCTCACCCACGAGATCATCCTGGAGAACCTGGAACACCAGGCTGCCCAGGGGGTCGATTACTTCACCGTTCACGCCGGGGTTCGCCCCTGGCACATTCCTCACGTCGAGAACCGACTGATCGGAATCGTCAGTCGTGGGGGATCGATGCTGGCGAAGTGGATGATCACCCACGACGACGACAATCCGATGGTGACCTGCTTCGATCAGATCTGCGAAATCATGCGAAGATGGGACGTCAGTTTCTCCCTTGGCGACGGCCTGCGCCCAGGAGGGCTCGCCGATGCCAGCGACGAGGCGCAGCTGGGGGAACTGGAGACGATTGCGACCTTGACCGAGATCGCCTGGAGTCATGGGGTGCAGGTGATGGTGGAGGGCCCGGGGCACGTCCCCTTCGACCAGATCGAGTTCAACATGAAGCTCGAGCGCAGCCTCTGCCACGGCGCGCCCTTCTACGTCCTCGGCCCGCTGGTCACCGACATCTTCCCCGGCTACGACCACATCACATCCTGTATCGGAGCGACCGCCGCCGCCTACCACGGCGCTTCGATGCTCTGCTACGTCACCCCCAAGGAGCACCTCGGATTGCCCAAACGCGACGACGTCAAGCAGGGCTGCATCACTTACAAGATCGCCGCTCACTCCGCCGACATCGCTCTTGGGATCCCCGGCAGTCGCGACCGTGACGATGAACTGACGAAGGCGCGTGCAGCGCTCAACTGGCAGAAGCACTTCGACCTCTCCTTCGACCCCGACACCGCCCGTGCCCTTCACGACGAAGACCTCGATATCGACACCGACTTTTGCGCGATGTGCGGCCACGACTGGTGCAGCGTGCGGATTTCCAAGGAGATTCAACAGTTTGCCAGCGGTAAGGCAGAGGGTTTCGATCGTGGCGCGAGCGTCCGCAGCGCGGCCCTGACCGATGAGCAACGGGAGATCCTCGAGAAGCGTGGTGTTCTCGAACCAGCAGAGATCCACAAACTCGCCTCGAAGACCCGCAAGGCGATGGATGCTGACAAGGACAAGGCTTCCTGTCACAGCGATTACGTCGATTCAGACAGCGCTCGCAAGATTCAGGCGGTGGAGGAAAACGCCACTGGAACGATGGTGCCCTGAAGGGAAACTAAAGGGAGGAATTATCGATGGCCAAACGGAACCGCGCCGGTAAGGGAACCTTCGCCCAGAGAGTGGGAACCTTTTTCCTGTGCGCGCTGCTGACCCTGTTCTTCATCTGGCTCCTCGACTTCCTGCGAGACGATGTCGGTAACATCGAGGGCCCCGACCGGGACACCTTCTATGCCGAGCTCGATCAGGCGCCGGAGGAGTTGCTGAAAGACCTGAGGAGACAGCAAGCCGAGGTCACGCGGCAGGTGCAGCGCAAGCAAGGATCGCAGGGGGACTACAAGGCGAGCATGGAAAATGCCCGCCAGGTGATGCAGGGAATGGTCGATCTCAAGCGCCTCAGTATCGAGCAGGGAGTTGTCTTTCCCCCGAGTGATCAGGAGGCACTGGCGGCGGCGACCGCGCGCTTTATCGCCGCTCAGAAGCAGTTCGAAACCGCCAACGGTGAGATCACCGCCCTCAACTTTCAGTCCTATGATCTGGAGGACCAGATCCGCGAGCAGGTGGTCGTTGTCACCGATCACCGTCGTCCCGCCGATGAGTTGTTTGAAGATGCAGAAGAGACCCACGAGTTGAAAACCGGCTTCTACAAGCTGGCGATCCAGTTGCCACTCTTCCTGCTCGCCGCCTGGCTGGTTAGCAGTCGCAAGCAGAGCCCGTACCGGCCCATCTACCTCGCTGCCCTGGTCGCCACCTTCTGGGAGGTCTCGGTCATCGCCTGGGAGCACTTTGACCGGGAGTACTTCAAATACATCGCCATCATCACGGCGATCGTGATCACCCTGGGGTTCCTGCGCTACATCCTGGCCAATGCCTCGAAACCGCCGATGGAACTTCTGCTTCGCCGCTATCGCGCTTCCTACGAGAGGTGCCGCTGCCCCATCTGCGACTTCTCGCTGCGCCGTGGATCGCTGCGCGAAGCGGTATGGACGCGCAAGGGGCCACTGACGACCGCCGCAGCCGCGCCCACCGATGCCGAGGAACGTCCCTACACCTGCCCATCCTGCGGAACGATCCTCTTCGACAGCTGCAACGAGTGCCAGAAGATCCGCCACAGTCTCCTGCCCAGTTGCGAGAATTGCGGCGCCGAGCACGCCACCGAAGGAGCGAGCTAACTCGGTTCCTGGTTGGGCAGGAGGTTCGCCGTCGAGAAAGGGTGATCTTTCTTCTACGGGCAGATGGTGCTGTCGCAGGGGAGGGTCGCTTGGGCGGCACCGCAGTCGGGAAAGGGCGGGGCAGGAGGCGATCCGGAAGCGAAGATGTAGGTGAGCAGATAGATGGGGTCGGCGATGTTGAACTGGGAATCGCCGTTCACCTCTCCCGCTTCGAGACAGGGGATCGAGACGGTGGTGAAGAGGCCCGTCAGGATCGAGATCGGGTCACTGACGTCGACCATGCCGTCGCCGTTGGCATCGCCGCGAATCAGCTGCAGAGAACTGCGGGTGATCACGATCGTCTGGTCGACACTTATTCCACTCTGGGTTTGTTCCATGCCATCGGGCCAGATCACCCGCACCTCGAAAATCTGGTCATCGACACCAAGGCCGAAGTGGGCGGACAACTCGCTCTGGGAGATGAAGTTGTCGCCGGCGTCGATCCAGCGGTGGAGGGTACCGGAGGCGCTGGCGACCTGGACCTCGGCGCCGATGCCATCGGCGGCGATGGCAGGATCGCCCCCGGTGTCGAGAAAGACTCTCAGCCAGTGACGATTCCCAGTCGGTGTGTCGTTGCGGAAGAAGCGCAACGCCTCGTAACTTCCGGCGATCACCACATCCTGGTCGCCGTCGTTGTCGGCATCGAAGTTGAGGATTCCGCGACCGAAGCCGTCGTGAATCAATCCCGATGAAATCGCCATCTCATCGAAGGTGCCGTTGCCGAGGTTCCGCCAGAAGTAGGACTGCTCGTTGTCGAACTGGCCGTTGGCGCCATTTGTCTCGATGATGTCGACGAAACGGTCGTGGTCGACGTCGATCGAGATCGCTCCCCAGCCGTAGCCGCCGTCGGAGACACCGGCGCTGGAGGAGATCTCCTGGTAGGAGTGGTTCCCCTCATTGCTGTAGAGCTTGTTGCCGGTCCAGCCGATGGCGGGGCGGTAAATCGACGTGACGTACCAGTCGATCATTCCGTCGTTGTTGTAATCACCCACCGTCTGGCCCATGCCGTTCTCTTCCTCGGCTGTGCCGGCAGTGTCGGCCATCTCGGTGAAGGTTCCATCTGTGTTGTTGCGGAAGTAGTGGCTGGTGCCGAAATCCGCGACCAGCAGCAATTCCGGGTAGTGGTCGCCATCCATGTCCTGAAGCCTCGGGGCGAAGCCGCTGGTTCCCGAGATGCCACTGAAGAGCGAGATCCCGGAGGTGACGTCGGTGAAGGTTTCGTTGCCGTTGTTGCGAAAGAGATGATTGCCGGTGTTGTTGCTGGCAAAGCCGGCGACGAAGAGATCGAGATCGCCATCGAGGTCGTAGTCGCCGAAGCAGCAGCCGAAGCCATCTTCCGACGCGGAAGTGGCATTGACGCCAGCGGCGTTTGCGATGTTGACGAAGGTTCCGTTGCCGGAATTTCTGTAGAGGCGGTGTTGACCCGGAACACCGGTGACCCCGGTGCCGGCGCTGGTGACGTAGATGTCGAGCCAACCGTCGTTGTTGAAATCACCGACTGCGGCGCCCTTCCCCATGTGGACATCGGTCAGGCCCCACTCGCTGGCGCGGTCGGTGAAGGTGCCATCGCCGTCGTTGATGAAGAGATGATCCGGCATACCGTTTCCACCGCCGCTGGGAGAATAGAGGTCCTGCCAGCCGTCGCGGTTGAAGTCGCCACAGACGACAGGGCCGGTGTAGCTCGGATGGTTGTAAACACCGGGGACGAAGAGGGAGTCGGCGAGACCGGCGTCGTTCGTCTGGTTGGTGAAGAGGGGTGCTTGGGCCGGCAACGGTGCGACGATGCAGATGAGCAGGAAACCGACGAAAAAAACTGATTTCATGACGACCCCTCCGCCGGGACAGAACCCCGATCGGTCCATCTTAGTGGCCACCGCCTGTCGGAACAGGAACAATATCTTTTCCCTGCCCGAAGAGGAGGCACGAATAGCTTCCACCCTCAACCGCCGCATCGAGATCCAGGGAGGAATCCGGGCGCAAATCCCCGGGTTCCTCGTCGACGAGGGCACTGAGAAGCAGCAAGGCAACGGTGCCCGACTCAGCGCTTCCCCCAGATTTCCTCAAGGATCTCATAGAGCCCCGGGTCGTGCGCCTTCAGTTCGGGGCGAACGAAGGGGTAGAAATCGTTGGTCCCGAGGTAGGCTTCGGTTCCCTCGGCGAAGTACTCCTTGTGATCGGTCAGTGCGTAGTGGCGTCGAAGGCCGCCCTTGATGTGCAGCACCTTTTCGTAGTGCCCATCTTTCTGCGCCTCTTTGAAGGCCTCGCGAACTCTGGAATCATTGAAACCCAGGATCTGGTCGTGGTAGGCATGGGCGAGTTCGTGCATCAGGACCCACGGCTGGTAGTTGGTCTTGCGAAGATCAACCAATCCACGGGCCTGGGGGATGTGAACACAATGGTGCAGGGCCGGGTCATGGCCGCGCTTCTCGAGCCAGTCGAGATCGGGGTGGTATTGCATTCCGTCGAGACCTGGGCGATCGAGATCGAGCCAGAAAGCGACCTGCTGCAGTTTCTTCACCGACTCCTGGGAAAGCATCAACTGGATGTCGTTGAGACCTCCCTCGAGCAGGTCGATCGCTGCCTGGGCGAGTTGCGGCTCCTCCTGGAGCAGGCTGTTGTCGACGTGAATGGTCCACCCCTCGATGGTCCGGTCTGTGTGGCCTCCTGAAGGTCCTTCAGATGAAGCACCGGGGAGGAGGAGAATTGAGCAGGTGACGATGAATGCGCCTTTGAGCATGAAATCTCCGCTCCAGGGGTTCTTCCGACGTGACGGTCGGATGCTCTCTCCCCGGCCCCGGAGGGTCAAGAGCCCAACGTCCCCCTTGGCGTGTGGATGCTGTCGTCGTACCCTGTCTTTGGTCGGTGGTCCCGACCGCTCCTGACAACCAGAAAGGATCGTCTGATGACCTCACTGAGATTCCTCGTTTTCTTCGTCGCTATTGGCGTTTTCCTGCCGACCCTCCAGGGATCGGAACCGAATACTCTCACTCCGGGGGAAACCAACGCCGGCTGGCAAATGCTCTTCGATGGCAACAGTAACGATGGCTGGCGTGGTTATCGCAACAAGTCCTTCCCCGAGAAGGGTTGGACGATCACCGACGGCTGGTTGCAGGTTCAGGCCGGTGGTGGCGGTGGCGATATCGTTACTGCATCTCAGTACGACGATTTCGAGCTGGAGATGGAATGGAAAGCGGGCGATGGAGCTAACAGTGGCATCATGTACCTGGCCAACGAGAACAACGGAGCTTCCTATTTTTCCGCTCCCGAGTACCAGATCTATGGCGACAAAGACCTGACCTCCACCAGCAATAGCTCTTCGGGCGGCCTTTACGCGCTCTATTCACCGATGAACAAGAAGTTGAACCCCTCGGGAGAGGTGAATCACGCTCGCATCGTCCACTGTGCCGGGAACGTCGAGCACTGGGTCAACGGAGTGATGGTCTTGCGCGCGCAAATCGGGTCCATCGACTGGAACAAGAGAGTGGCGGCAAGCAAGTTCAATGCCTGGTCCGATTTTGGAACGGAAAAGAAAGGCCACATCGTCCTCCAGGACCATGGCAACGATGTCTGGTTCCGCTCCATCAAGATCCGTGAGATTCCAGCATTGGAACGCTGGCGTTTCGATGGCGAGTACGCGCAAATCTTCAATGGCTACGACATGAATGGTTGGTCTGCGCATCTGAATAACGACGGAAAGATGGATAATGTCTGGTCGGTGGCCAACGGCATTCTATCGTGCAAGGGAAACCCCGCCGGATACATCTATACCAACGATTACTACCAGGATTTCGTCCTCGAACTCGACTGGCGCTGGGATCCGGTCATGAAGAAGGGGGGCAACTCTGGTGTGCTGTTCCGTCAGATTGGAGAGCACAAGGTGTGGCCCAAGAGCATCGAAGCCCAGTTGATGTCTGGTAGCGCAGGTGACTTCTGGTGTATCGGTGATTTCCCGATGAAGACCGATTCCGCCAGGACCAGGGGTAACAATACCAAGCACCTGGAAAACAATGAAAACGAAGTGGGTGAGTGGAACCACTACGAGATTCATTGTATCGGCGGAGATGTCGTTCTGATGGTCAACGGAAGTGTACTCAACACCGCCACAGAGTGCGCCGAAGTTCCGGGACCGATCTGTTTGCAGTCAGAAGGGGCACCGATCCAGTTCCGCAAGATTCGCGTCCATCCGATGGCGAGAAATTCTCGGGGACCAGGCGGCCTGTGATCCGTTCTTTCTGCTCGGTGCTTCTCATCATCCTGCTGGTCGGGTGCCAGACTCCCGGCCTGCAGGATGATCCCACCGGAATCGAGTTGGTCGTCCTGGGCATCGCACAGGACGGAGGGGTTCCACATCTCGGTTGCCAGAAGATGTGCTGCATCGAAGCCCGATCGAAAAACTTGCGCCTCGGTCCGGCATCTCTGGCGGTGGTCGATTACCGCTCCGAGAACGTCTTCCTCATCGAGGCGACACCAGCGGTCGAGGAACAACTTTCGATCCTGAGGGAAATCACCGGCATCTCCAACGAGGGCCGGAATCCCGTCGATGGCATCCTTCTCACCCACGCCCATATCGGCCATTACGCAGGATTGATTCATTTTGGCCGCGAGGTTGCATCTACCGATGGCATCGAGGTTTTCTGCACCTCGAGGATGGCGAAATTCCTGCGCACCAATGGACCATGGAGCCAGCTGGTCGACCTCGGTCAGATCTTTCCCTTTGAGGTAACACTGGGGGTGGCAGCAGATCTGGCTCCCGGTATTCGCGCCACCGCGATCAAGGTTTCTCACCGGGATGAGTTCTCCGACACCGTTGCCTGGCGTATCGAGGGCCCCAAAAAAACGGTGCTCTTCTGCCCCGACATCGACCGCTGGGATGGTGGAGTCCTCGAAAAACTGATCGAAGGTGTCGATGTCTGCTATCTCGATGCGACCTTCTACGACGGCCGGGAGATTCCCGGTCGTGACCTCTCGGAGATCCCTCATCCGCCGATGGTGGTGACGATGGAGTTGCTTCGAGATCTGGCGAAGGAAAATCCGGGGCGCTTCCGCTTCATCCACCTCAACCACACCAACCCGGCGCTATTTAACGAAGAGATCCGCCGAGATCTGGAGGA
>DQQH01000083.1 GCA_015664425.1 Planctomycetota bacterium
AGGGCGAGCTGGACGGCATCGATGCCGACCTGGTCGACCTTCTCGATGAGGTCTTCGAGATTCTCCGCTTGAAGCGACCAGGAACAGATCCCGATTCTCATCGATTCCTCCCCGGGCATCTCGCCCGGTGGCTGAGGATCCCCCGACCTTCCCGTCGACGCAAGAGCGATGTGCCCGAGCCTCGCTGGAGGAGTGAAGGAAGCCGAGGAGGGAGCCGCGATTCTGGATCGAGGAGGGGGCGGAAATTGAAGCGGGTCCCGTCGGCGTCGAGGGACACCACCGGGACCTCCACTCGCCTCAGGAGTGCCGCTGGCGAGGACGACGGGATTCGAACCCGCAACCACTGGATCGACAGTCCAGAACTCTAACCAGTTGAGCTACGTCCCCGACAACGGCACTCCTGAGCGTGCGGCACTTCCTCCCGGAGAGCCCCGCACAGCGGTCGCAACCGCCTGAATCCAGGTGATTTCCGACTGGGGGAATCACCGGACAAGGAAGAATATCCCGGAACCCGGATCTGTCAAGCGAGGCAGCCCCGGCTCCGAGACGATCGATTTTTCGAGTGGGCGATGCAGGACTCGAACCTGCAACATCCACCGTGTAAAGGTGGCGCTCTGGCCTTTGAGCTAATCGCCCGGCGAAAGGAGAGTACGGCACCCAGGGAGAGGCGACAAGCGCACCTCCCTCCCGGGGTTCAGTAGCCGAGGAATCGGACCAGCAGAAAGATCAGCATTCCCACCGAGGTCGAGCCCTTGATCACGACGCCGACGATCCGGCCAATGAGCGCTGCCGTCCCGACTCCGAGGGAACGTTCGACGTCTCCCTCGAGGCTCTTCTCTGCCAGGAAGGCGCCCAGGAAGGTGCCTGAGAGGAGGCCGATGATGCTGCCAACGAAGAGTATCGGGATCAGGAAGGTGCCGAGAAGACCGCCGGCAAGGCCGCCAGCGACAGCCCCCAGAGCCGCCCTGATGCTTCCCCCCGCACGGCGGCTGCCGAGCATACCGGAGAGCCCCTCGATGAGTTCGGCGACCCCTGCAATCACCAGCAGCAGGGCGATGTCGCCGCCGCTGAGCAGCAGCGCCCCGTCGGGAAGGGGAAAGAGCCACAGCAGGCCGGCGATCAGCGGCATCAACAGTTGCCCCGGAAAGCCGAGAGCCACCAGAGCAACACCGCCGAGGGCGCTCACCGCCAGCACCAGGGTCAGGATGATGGCAAGAAATGAGTCGGGAAGATCCAAAGGGTCGCTCCGCTTTTCCTGGGGCCTCCGGCGATGCTACACTGCTCACCACCAGGTGCGGTGGGCACCTAGGTGATGATGGAGAACCACCCTCGCTGTGGCAAGCCATCCCCCATCTCGAGAAAAAGGACAACACGACGATGATTTCCGGGAGCAACAGCAGCCTCGCCCTGATCGCAGCCGCTTCGATATTCCTCTTCAGCGGCTGTTCTTCCACCCCCGAGCCAGCCACGAAGGAGCAGGTGAACCCCACTGCCAGCGCCTCGAGCCCCCGCCTTCTACTCGACTACCAGACCATCTGGATCAATCCGACCGACAACACCCGGGGTGAAGAACGCATCGGTTTCGTCGGCACCGGTCCGGCCAACGATGACCTCGACAGCCCATCGGTGAACAACGTCTACGACCTGAACTGGCGGATGATCGGCTTCGTGCTGGAGAACGGGGTCACCTTCCGTTTCGATCGAGACGCTCAGGCCGAGCGGATCGGCAACTTTCCCATCGCCAAGGCGATTCTGCAACTCTTCCAGACTTCCGGTACCGTCCGGATCACACCGGGAATCTGACCCCAGGCGATGGGGCAACAGCCGCTCCAGGGAACGAAGAAGGAGGCGTCAGCGAGGCGCCGGGTGCTGCTGATCGTCGCTCTGGTGGCCCTCGCGATCCGGGCAGCAGTTCTCATCGATCTCCATCTTCACGACCCCTACTTCAACTTCCCGGTGGTCGACGAGCTGACCAACGTCGATGGGGCTCGCGGAG
>DQQH01000110.1 GCA_015664425.1 Planctomycetota bacterium
CCGGTACGGGAGATCCCACCCTCGGCAAAGATGCACACCAGTTCGCCGTTTCGCGCGTACTCGGCAGCGGCCTCGAGAGAGCGCACCAGCGCTCGCGGACCATCCGCATCGGAGACCGGGATCGCTTTCATGATCCTGCTGAAGGGTCCTACCAGCGGGACCTTGGTGAAACTCCGGTGCATCAGGAAGCGAACGTAGCGAGGCAGCGATGCGCCGACCAGGAAGGGATCTGCGTAGCTGATGTGATTGACAACGATCAGGGCTCCGCCGCGGCGCGGGATCCGGTCGATGTGCAGCACCTTGATCCGGTAGATGGTGTGGGTCAACAGCCACAGCGGGAAGCGGATGGCGACGTGAGGTGCGGTGAGGAAAGTCCCCAGGGCGCCGAAGAATGCCAGGCATCCGAGAGCGAGCATCACCTGGCGTTCATCGAAGGCGAAGATGCTGTCGCTGACCAGCAGGGCATAGACCGCCGCCGAGAGGAAGATCAGCGTGAAGTTGAGCAGCTCCTGGGCGCCCAGGACGCGACCCTTCTCCCGCGCCGGCGGTCGCTGCTGGATATAGGCGGCCAGGGGGACGAGGTAGATCCCCCCGGAGACCCCTGCAACGAGGAGGAAGACGTCGATCAACCAGATCGGCTCGGCCGGAAGCCAGTAGAGCGCGGCGAAACCGATCCCCATCCCGAGCGCCCCGACGGGGACCAGCCCCAGTTCGATGTACTCACCGCTGAGGCGGCTGGCGAGAAGGCTGCCAGCTGCGATCCCGATCGCCACCCAGAAGAAGAGCTCGCCACCGCCGGTCATGCCGAGAAGGTTTTCGCCGTAGCTGTTGAACGCCATCATCGCCATCGCCCCGACGAAGTAGAACCACGAGTTGGCCAGCACCGCCGCCAGCAGCGGCCGGTCCCTGGCGACGTGGCGGATTTCGCTGAAACCGACCAGGGGGTTGCCAACCAGTTTTCGCTCGGGGTCTGCGGCGATTCCCTTGCGGATGTTCAGGGAGAAGAGCCAGCCAGCGCTGGCGATGGTGACAAATAGGAGCCCCGACCACCAGTTGGGATGGCCGGGCCCGACCACGGGGTGCAGGAAGTCGTAGAGGTAGGTGGCGAAGAGGGTGCCGAAGATGATGGCGACATTGGTGAGCATGTTGATGATCCCGTTGGCACGGGTCATCTGCTTCTCTTCGACCATTTCAGGAAGGATGCCGTACTTCGAAGGGCCAAAGAGCGCGCTCTGGGTTCCCATCAAGAAGAGCACCAGCATCGCCCCTGAGATCGCCCAGTCGACGGAGATGGCGTCGAGGGCGAAGGCGACTGCACCGAGGATCATCACGCCGATCTCGGCGGTGTTCATGGCGACGATCACCTGGCGCTTGGAGAAGCGGTCAGCGAGGGAGCCGCCGAGGATGGCGAAGAGGATGAAGGGGAGCGAGAAGATGGCGAAGGCTGTCGCCTGTGCGTCGATGGGGAGCCAGTCGATCTGGATCTTGATGGCCAGGATCAGGATGAATTGCTTGAAGATGTTGTCGTTGAAGGCCCCGAGAAACTGGGAACCGGAGAGCCACCAGAAGGATCGATTGCTTCTGAGTCCCGACACGCCCCTCCTCCTTCGTCGGTGAACCCTGTCGGGACTAGATACCGGCACCCGGCAGGCACTTCCGGCAGTGTAAGGCAACCTTGCCCGGGGAGGGGAGCAATCGAGGGGAGGAGTCCGCAGCCCGATTGGCACGGCAGGTGCAAGGAAACTCTCTGAGCCCGCACTGCTCAGAGAGGGGACCGACATGAGCCGTGCCACGTTGATGAGCACAGCCGGGGCCTCAGACACATTCGAGTGCGTGGCACTGCCGCACTGGTCTGCCGTCCGGGCCTTCGCCCTCTCGCTCGCAGGAGACCTTGCGAGCGCTGAGGATCTCGTTCAAGACACCTTCCTGAGGGCCTTCAAGGGCTTCTCAGGCTTCACCATCGGCACCGACTGCCGGGCGTGGCTCTTCAGGATCTGCAAAAACCGCTTCTATGACATCTGCAGGAAACGCCGCCGTCGCCCGATTCACGAGGATCTCGAGCTCGCCCAGCCGATGAGCCTCGATCTCGAATACGAGGTGCTCAGGGAGCAGAAGCGCCTGGCTAGCGGCGAGAAGCCGGTCGAGGACCTCCTCGGCAGGCGGGTGAGAGCGGCCCTGGCGGAGTTGCCGACGGGGTTCCGCGAGGCGCTGCTGCTCTGTGATCTCGACGGCCTCAGCTACCAGGAGATCGCAGCGGACCTGCAGATTCCCCTCGGCACGGTGCGCTCAAGGATCGCCAGAGCGCGCTCACGGCTGCGCGGGCTCCTCACCGAGTACGCCCGTGAAGAGGGCTACCTCTTCGAGGATCTACCTGCTGACTGAAGAATAGCCGGCAAGAAGAGCCAGGGCCCCGGGATGCATCCCTCCCGGGGCCTCTTTTTTTCCTCCCCCGGGTTGCTCCAAAATCACCGTCGAAACTGCCTTGTTTCGATTCACCGGCCCCGAATTGCCTCAAAATGTAGCGCTCGTTGATGCAGCAGTCTCCTGGTAGGATTCGCCAGCATCTCGAGAGGAGGCCCTCGATTCGCTTTTCCCGCCTTTTTCCCCTGTTTCTGCTCCTCTCCGGTTGTCAGCTGCTCGATCACCCCAACGGCCGGGCAGAACTCCCCAACGTCGTCGTGATCCTCGCCGATGACCTCGGTTGGGGGGACCTCGGCTTCTATCAGGGCGCTTCGAAAATTCCGACCCGCAACCTCGCCATTCTCGCCTCTGAAGGGGTCATCTTCACCGATGCCCATTCTCCCTCGGCGGTCTGCACACCCACCCGCTACGGCCTGCTGACCGGAAGGTACGCCTGGCGTTCGAGACTCGAGTCGGGGGTTCTCGGGGGACGTTCACCGGCGCTCATCGAGGCCGGGAGAAGGACCTTGCCGTCGCTCCTCTCGGAGGTCGGATATCACACCGTCGGGGTCGGGAAGTGGCACCTCGGGCTGCAAGAAAAGGGCCCCACCGACTATTCGAGGCCGCTGAGGCCCGGCCCGGTGACCCAGGGTTTCGACACCTATTTCGGCATTCCTGCCAGCCTCGACATGGAGCCCTACCTGTGGATCGAGGGAGACGGAGTCGAGGCCCTGGCGACCGAAACGGTCTCCGCGAGCAAGCAGCGCCGCAAGGGCGGCGGCGGCTTCTGGCGCGCCGGTGCCATCGCTCCGGGGTTCCGCCATGAGGATGTCCTGGTGAGAGTGGGGGAGCGCGCCGTCTTCGAGATCGAGGCCCACGCCCGGGGCAACGACGGCAAGCCCCTCTTTCTCTACCTCCCCCTGCCCGCTCCCCACACGCCGTGGATGCCCGTCGAAGAGGTGCGCGGGGCCAGTGGCGCAGGAGACTACGGCGACTTCGTCGTCCAGGTCGATGGGCTCGTTGGATCGGTGATGGCGGCCCTCGAGCGAGGCGGCATGGCGGCTGACACCCTGCTGATCTTCACCAGCGACAACGGCGCCCACTGGCTCGAGAGCGACATCGAGAGGTACGGGCACCTGGCCAATGGCAACTGGCGCGGCCAGAAGGCGGACATCCACGAGGGCGGCCATCGGGTGCCCTTCGTGGTTCGCTGGCCGGCGCAGATGAGAGCCCGGGGCATCGAGGGGAGCCGGCGCGACGACCTTCTCTGCCTCACTGACATCTTCGCCACCATCGCCGAGGTGGTTGGACTGTCCATGCCTGACGCGGCAGCCGAGGACAGTTTCAGCCAGCTGGGCGCGATTCTCGCGGTAGAGGGGACCCAGGAGCCTCGCCAGAACATCGTCCATCACTCCCTGTCAGGTCTCTTTGCCATCCGCCAAGGGCGCTGGAAACTGATTCTGGGGCGTGGCAGCGGTGGCTTCACCGCCCCTCGCAGGATCGACCCGAAGAAGCTCGCCGCCGGCGAACCTCACGGCCAGCTCTACGACCTCGTCTCTGATCCCGGTGAGAGCCGCAACCTCTACAACGACCATCCGGCGGTGGTCGAACGTCTCACGGAGCTCCTGGAGAAGTTGCGCAAGGATCGACGCTCGAGGTCGGGAGGAGCGGGGGATGCCGAGAGAGCCACGAAATGACCGGCGGCGGAGCCGACGCTCCGCCGGACTTCTCCGCCTCTTCGTCGCTGCCTATCCTCCGGCGTCGGTGGTCGACCGTCTGGTGCAGGAGGCCGCCCGCCATCGGTGATGGCGGCCCTCGAGCGAGGCGGCATGGCGGCTGACACCCTGCTGATCTTCACCAGCGACAACGGCG
>DQQH01000184.1 GCA_015664425.1 Planctomycetota bacterium
AAGACCGCTGCTGATCATCACCAGAAGCGGCAGCGCCGCCACCAAGGCGCCGATGCGATGCAGTTTGCGGTTGGTCTTGGCGGCGCTCATCGTCGGCCCGAGGCGATGGAATGGGTGAAGGTGGAGGAGCGAAATGTGGCGAGGCGGGAGCCAGATCGTCGCTGTCTCGTTCCTGAGGGTTTAATAGAGCGGCGACGTCGACGCACTGGCGAGGGTGCGTTGGCACCCCACAGTGCCGCCCGTTCGATGAGGGTCTCGAGTCCTGTTGTTTTCTCCGGATGGGGACTGAAGAGGATCACCCTTCCCGAGCCGTAGCGGCCGGCGACGATGGCGGGCGTATCGACCATCGTCTCGGGATCGGCGCCGTCGATGCCGATGCCGCTGCGGAAGTAGCAGAGGACCTCCGGCTCCGGCAGGTCGCTTCCGGTGGCGGGAACCATCAGCGGGCCCTGGGCGAAATGGATCTCGAGGGATTTTCGTGGGTCGAGCCCGAGGATCGATTCGGCCGCTGCCGTCGTTTCCATCACCACCGTTCCCTTGCCCCGTCGCCAGTGCTTTCTGTCGTGGCTGTCGAAGGGGAGCAACTTAAGGCCCCAGTCGTAATTGTGAAGCGCCAGATAAGCACCGGCGCAGACCCCCATGTAACCACCGCCGCTATCGATGAAGCGACACACCTCGGCGCGTCCCGATTCTCCCAGCGCCTTGCCCTGCCCACTGCCGCTGCCGCCGGGAAAGAGCACGGCGTCGAACTGGCCGAGGGCTCCGTCGGCGACGTCGGCGGGTCCGATGCGCTCGACGCGGTAATTCGACAGGATCCTCTCGAAGAGGCGTCCCTGGGGATCGCCGCCGGCACCGGGACCGTCGTAGAGGGCAACCTTCACCTTGTCATCGTCGTGGTTGATCAAGGTTCCCACGCTGGCGTCTGCCATCTCCAGTTCGACCAGCAAGGCGGCGACCATCCGCCGGTGCTGGCGGCAGCGGACCGACAGCGGCTGTCCCTGGTGGGTTGTCTCGAGAATGTGGGCCTCGATTCCCAGCTGTTCGATGGCGGCGCGGGAGAGGCTGCCGGCGACGATGGAGTCGATGTCGGTGAAACGCTGCTTCGGGTCATCGATCTCGACGTTGACGGCATCGAGCATCATCTGCTGATGGGCCTGGTCTTCAGCGCGCAGGGTGAGAACACTCGAGCCGACGCTCTTCGAGCCGGCGGCGCGCACCCCGTAGCCTTCGTGGAGATCGACGAGGACATCCGGTTCCTGGGCACAGACGAAGGCCCAGATGCGCGCGCCCTGCTCGCTTGTCGGCGCTGCCTCGCCATCACGACGGGGGAAGTGGCGGTTGAGGTCGCCGGCATCGTCGGTGAGCCCGGGGATACGACGCTGCTGGGCAGCCAGGGCGGGCTCGTTCAGTCGCGGCACAACCACCAGCCGGCCGCGGCTCACCGTCCAGCCGCTGATCTGCCGGGCGGCCCGCACCCCCGCCGGTTCGTTGCCGTGCATGCCGCCGGTGATCACCACCGTCGGTCCCGCCTCGCCGCTGTCGAAGAGATGCCATCGGGTCTCGAAGGGGGTGCCGGTGGCGAGGATTCCCGTGGTTCGTGTTTCATCGGCGAGGGTTGGAAGTGTTACCAGCGAGAAGAGGAGGACCCAGACACCCGTGAGCCGGAGAATCGA
>DQQH01000027.1 GCA_015664425.1 Planctomycetota bacterium
AGCCGCAAGAATTTTCCTCGCGAGATGACCATCCCTATCCATCCCGGGCTGGCTCGAACCCGCCCGATCATCGCCAGCTGGCGAGACGGCTTCTCGACCAGCACCCGTCGTTCCAGGGGATCGATAGAACCCGAGCCTTCGACAATCCACCTGGCTCCAGCTGCAGAATATCTTTGCCGGAGTCGATAGGCCCCTACCGCGTCACCGACCACATCGGTCGTGGCGCCTTCGGCAACGTCTACCTGTGCCGGGAGCCCGAGCCCCCCCGGAAAAATGTGGCGGTCAAGGTGATCCGCGCCGGCAAGGACACCGATGAGGTTCTGGCCCGTTTCGAGGCGGAGAAAGTCGCGCTGAAGATGATGGAGCACCCCGCCATCGCCAGAGTCATCGATGCCGGTGCCACCGACGATGGGCACCCCTACTTCGCAATGGAGTACGTCAAGGGACTGTCGCTGACGGCGTTCTGCATAAAGAAGCGCCTCACCCTCGAGGAGCGTCTGCGGCTCTTCATCAACATCTGCCAGGGGGTGCAGCACGCCCACACCAAGGCGGTGGTGCACCGCGACCTGAAGCCCAGCAACATCCTTGTGACTCTGATCGACGGCGTGCCACAGCCGAAAATTATCGATTTCGGCCTGGTGAAGAGCCTGCAGCAGCCCCTCGTCGAAGGGACGATGCACAGCCAGGCAGGCATCGCCCTGGGAACCTTCGAGTACATGAGCCCCGAACAGGCGAATCCATCGGGGACCGACGTCGATACCCGCTCAGACATCTACGCCCTCGGGGCGATCCTCTACGAATTGCTCACCGGTGAGCTCGCCTTTGCCGGCCTGCGCGAGCGTACCTACATGGAAATCGTTCGGGTGATCACCAAAGATGAGCCCTTGCTCCCGAGTCTGCGCCTGAAGTCGGTCACCGCTGAGAGTTCGAGTGGCCACGCCAGCACCCTCAAGACCGAGATCGGAACGCTGACGCGCTGCCTGAAGTCTGACCTCGACTGGGTGGTGATGAAAACCCTGGAGAAGGACCCCGAGCGTCGTTACCAGACCGCCCAGGAGCTTGCCCGGGACATCGAGCGCTACCTGGCGGGAGAGATGGTCGAGGCGCGGCCGCCGAGCGCCATCTACCGGCTGAAGAAGACGGTACGCCGCAACCGCGGCTTGCTGTCCGCGACGGTGCTGGTGTTCCTGGCGCTGTCGGGAGGGTTGACGTTGTACCTGGTGGAGCGAGGCAAAAGACTGGCCTCCGAAGTAAAAATCGAACAGATGATCGAGCAATTCCGCCCGAGCCGCATCGATGTGCCGGCGATGGCGGTCGATCTGAGTCAAGATGTCTTCCGTCTCGGTAGGGAAAATGTGCCCGACAGTCGCATCGTGGACCTCGAGCAGGCCCTCGCCATCGACTGGATCGAAGTGGCAAAGAACAACGTGATGAAGAGTTACTTCGCTCCGGCGTTGGCGGCCATCGAGAAGGATTTCAGTGAGCAGCCGCGGGTGCGTGCCCGCTTGCTGGAGTCCTTGGCGATGGCCATGAGTAAGATCGGTCTTTCGGGAGCGGCGCTACCGTTGCAGGAGAAGGCGCTGTCGATCCGGCGCGAGATCCTCGGGAACGATCACCGCGACACCCTCCTCTCGATCAGCAACACGGGGATGCTTTTGAAACGCCGGGGCAATTACAAGGAAGCGCAGCCCTTCTACGTGGAAGCGCTCGAGGAGAGGCGCCGTGTGCTCGGCGACGATGACCCCGATACCCTCGATTCGATCAACAACATGGGGATACTGCTAAAACTCCAGGGCAACCTGGTCGAGGCCAAGGCTCTCCACGAGGAAGCGCTCGAGGGGCGCCGCCGCGTGCTCGGCGACGATGACTCCGACACCCTCGCATCGATCAACAACATGGGGTCGCTGCTGATAAAACTTGGCAAACTGGCAGAAGCCAAGCTCTTCTTCGAGGAAGCCCTCGAGAGAAAACGCCGCGTGCTGGGGAACGATGACCCCTCTACCCTCAACACGATCAGCAACATGGGACGGCTGCTCAGATGCCAGGGCGAGCTGGATGAGGCGATGCGCTTCTTGCGGGAAGCCCTCGCGACCAGCCACCGAGTGCTCGGCGACAAGCACCCAGACACCCTCATGGTGATCAACAGCGCCGGCTTGGTGCTCGTGAAACAGGAGAAGTACGAGGAAGCGCAACTCTTGCTGGAGGAGGCCCTCGAAACCCGCCTTCAAGTGCGGGGACACGATCACCGCGACACCCTCGTCTCGATCAACAACATGGGGTATCTGAAAAAATGCCAGGGCAAACCGGAGGAGGCGAAGCCCTACTACGAAGAAGCACTCGAGAGGCGCCGCCGCGTACTCGGCGACGATGATCCCGCCACACTCGGTTCGATGCACAACCTGGGGGCCCTTTACCGTGACCTCGGCCGATTAAAGGAGGCGGAGACCCTCGCTGCCGAGGCGGTCGAGAGAGGGCGGGCGAACGAGGCGCGCTGCCTCGGTCGGTTCATCGATGGGCACAGCCACACCCTGGCCGAGATGGGCCGCTTCGCCGAAGCAGAGCCTCTGGCCGTCGAAGCCTGGTCCATCCTCGAGGGCAAAGGCGACGCCACTCACCCGCTCACCGTCGATGTCATCGACAACCTCGTCGATCTCTACCGCGCCTGGCACGAAGCCGACCCCGGAGCCGGTCACGACAAGTCCGCTGCGAAGTGGCAAGGGAAGCTGGATGCGCTGGAAGCGGCGAGGGCCGCAGAAACAGCAGCGGCCCCCCCACCAGCGGGCGACGCGGTGCCAGAAAAAGGGCAGGACTGAGTTCCAAGGTCCGTTGGTTTCTGTTCACCGACAGTGCCGAAGGTGAGCTTCGATCGGCCGAGGCCCTGGTTCGGCTCTCTTTTCATCGAGTGGCTCGGCGCCCCCAGCGCCCCCACCAGCGCTGCTGGCTGCCGGCGCTGGCTGGGGCGGTGAGCGGGGGGTAGATCCCCCCAGCGGATGTGTCAGAAGTGGCACAGTTGGCTCGCGACTGTCAAGTGCACCCCCTTTGTTCTTCTCCTGCTTGGCCGATTCGGCCACTTCTCGCCCATTCTCCCTTCCGGCACCCAGGTTGCGGGCTCAGCAGTAGCGAACGGATCATCGCTCGCGAGCGTTCATCTAGAAGTGCGCTCCTGTCATCGGTTGCCCGCCTCTTTGGAATTTCTCTGGAGAGGAGAAACCATGTCGTCAGGACAAGGATCCCAGCGCCCCCCCACTCCCCGAGTCCGGCCTTTCCTCCTCGGGCTTGTCATCGCCTTTGCGCTGATCATCTTTCCCTACGCCCTGGCAACCGCCAGCGATGGTGATGGGCCAGCGCCGATGCCGGGGCAGAAAACGTGGTACATGCCCCTCGATCTTCCCTCCGGCGGCGGCGTCATCTTCGAAAAAGAG
>DQQH01000290.1 GCA_015664425.1 Planctomycetota bacterium
GGCGGCACCCGCCTCTGCCAGCAGCCTGAGCTCTCTCTCGCTCGACTCATTGCCGTGGACCATCAGCGACCGTGGCGACAGCAGGCCGCGGGCGTTCAGTTCCTCGATGATGGTCCGGCCGAGGCGGAACTCCCGCGGGTCTCCTCCAGCCCCGGCGATCAGATCGGCACCGGGGCCGCTGCCCTCGACGAGCAACTGCTCTTCCCACGGCGCTTCGCCGACGTGCATCGCCCACGGCGCCTGGTGCCTTTCCGACAGTGAGACGAGATCGGCGAGGAGGGCGGGGTGGACGGTGTAGGGGGAGTGGGGAGAGAGTCCGCGCAACTCGCGCGGGTTGTCTGCCCCGGCGGTGAGATGGCCGGCGAGCAGATCGAAGTCGGGAAACCCATCCTCGCCGAAGGCGATCACCTCGCGCAGCACCAGCAGTTTGAGAGGCGAATCGGCAAGGGCGGAGATGGAGTGGCCGGCGGGGTCGATGTCGATGACGGCGGTGGCGCCGCCGGCGATGAGGGCGTCGATGCCGCCTCTGGCGGCGGCGATCAGGCCCGCATCTCCGAGGTTGGCGCGCGTCTCGACCACTCCCCTGAGCCAGTCGTCGAAGGGTCCGTCGAGGGTTTCCGTCGCCCGTTCGATGGTCAGATCGAGGTGGCAGTGGCTGTTGACGAGGCCGGCACAGAGAAGCGCGTCGCCGAGGTCGACCTTGGCTTCCGCCGGCTCCTCGACGGCGGCGATAAGTCCCTTTTCGACGACAACCACCCCTGGCCGGGGCACTCCCTCGCCATGCCATATGGCCCCGCTGGCGATGCGCAGCGTCGCTGGTTGGTCCTTCTCGGGGTTGATCTCCATCTTCGGCTCCTCGGTCTCTCCCGGGGGAGGGTGACCTCTGATATCCTCGCCGCTCAGGATAGCAGACGGCGAGGCACGGTGAGACGGGAGAGGTCGAGGCGATGACGAGGATTCCGCTGGCGTTGCTGGCCGCAGTTGCCCTGATGGCGGGCTGCGGCGGGACACCGGAGAGGACCGTCGATGGCGTCCGTCCAGGGGTGGTCGTCCACACCGGCCGCGTCCATCGAGTCCTGCCCGGGGAAACCGTGGCGGCGATCTCCCACGAGGAAGGGGTGCCCGTCGAGGTGATTCACAACCTCAACCCGGGTCTTGGCGACGGTCCGTTGCCGGTCGGCACGGCGGTGCGCCTGCCGATGGGGAAGCCGGAGATCCGGCGCATCGAGGTCGACGGGTCTCGACCGCGATGACGACCTCGGGAACCGATCTTCACGACCGCGAGGAACGCCTCCTCGAGCCCTACGGGATGGCGAGCCGCGACAGCCGCGGCCGCGTTCACGGCGAGGGGATCGACGATCAGCGCACCGATTTCCTGCTCGACCGCGACCGGATCATCCACTCGACCGCCTTTCGCCGCCTCGAGTACAAGACCCAGGTCTTCGTCAACCACACCGGTGACCACTACCGCACGCGCCTGACCCACACCCTCGAAGTCTCGCAGATCTCACGCTCTGTCGGGCGCAAGCTGGGGCTCAACGAGGACCTGATCGAGGCGATCGCCCTCAGCCACGACCTCGGCCATTCGCCCTTCGGCCACTCCGGCGAGGATCAGCTCGCCGAGTTGATGGAGGATCACGGCGGCTTCAACCACAATCTCCACTGCCTGCGCGTCGTCGACCTTCTCGAACGGCGCTACCCCGACTTCCCCGGCCTCAACCTCACCTGGGAGGTGCGCGAATCGGTGGTCAAGCACTACGGCGCCTTCGACCGCCCCGGTCTGGAGGCCTTCGAGCCCGACAGCCAGGCGCTGCTCGAGGCGCAACTGGCGGACATCGCCGACTCCCTCGCCTACAACAATCACGACCTCGACGACGGCTACCGCTCCGGTTTCCTCGATCTCAGCGATCTGCGCGAGGTCGAGCTCTTCCGGCGAGCCGAGGAACAGGTCATCGGGCGCTACGGCGCCATCGATGAGAGGATGCTCGTCGCCCGAGCGGTGTCGACCCTCATCGACGGCCAGATCCAGGACCTGATCGAGACCAGCCTGGGGTTGCTCGAGGAGTTCGCCATCACCTCGGTCGAGGCGGTGCGCAGCTGCCCCCAGGGGTTGATCGCCTTCTCCCCCGAGGTCGCCCGGCTGAAGTCCGAGATGAGGGACTTCCTCCACCAGCGCCTCTACAGCCATCCCCTGTGCCTGCGGGAATCGCGCCGCGGCAAGCGCACCATCGCCCGTCTGTTCGGGGAGTACAAGCGCGACCCGTCCCTGCTGCCAGCAGAGCACGGCGAGCGCATCGACGATCTCGGCGCCGAGGTGGTGATCTGCGACTACATCGCCGGCATGACCGACCGCTTCTGCTTCAAGGAGCACCAGCGCCTCTTCGGCTGCGACCCCGATTACCAGGAGGAGGCGAGATGAGCGCCGATTCCTTCCACGCGGTGATCGTTGCTGCCGGCGAGGGGCAGCGCCTCGGCCTCGGTCGCAAGGCCGCCCTCGAAGTCGCCGGAGCACCGCTGGTGTGCTGGTCGCTGGCGACCATCGCTGGCCACTCCGGGTGTGCCGGCGGCGTGCTGGTGGTCCACCCCGATGACCTCGAAATCGCCCCTGTCTGGCTCGCCTGCGCTGGTGCCGACGACTGGCAGGTGATTGCCGGCGGGCAGACCCGGTCACAATCGAGTGGTGCTGGGATCGCCCAGCTGCCGAAGAGCGCCGATACGATCATCGTTCACGATGGTGCCCGACCGGCGCTCCACGGCGAGGACCTCGACGCTCTGCTGGCGGCCATCTCCCCGGAGAGCGCAGCGCTCCTCGCCGAGATGGAGACAGACAGCCTGTACGAGGCCCGGAGCGACGGAAAAATAGGATCTTCTTTCAGCCGGCAGGGGCTGTGGCGGGCTCAGA
>DQQH01000093.1 GCA_015664425.1 Planctomycetota bacterium
GGGGCGGCTCCCAGAAGCAGCTCTCCTCGCTGCTCGCCGGGGTCCGCCCCGAGGATGTCGCCGAGATCCTCGACGACCTCAGCCCCGACCAGAAGGAACGGGTCTTCTCACTCCTGGAGCCGGGAGAACAGGCGGAAGTCCTCGACGAAACCGACCAGACCTCCCGGGAAGTCCTGGTCGATCGGCTCTCCCCCGAGGAGTTGCGCACCATCCTCGAGGAGATGCCTCCTGACGAAGCGACCGACATCCTCAACGAGATGCCCCAGGCAGAGCGACGAGAAGTACTCGCAACCCTCGATCCAAAAAAAGTGGTCGAAGTCCTGAGGTTGATGCAGCACGAGCCAGAATCCGCTGGCGGCATCATGACTCTCGACTACATCGCCGTCGGTCCAGAGCAAACCTGCGGAGAAGTCCTCTCTCTGCTTCAACAGACCAGCGACACCGAGGTGGTCTACTATGTCCACGTCGTCGACGAAGGGCATCACTTTCGCGGCATCTTCTCGATACGGGAACTGATCACCGCACCGGAGTCGACACCAGTCCGTGAATTGATGGAAACCGAGTTGATCTCGGCTCTCGTCGACGACGACCAGGAAGCGGTCGCGTTGCTGGCGCGGAAGTACAACCTGAAATCGATCCCAATCGTCGATGACGCCAACCATCTCCTCGGTGTCGTAACGATCGATGACATCATCGATATCATCGCTGATGAGGCTGACGAGGACATCTACCGGATCGCTGGAACCGCAGACAGTCACCCTGCGCAGCAGCGGGTGTGGAGACGAGCCCTGGTCAGAATCCCATGGCTGCTGCTGCCGGTGATCAGCGGCTTCATCATCGCCTGGCTTCACAAGGATGAACGCACCATCGACGATTTCCTCACCAACTCGACAGAACGGCTGACGATCCTCGCCTTGTTCTCACCTCTGGTGATGGGGATCGCAGGCGGGGTAGGCACCCAGTCGGCGACGATGGTGGTGCGGGGTATCGCAACAGGAGACATCGAACTGGGGCGGACAACCCGGAGGCTGATCCAGCAGGAGATCTTGATCAGCCTGATGATCGCCGTGGCGATCGGCGGAATCGTCGCCCTGGCACTCGCCGCGATCGGCGGCAACAGCAGCGGCGCGGTGTCCATCTTTCCCGTCGCTGTCGGTCTCGGCCTTGGTACCGGGGTTCTGTTGGCAAGCCTGTGCGGGACGTTGATCCCCCTGGGTTGCGAGAAGGTGGGGCTCGACCCAGCACTTGTCGCCGGACCTTTCATCACCAGTCTCAACGACGTCGTCGCTGTAGTGATCTACCTGACCATCGCAGAGACTGTGATGCGGACCGCCGTCCCCTAGCTGTACTCGTCTTCCTCGATGGCGTAGCGGTCGAGCTTGTTGTACAGGGTCTGACGAGGAATCCCCAACTGCTTGGTAACACGGGATTTGTTGCCCCGGTTCCTGTACAGGGCGGTGACCAGGACGAGGCGCTCGACCTCGGAAACAATATCGTTGAACGAGTCTGTCGCCGGCACCCTGAGGACCAGCTCCTCGCCATCCCTTGTGAGTCCGATACCGTGAAGGCCCTCGTCCCCTGGAGAACGCAACAGCGGCAGAATCACCTTGCGAGCGATCACTCGGCGCGGACTGGTGAGGACCGCACGGGTGACAACGTTCTGCAGTTCCTGGGCATTGCCGGGCCAGTTGTACTGGTACAGTTCTCTCTGAGCGCTCTCGGAGAAGCGCTTCTGCGCCTCCTGCTCCTCGTTCGCCTTCTCGAGAAAGTGGTTCAACAGCAGCGGGACATCCTCCCGGCGATCACGCAACGGCGGCACCTCGATGGTGAAGCCGCTCAGCCGGTAATAGAGATCCTCGCGGAAAGTCTTCGCCGCGATCAGGCGAGTCAGGTCGTGGCGGGTGGAAGCGATGACGCGGACATTCACCCGAACGTTTTCCGACGAACCGATCGGTCGGATGACGCCTTCCTGCAGCGACCGGAGGAGTTTCTGCTGCATCTCGATGGGCATGTCCCCGACCTCGTCGAGGTAGATGGTGCCGCCGTCTGAGCGCTCGAAGATCCCCGGGCGGTCCTCATCGGCGCCACTGAAGGCCCCTTTTCGATATCCAAAGAGTTCGCTCTCGACCAGGTTCGGGGCGAGAGAGCCACAGGAAACCACCTCGAAGGGCATCTGGGAGCGGTTGCCGCCGAAATGCATCGCCCGGGCGAGCAGTTCCTTGCCGGTCCCTGTCTCTCCTTGGATGAGCACGCTGAGGTCGGTGTTCTTGAGCCGATCGACATCGTTGAGCACTTCCTGGACGGAGGAACTCCGGGTCAGGAAGTCGTGGTAACAGGTGACATCCTCGGAGACGAATCCCTCCACTTCGATGACGCTGCGCAATCCGCCGAGCTCGAGTTCACGATCCTCGAGAAGCCCCTCGATGCCATCGAGTTGACCTTCCAGTTCGACCACTCGATGAGAGAGGGTTGAGATGGTGAAGGAATCCCGGAGCGGCTCGAGAACCACCTCGAGAAAAGCACAGAGGAGGTCAGTTTCTTCCTGGGAGACCTTTGTTTCCCCTGGTGCGAATTCCAGCAGGAAGATACCGCGAGTCCCCAACGCCAGTGGAAATGAACAGGTGAGGAGCGGGCGTGTTGTCCCTTCAACCCCACCTGGAAGGAATTGGCAGCCGTCGTGGCCACCAATCTCGACCAGATAGTGAGTATCGATGAAGTAGTCGGGAGTATCGATCTTGCTTCGGTCTGCAGCGAACGCAGAAACGATGCTGATTTCGTGATCGGTCCCACTGCCTGGAGAGAGCTCCCGCAGGAGAAAGAAAACGCGGTCGCAACGGTGTTCCTCGATGAGGCGCAGAAGCAGGTTGTCGGCCAGAATCGAAAGACGATCCCTGGGTGCAACCTTCACCGGGTCACTCAACAGCCTCGAGACCTCTCCCTGACTCGAAGGCTCGATCGTACTCTCGCGCATCGGCATCCCCTTCCGCTGCGTTATTTTGGCTCACCATTCCCCCCTTCCGGGAGAACGATGTATTCTTCAAAGTGAAGCACTGCCTGCTCGCCACCGACCACTCCGTCCACGGACTGGACGAACGGTGTTGAAGTCATCGGCTGCAGGACAGGGAAACTTGAGGCGAGGTTGAGAATCGGCGTCGGATAAGTTCCCCCAGGCTCTTACCTGAGTGGCAAGATAGGGCAATCATGACTTTCCTGCAACGGCAGCACTGCCTCGTGGTCGCTGGAGCGCTGGTTCTGGCCCTCTACTCGCCGATATCGACTCTTCCGCTAATTTTCTCCTGCCCTGACGAACCGACCCCGGAGGCGATTCAGGTGGCGATCGAGGGGCTCGGAGCGGACCGCTGGGCAAGGCGGGAGGAGGCGAGCCAGCAACTCTTGGGCTGGGGTGAAATCGTGATCGATGCCCTCGAGGGTGCCGCTTCTCATCCCGATCCTGAAGTACGAAGCCGTGCCCGCTGGTTGCTGTCGGTGATCGCGCCTCCCATCTACCAGGTCGATCTCCTCTGCCTCTCTCCCCCTGCCGGGGTCAACGATCCCTTCGCTCCTCTCGCTGAACGGGAGTGGTTGACCCTGACCCTGGAGAACCGCGCCGAGGGTCAAGGTGTCACAACCCTTCCCGGCGGCACCGGTCGCCGCCTCGGGGTTGTGGTGACCGGAGATGAGGCACCCTTTGGTGTCGAGGTGGTTTTCTTCAGCGCTCAGAGATCGAGCAGCGTCAGCCGCGCACTCGATCCTGAAATCCCGACGCTCATCGTCGAGGACGAGGAGATCACCATCGAGGACGCCAATGGAAAGACCCGGATCGAGACTCGCCCTGGAATCTGGATCGGCCTGCTGTCGGTGAGAAAAGGTAAACGACGTGAGCCCCAGGAGGAGTCTGTTGTCGAACGGGTCCGTCGACGGGTCCTCGACAGCCTCTCCAGCGGTCGACCACCTTCTCGAGGCCTCCTCATCATCGCCGGCAGTTGGGGACTTCTCGATGCTCTCCCCGATGGTGAGAGTATTCCCGAGGCACGCCTCGACTTGCTCGCAGCGCGACTGCGGGGAGGCGACTTCGAGGTGCTCGAAATCCTCGAAGAGAGCCTGGGCAAACACCTCGATGGCAGTGAGCCGATCGAGAGGGAAAGTTTCGACCGCTTGCCGGCGCTCCTCACCCGTTGGGGCTCCCCCACCGGAACCAAGCTTCTGCTGCGTCATTTTCCCGATTTCTCCTACTGGCAGCAGCATCTCGGGTATGCGGCCCTCGCCAAGCAACTGGAGAATTCCTCCTTCGTCGGGGAGTGGGGACGACAGATCCTCGAAGCCCTCCTCGATTCCCAGAGCCTCACCAGTCTGCAATGGACCGACGCCCGCCTCGCATCTCTCGTGGAAGAACTCGAGCGCCGTCTCCCTGTCGACCAGTTTCAGGAGGCGCTCCTGCCTCGACTGGTCGAGGCACTCGATGTCGACAGTTCCCAGTCCCACGGACGGGTCCGGGTCATCAATCGCGTCCTCCTCGCCAGCGATCGAAGATCCCCCATGAAAACGAGCCTGTGGATCGCACCGGTGAGGGATCTGGTGCGCACCCTTCACGCCGAGGAAGCATTCGGGGTCATCATCGACTCCTGGCAACGACAGCAGGTCGGCGAGGAGGAGTGGCAGGCCAGCGTCCAGGCCCTCGCCTCCGCCCTCCTCATCAAGGACACCAACGTTCTCTATCGTGCCCGCCGACTTTCGGAGCGACTCCTGTCGTGCCCCCAACTCGCCCCCCCCCAACGACGACTCCTCCTCGGTGGCATTCTCGGCCTCCTCGAGAGTTCCCCCAACCCTCAGAGAGCATCCCTGGATCTGATACTTTCGAAATATATCGGTCCTGTCGATGAAACCACTCCCCGTGAACTGCGCCTCCTCCAGGAGAAGCCGTGGGAGAAGCGGATCGCCCTGTGGAAGGAGGCGATCGCTCAGCGCCCCGAGGAGGAACTGTGGCAGGAACCGGAATCGGCATCGAGGAAGGTGCGCCTGACGGTCGTCGATTTGAGGATCGATGATGAGAAACACACCTCCAGGTTGATCAGAATCGCCCAGAAAGAGCTCCAGATCGGGGTTCCCGTCGTCGCCGTCGGCGCCGACGGAGGCGATGAGAGCCTCCTCCTCGAGGAGATCCAGTACGGGGCACTCCCTTCAGCCCTTCGTCTTTCCCGAGCCGCCCTCCTCTACGTCGGCCGTCCACATCTCCAGCGATTGCGTCCGCGCTGGCGCAGCTGGTCCCAACGTCTCACATCCGAGACTCTCGGGGCGGCATCGGTCGCCTCTTCTCGTACCATCCGTTTCGAATCGCTTCTTCTTCTCGATGGCGATATCGGGAGTGAAGAGATGCCACCTCCACTCGCCGATGGGGCAGCCGGTTGGGATCAACTCCAGGCGAGATTGATCGCAAAGCTCGCCGAATTATCCATTTCCGAACGCAAGGCTCACCTCGAGATCATCACCCGCCTCCGAATCAAACTGGCACTCGAACAATTGCGCGAACTCTACGACAAGGCACCGACGTTACCCCTCGCCCGAGCTCTTCTCTCCCTTGGTGACGATCGCGGTCGAGCCAAGCTCCTGAAATCTCTCGATACGCTCGAGAGGAACGCATCGCGAGATGCGATCACTGTTCTCGAGGAACTGGTTCGAATCGGCGACCGCGACGCGATCGAAAAACTGATCGGCTGGCTCGAGTCTCCACCTCGAGCCCTCAGGGTGCAGCTGCCGATTCTCCTGCGCTCCCTCGAACTGGTCCTGACCCATCGCACCCAGACGGGAGACATCGAGGAGGCGAAACTCCTCGGAGTGCTGGTCGGCCTCCTCGATCAGGACCGACTGATCGGAACGGTCGTTCCCCTGCTGCGGAGAATGACCGGCCAGGACCACGGCTATTACGACACCCTCAGCATCACCGACGTCGAGGAGCGACGCAGCGCCCAGACGGAAGTGGTGGGGCTCTGGCGCGACTGGTGGGGGAAGCAGGGGTCCGCCCCAGGGACCTCAGAACGGCGCTAACAAAGTATTTACAAATAGTTGCCGCTATCGCTCAAGAGAACCGCCCTTTCTCCCGATATCAAACGTGGAGTCAGGCGCGTCGACGTTCATCGCACCGGGAAATCCTGACTTCTGGGAGTCGTCCTTCGACCCGCCGCTGCTGGCGATCGAGATCGACCTCACCGTGGAGAAATGGAGCCAGAATAATGAGTTCACGTGAAGTCGGCCTCGAATCCTATTTCGTCGACATCAACCGATACCCCCTGTTGACCGCTCATGAAGAACGCGAACTCTCCTTCGAGGTTCGCAAGGGCGACCCCGAAGCTCGCGACAAGATGGCGAGGTCGAATCTGCGCCTCGTCGTCAGCATCGCCAAGCACTATGTCGAGCGCGGCCTGCCACTCCTCGATCTCATCGAGGAAGGAAATGTCGGGCTCCTCAAGGCGGTCGAACGCTTCGACCCCGCCGCCGAATGCCGCTTCAGCACCTACGCCACCTGGTGGATCAAGCAATCGATCAAGCGGGCCCTGATCGACACCGTGAAATCGGTGCGCATTCCCTCTTACATGGTCGAAACCATCTCGAAATGGAAAAAGTGCGCCGGCGCACTCGCCATCGAGCTCGGTCGTCCACCCCTCTTTCACGAGATCGCCGAGGCGATGGAGATTCCTCTCGAGAATACCAAGATCATCCAGAGTGCCCTCCATGTCGCCGATTCGGCAAGCCAGACAATTTCCATCGAAAACAGCTGGACCATCTCCGACATCATCGAGGATTCCAGTCAGCATCAACCTCACGACCTCCTCGAGCAGAAGGTCGAGCAGGAGACGATGAAGGAGCTCCTCTCCTACCTCGATGAGCGCGAGGCGAAGATCATCCGGATGCGCTACGGGCTCGACAATGGCGAGCCGATGACCCTCAAGGAGATCGGGGAGCGCGTCAACCTCTCGAGAGAGCGCGTGAGGCAGATCGAGAACGAGGCCCTCAAGCGCCTGCATTCGATCCTCACCCAGGCCCCGTCCGAGGAAGAGGACGTCGAGGAGGCGGTGAGCTAGTCCCAGCCGCCGCCTGAGACCGACAGCCCCCTCGCTCCGATCCTCGACCTCCACAGCCGTCCTGCCCTTCCGTGTCCCCTCTCTTTCGCTAGAATCGCCGCTTCCCCCCTCCCCCATCGGGGCGAGACCGAAATGCGAGGCGAGATGGAAGAGTTGCGAAAAAAACTGCGGAAAAAGGTGCGTGAGGTTTCTGACTTCCCGAAGGAGGGAATCTCCTTCAAGGACATCACCCCACTTCTCAAGGACCCGGATGCCTTCGAAGCGTCGATCGAGGGTCTCGCCCGGATCGTCGGTGAGGTAGATATCGACATCATTGCAGCACCGGAGGCGAGGGGCTTCATCTTTGGCATCTCTCTCGCCAGGAAACTGGGCATCGGTTTCGTCCCGATCCGCAAGCCGGGAAAACTTCCCCACGACACCGCCTCGGTCTCTTACGACCTCGAGTACGGCTCCGACA
The DNA here is from genome assembly GCA_015664425.1 of Planctomycetota bacterium. Taxonomy (GTDB): domain Bacteria; phylum Planctomycetota; class UBA8108; order UBA1146; family UBA1146; genus DTRS01. The sequence goes on from DQQH01000093.1 coordinate 7,534, forward strand.
CCATCGAGATTCATGTCGATGCCGTCGAAGCAGGAGAGAAGGTCTTGCTGGTGGACGACGTGCTGGCGACTGGTGGCACGATGAAGGCGTGTGTCGACCTCATCGAAAAGCTCGCTGGCGAGGTTGTCGGATGTGCCTTCTTGATGGAACTCTGTTTCCTCGGTGGCAGAAACCGCCTTCCAGAGGGCAAGATCTTCTCGCTCCTCGAGGAGACCAGTTGAGAAAATCGATCGCCACTCGCATCGCCAACGTCGCTGCCGATGAAGCAAGGCGAGCCCGCTTGGGGCTGAGAAAAAAGGGGCTGCCGCCCCTTTACTATCTCTCTTACACCATTCGCGATCTCGATATCTTCGAGGTCGAAGCCCGCTTCGGATCCCTCTACCGAAGGGAACGAATCAAGCGACGCAACTGCCTCGCCGATACGCGGGTGGGGAATCACCGCTACGACCATGTCACCGACGGCGGAATCTACGACTACGGCAAGGATGCCGAGTCCTTCGAACATCTCGAACTGCCCCTGTCCAACCAGGAGGACGCCCTCAGGATCAGCCTCTGGAGGCTGACCGATGCCCGATACCGCGAGGCGGAAGACGCGTTCCTGCGCAGGAAATCGACCGAACTCACCTATCTCGATGAGCATCCCCATCTCCACGCACTGGAGAAAAAGGACCCCATCATCGACACCCGCTGGGGCTCCCTCCCTCCCATCGACGAGGACCGCTGGGAAAGCTACGTTCGCAGAGCGAGTGCCACCGTCAGGAGGCACCCCCTGATCTGTAACAGCCACGTCGCCCTCAGCGTCAGGAATCTCAGCATCATCTACGTGAACACCGATGGCTCGATCGTTTTCGATCGGCTCTCTTACTGGGGACTGGAGTGCTATCTCTGGCTGCTGTCAAAAAAAGGTGACGGCATTCCGTGGACCATCTCCCACTTCTGCTGCGATCCCGAGGAACTCCCCTCCCTCCGGCGCTTTCAGAGGGAGATCAGCGACAAGGCGGTCCTTCTCGAGAAGATCGCCGCTTCGCCGGTGCTCCACTCCTATTCCGGTCCGGTCCTTCTCGATCCGGTACCCGCAGGCCTCCTCATTCACGAGGCGATCGGTCACCGGTTGGAGGGAAATCGCCTCCTGGCAAGCGGCGAGGGACGCACATTCAAGGATGCGGTGGGGCGAATCGTCCTCCCCGAGCATCTCACTCTCCATGATGATCCGCGTCTGCGCCACTTCGACGGCAAGAGCCTGGTGGGGCACTACCGCTACGACGACGAGGGCTCGGAGGCGCAAGATGCGCGACTGATCGAGGAGGGTAAACTCACCGGCTTCCTCACCGGTCGAACTCCAATCACTCGCCGCCACGAGTCCAATGGTCACGGCCGTTCACGCAGGCAGCAGCGAGCGATGAGTCGGATGGGCGTGACGATCCTGGAGAGCTCCAAAGCGCAAACAGATCAGCAACTCAAGGAGATGCTGGTCGATCAGGTACGTATCCAGGGCCTCCCCTTCGGGATCAGGATCCGGCATGCAGCTGGGGGAGAGACCTCCACCGATGCCTACAACTTCCAGGCCTTTCTCGGCGAGATCAACCTGGCCTCCAGGGTGTTCCCCGATGGCAGTGAGGACCTGGTTCGGGGGGTGAATTTCGTCGGTACTCCGCTGAACGCTGTGCGGGGAATCCTCGGAGCGGGTGAAAAACTTGAAGTGGACAACGGCTGGTGTGGGGCGGAATCGGGTTTCATTCCAGTCTCGACGATCAGCCCATCGCTTCTCGTTCGCCACCTCGAGTTGCAGAGCAAGTCGGAGAGTACCTACGCTCAGTACTGTTATCCGATGCCAGCGAGGGACGATTCCCCGTGATCTAGTGCAACTGACCGCGGATGTCGGGGAGCAGCACTGCGACAGCCTGGGTCATCAGCGCCCGATTCGACCCTTCCCCCACCCGGGTGACGAAAAGATCATTGTGATGTCGACTGAGGCCGAATTCATCCAGGGCAGCAATCCCCCCACAGATCTCCATCGCCTCAATGAGCAGGTGGGAAGCGACCCTCGAGCAATCGATCTTCACCTTTACCGCCTGTTCCCGCTCCATCGTCGAGGCATCGTAGCGCCGGACCTGCTGGATGAGCCAGGTAAGGTTTCTCTCGAGGGCGATATCCATCTCGAGGACCACATCCTGAACCCTCTGGAAGCGTGCGATGGGGCCGCCAAACTGCTCCCGTTCCTGGACATACCCGCAAACACGATCGAGAGCGAAAGCGATCGATGCCAGGGCCAGACCGGCGATGAAGAGACGTCCACCGTTGAGGGTTCCTACCATCACCTTGAAGCCTTCGTTCAGTTCCCCGAGGATTTCATCGGAACTGGTTTCGACTCCATCGAGGGTTACCGATCCAGTCGATGACATCTTCCAGACGGTCTTCCCCGCCATCTCCTGGTAATGAACGCCCTCTCGATCCTTCGGGACGATGAAGCATGTGCTTCTGTGGCCGTTTCGACCCTTCGGATCGGTGAGTGCATGGACGATGACATGGCTCGCCCAGCGAGCGTTCGTCGACCAGCATTTTTCTCCACGGAGCACCCACCGATCTCCCTGGCGAGTTGCGACCACCTCCGGGTTCGCGGCGTCGGAGCCGCGCCCCGGCTCGGAAAGACCGAATGCGAACATCCGCTTGCCGGAGGCGAGGTCGGGAAGGTGGGCGTTCTTCTGCTCCTCGCTGCCGGCGAGGAGCAACGGATTCACCCCGAGAGAGACCGCCGCGCCCGGAGTGATGGCGATCGAATGGCTCTGATAGCCGAGGGCCAACCCCGAGAGCACCACTTCGGTGAGGCCACCACCCTGGCCACCGAACTCCTCCGGTACGGGGAGCCCGAAGATCCCCATCTGCCCCAGCTGGGCGATGACATCATCGGAGACCAACTCTCCCGAACGTTCCCAGCCGAGGAGTTGCGGCGCGATCTGTTCGTCGGCGTAATCAGCGACAACTCGGTAGAACTCGAATCTCTCCCCATCGATCAACTGCTCGAGGTAGTGGTCCATCCGTCTCTTGGTCAAGACGCTCCTCTCCGGTCCCCAGACAGGGGCATGAGAATCTATCACCGGAGCATGAACCACTCAAGGAACGCAACACTCCGATTCGTCTGAAGTTGCATTCCACTCGCCTGGTCGCTCCCTGGGCGTGTTATCCTGATAGGCGGCTCTGAAAACTCAACGACATCAGTGGCGGTCTCGGATTTTTATCCGGGACTCCTCTTGTGTTGGCTCTTGCTCTTCTCGGGGAGCGGGGAAAAGGAGGACTCGTGCGCCATCTCAACCTGCCGTGCCTGCTTGCAGTTCTTCTGGTCAGCCAGGAAATCTCGGCGCAACCCTGTCCTGCCGCGTTGACCGCCGCCGCTTCCCACTCCCTGGGATCCGTGGAACTCACCTGGACAGCACCCATCGCTGGCACTCCCATCGACGAGTACCAGCTGTTGCGCAACGGCGAGACCATCGCGATTCTCGATTCCACCGCCACCGGGTACATCGATGACGGTACCAGCCTCGAGGCGGGGAGGCACCACATCCTCGACTATCATCTGATAACGGTCGTCCCATCGACAGGAACCCCCTGCACTTCGATCAGGGTGAGAACCTTCCTATCCACCGGTGATGTGCGCCTCTTCGATGACTTCAACAGCTACGCCGATGATGCTCAGCTCACCCTCGAGGGGTGGGCCATTCGTGATGAGAACCTGCCGCTGGAAAACTCCACCTGGACCGTCAGCAATCCCCTGGGAAGGGTCAATCCGCCCCGTTTCGATGGCACCCCGACCGCTGGCGGGTTCATCATCTCCGACAGTGACTTCGGCGGGGCGACCACCCCGAATCCCCTCGGTAGCGGCATGTCTCACGACCTCTGGTCCCCTACCATCGACTGCACAGGAATGAGCCAGGTTCACATGCACGCCGCGGTCAGTGCTGTCCTCAACAACAACGGCCAGGCGGTCTTCGACGTCGACGTTTCCGTCGACGGCGGCTCCAGCTGGACCAACCTCTTCCGGCGAGTGGCCCCGTTCCGTACCGTCGGCCCACCGGTGGTCACCGTCGATAACGCCGATGGCTTCTTCGGAGCTCTCCACGTCGATCTCACCGAGCAGGCGGCAGGGCAGCCGCAGGTTCGCGTCCGGTTCCGCCATTTCGAGCCGAACTGGGACTGGTGGATCGCCGTCGACGATTTTCTACTCGATGACGTCGATGCCGAAGCGGGCGGCAGCGAGGTTCTGCTGGCAAACGAGGACTTCTCTGGGGGAATCCCCCCGGAGTGGACGGTTCAGGCGACCAACGCCGGCACTTTCAACACCTGGAACTCCGATGACCCCTGTCAGCGATCCATCGTCAATTTCAACGGCGGCGTCTTCCCCTACCTCGCGGGTCAGGGAGTCCATCGCCTCGGCGATGCCTTCGCCATCATCGATTCTGACTGCAACCCGGACCCCACTGAGAACGAACGCCTCGTCACCCCGGTCGTCGACTGCAGTGCCCAGACCCGGGTCTTCCTGCACTTCAGTTCCGAGTTTCTCTCCTACTTCAGCGACATTCCATCGGTGCTGATCAGTCTCGACGGCGGCGACACCTGGGAACCGGAACCGATTTTCGTTTTGACCGGCGATGCCCTCTTCGATCCGGCAGAAGACCCGTTGTACGGCCGGTTCGTCTTCGAGGAGCCACGCGCCGCCGGAGAAGCACAGGTCGCCTTCGCCTTCTCCTTCGTGAGTCCCGGAAATCAGTGGTGGTGGGCAATCGACGATGTCTCCATCACCGCAGGAGATGCGGGAGTCGCCGGTGAGATCTTCCGCCGCGGCGACTGCAATATCGACGGCAGCTTCAACATCGCCGACTGCGTCTTCCTTCTTGCGATGCTCTTCAGTGGCGGAGAAGCGAGCAGTTGCACCAGCGCCTGCGACGCCAACGACGATGGCAGCATCAACATCGCTGATGCCGTTTACGGCCTGGCGAACCTCTTCAGCGGCGGGCCTGTTCCGCCTGACCCAGGCCCCTTCGAGTGCGGACCCGACCCCACCGATGACACCATAGAGTGCACGACACCACCGAGTTGTATCTGATGTGATGGAGCCGGGACCAGGAGATGAGCAGCACCGCTAGCGGTGCTGCCAGTTGTCGGTATCGGTCAGATCGCCGGGGGAGAGGCCGAGGATGTCGCCGGTGACCTCGACCCCGAGGCCAAGGACCGTGCGGTTGGCATAATTGAAGTAGGCCGTGACCTGATTGATCTCGAGGATCTCTCCATCTTCCCAGCCGACAGCGCGCAGCTTCTCGATCTCCTTCTCGGATACCTGCGACGGAGACTCGGTGAGGAGTCTGGCGTAGGCGAGGGCCCGAGACTCCCTGTCGTCGAACTCCCCGGCGAAGCGACCCCGTTCAAGCGCCTGCACTATCGCCTTCACTCGGCCTCCATCGGCGAGCAATCGCCCGAGCCCGGCGCTGTGATGCTCGATGCAGTACTCACAGCGGTTGAGGATGCTGACGTGGATGCCGATCACTTCGAGAAAGCGCCTATCGATCTGGTTTCCCCGGTGGTGTAGCACTCGCTTGTAGAGGGCCATGTGTCCCTCGAGGGTGTGCGGTCTGAGGCTGTGTGCGAGGATGATGTTGTCGATGTTTCCGTCGGGCCCCTTGATACCATCGTAGAGTTCCAGAAGGGCGCCTTGTGCTTCTCGGTATTCGATCGTCTCGATCCAGGTCATCAACCCTTCCCTCCGGGGCCTGTGCCCCAACTGGCGACCTGATGAAACACCACCCTGAAGGTGCTATCCCCCCGAGGAACTCGAAAATTTCCCGGCGAGTTGGTTGTAGAGCCAAGCGACGATCGCCCCCCCGATGAGGCCATCAGCAAGAGCCCATGCAAGTCCGATGAAACTGCCCTTGGGAGTGACGTCGTAACCGAAGTAGAACTTGCCGATGATCAGCGTTTCTCCGGGTTCAGCACCACTGAAAACGATGATCCACCAGGTGCCGACGAAGACCCCGAACCCCCACACCAGTGCCATGGCGATGGCGAACGCCTTGACGTTCAACTTCATCATCAACCTCCTGTAACCGCTCCAGCCGGGAAATGCCCACTGCCCGAGGAACAAATCAGCCTCTCGGCCTCCTCGGGGGAACAAGATACCCGGAACCATCGCCGATGAGGTCGCTACGCCCTGTGCGCGGAACGGTTCCCTTGCCAGGATCACTCCATCCGTCGAGAATCTGCCCATACTCGAAGGAGTCGACCGTTGAACCCGACCGACAGCTGGAAAACCGATTCGAAGGGGCAGGCTCTCCAGGCGGAGATCCGCGCTCGCATGGAGGTCTCCAATCGCCGTGCGCGCGACCTGATCGATCGCGGTGCCGTCGAGGTCAACGGCGTCGTCGCCGACAACTTCGGTCACCGCCTCGAGGTCGGCGATGAGATCGCTGTCGACGTGAACACCCGGTCCCTTCGCGTTCCCCGTCGCCACCGCGATGCCGGTCTCTTCCAGATGGTGATCGAGGATCGGCACATCGTGGTCGTCGACAAACCAGCCGGCTTGCTGACGATCCCAACCGAAGCGGGAGACGCGCTGCCTACCCTGATCGAGGCGGTGACAGAGAACTTCCGCCAGCGCGGCCTCAAGAATCCGAAGGTTCACATCGTTCATCGCCTGGATCGCTACACCAGCGGCGTCCTCGTTCTCGCCCGTTCCTACAAAGCTGCACAAGGTCTGCGCCCTCAGTTCGAGGATCACACCATCGACCGGCGTTACCAGTTGATCACCGACGGTGCGCCCAGTGAAGATGAAGGCACGTTCCGACACCAGCTCTTCGAGGACAAGGGATCGCTGAGGATCTTCGTCGCTCGCGGGGGGCAGGAAGGAAAAGCTGCAATCACACACTGGCGGGTGATCGAGCGCTTTCATCGTCACGCGCTCATCGAGGCACGCCTTCAAACGGGACGCCGCAATCAGATCAGGGTTCAGTTCGCCCACGAGGGCTTCCCTCTCCTTGGAGACCGCAAGTACGGGGAAGCGAGCAAGATCATCAAGCGCCAGGCGCTCCATGCCTGTCGGCTCGCCTTCGCCCATCCCATCGATGGAACGTCGATAGAGGTCGAGCGTGACCCTCCCGATGATTTTCAGAGGGCGTTGAATAAGCTCAGGGGCAATTAGGCGAAGATCCTGCGGAAGGTCAGATTGATCCGCGGCCCTGGCGAGTTTCTTCCCCTGCGCTTCGGCAGCGAGTGCTGCCACTTCTCCTGGGTGGTCCCCTCCATCAGCAACAGCGATCCCCCCTCGAGGGTCAGGGTCAGCGGTTCGACGTCATCCCTTCTCAGATGGCGCATCCTGAAATCGCGAGTGGCCCCCAGGCTGATCGAGGCGATCGTCGGCTCATCGCCCAACTCGGGCTCATCGTCGCTGTGCCAACCCATCGAGTCGTTGCCATCGCGGTAGAGATTCGCCAGTACAGAGTTGAAGGAAACAGCGGGTCGAACAGCGGAGAGTTTTTCTGCGATTTCCAGCAAGAGTGGGGTCCAGGGGGATGGCTCGAGGTCGACCCCCGAGTAGCGATAACGGGCATCGGCATCTCCGATCCAAGCCTGCAGCCTTGGGATCGGATGCTCCTTGCCGAAGAGCCGCACCGTGCCCTCTTGCCAGGGGATCTCATCGACGAGACCGTTGAAGAACCGGGAGGCCTCGTTCGGGGACAAGAAATCGGGGATGTACTCGAGCCGGGCATCGGGAAGGTCGAGGATCGGTATGCTGGCGTTCGACAAGGGTGCGGTGTCTTTCCCGGGCAGGGAAAAAGAGGCCCCGGCAACGCAGTTGCCGGGGCCTCCAGAATCTGTCAGTTTTTCTTCCAGCCCTCAGGGTTGTATTTCTTCTTCATCTTGCCCTTGGGCATCGTCGGCTTGCCCTTGCCGAGGTCGCAGCAGCCATCCCCCGCCTTGTCATAGAAGCTGGTGCCGTAGTCGACAACGGCAGCAATATCAAACTTCTCGATGCTGAAGAGAGGTCGCTGGGCCATACGCTCGTGCATCACCTGGTCGACGGTGCGCGCCACCTCGCCATCGGTCTTGCGGCGGAAGTCAGATTCCTCCTGGTCCCTCTCGCGCTTCTTGTCGAATCCCTGCAGGTGACTTCCAGCAACGGTGCTACGAGGGTGCTTCGCTGCATGGTTGAGATGCGCGAGCAGGAACTCGTCCCTCTTCTCGGCGAGGGACTTGTCGGAAAGGTCGATCTCGAGCAATTCCAGACCCAACTCGAGTTCCCTGAACATCTCAACGGGGCTCCAGAAACCGGGAAGGCAATGAAGGACGTTTCCTGTCGGGCTGATCATCAGCATCTGGATGTTGCGGCCACCGGCGCCGTTGGAAGTGTGAAGGGCGGTGCTCTTCACCGGATGGTTGTGAGACTTACCGGCATAGGATTCGACGCCACCGATGTTTCGCCAGCCACAGACAAAGCGATCGTGCAGGAGTCCGAGCAACTTGGGGTCCGAGAGCGTCACGGCTCTCAGTGAGTGCCCCGCGCTTCACAATCCTCCGTCGAGTTCCCCCACCAGTTGCACCCAGAAAACGGGACGGGCTTCCTCCGCCGCGGCTGCGACGGCGTCATTGAAACTGCCGTACCAGTCGACGCCCTGGAGCATCTGCATCACGCGTTTCTCGACCATGGTCCCGCTGAGTTGCTGGACACCGTACTTGTTCTTCGCCTTCTCATCGTCACCCGCCACGGCCATCAAACTGACCGCCAGCAAGGAGCCGAAGACCAGCATCGCGACAGTCTTCTTCATGCCTGGCCATCCTTTCTCGAGTCTTGCCACCATTGTTGCCATTCCATGCGGTTATTGTAGTGCTCTCCTGTAACTTCTTTTAGGACATCGTTGATCTGCTTGCGGCGCTTCGCCGATGGGTGAGAAGCATGGGCTATCAGGGCAGGAAGCGCCTCCAGGCAGCGATCGCGCCTCAACGCCTCGATCGCCTTGTCAGTCAGGTCGGTGTTTTTTTCCTCGAAAGCGACC